>JAFLUI010000021.1 GCA_022508825.1 Oscillospiraceae bacterium
ACGAGGCGTATATGGATTTCTGGGATCAGAGCATCCTTGACGAGATAGGAAATTATGATAACCTTATTATCCTTAAGACCTGCTCAAAGGCAATGGGTCTTGCGGGTATACGTATGGGCTTTGCTGTCGCAGGAGAGACCATCACCACGGCTCTCAGAAGCGTAAAGTCTCCCTACAATACAGACACTATCTCACAGACAGTGTGCAGTACCATACTTTCCGAAAAGGACACCCTTAAAAAGCTTTGCGCTGAGATCGTGGAAAGCACAAAGTCCCTTTACGAAAGTATGCTTGATCTTTCAAAAAAATATGTGAAGCTTGAAAAGGTATATGAGCCTGTAACAAACTTTGTTTTTATAAAGACAGCCTGTGCGAGAAAAATATATGAGGAGCTTCTGAAAAAATCAATAGCCATCCGATATATGGGAAATTATATCCGTATTACTGCCGGAAGCAAGGACGAAAATGAAGAAGTAATTTCGGAAATTACAAAGATACTTGAAGCAATGGAAGAGGGGGAGTAATTTTGAGGAGCGCAGAAGTAAACAGAAAAACCAAGGAGACAGATATCAGCATAAAGCTTGACCTTGACGGAAGCGGAAAAGCGGACATTTCCACAGGAATAGGCTTCTTTGACCATATGCTCACTGCCTTTGCAGTACACGGGGGTCTTGACCTTACCGTAAGGGTAAAGGGAGATCTGAACGTGGACGGACACCACTCTGTTGAAGATACGGGCATCGTTCTGGGGACGGCTTTCAGGCAGGCTGTGGGGGACATGAAAGGCATAAAGCGTTACGGGACTGCGTTTATCCCCATGGACGAGGCTCTCGGCTTTGCAAGTGTTGACATCAGCGGCAGACCCTATCTTGTTTTTAATGCAGATTTCTCCGATGATCGTATAGGAGAGCTTGACACCTGTCTTGTGGAGGAGTTTTTCCGTGCATTTGCCGTTAATGCAGGGGTTACTCTCCATGTTAAATGTGAGTACGGCAAAAACGATCACCATATTGCAGAAGCGCTGTTCAAGGCTGCAGCTCATGCAGTGGCAGACGCAAAGGTCATTGCAGGAAATGAAATACTGTCTACAAAGGGTGTATTATAATGATCGCTGTTATCGATTACGGAGCGGGAAATATTTTCAGTGTGAAAAATGCTCTGGACTATCTTGGTTATGAAAACCGTCTTACAAAGTCCGCAGAGGACATAAAAAATGCGGAGGGTATAATCCTTCCGGGGGTGGGAGCTTTCCCATGGGCTATGAAGATGCTGAATGAAAGCGGTCTTGTGGATACTATCAAAACGGAAGCAAAAAAGAAGCCGTTTCTGGGTATCTGTCTTGGTATGCAGCTTCTGTTTGACAAGGGCTTTGAATTTGAGGAGTGCGGCGGTCTGGGACTTATTTCAGGTCACGTTGATAAAATGGACGAGCCCGATCTTGTTATCCCGCACATGGGATGGAACAAGCTGGAGAAAAATCATGACTGTCCGCTGCTTGAAGGACTTTCGGATAACGAGTATGTTTATTTTGTACATTCTTACAAGGCTTTCTGTGAGGACGAGAACCTGTATGCTTATTGTGAATACGGACATAAGGTGTCCGCTCTGGTCTCAGACGGAAAGACCGTTTTCGGAGCCCAGTTCCATCCGGAAAAAAGCGGGGAGACCGGTCTTAAAATACTTAAAAATTTTGTGGGAATGACTAGTAATATTTAATGTGTATAGAATAAACCGAAATATATAGGAGATAAAGTAGTGATTAAAACTTTATTTTTTGATATGGGCTACACATTAGTAGACGAGGGCGCTGTTTGGAAAAAACGATGTGAAGAACAGGCAGAAACAAAGGAAGCAAAGTGTCTTGGACTTTCTGCTGAGGCGATCTATCAGGAAATTGAAAAAGCTTCCCTCGCACGTTTACCGCAGTATCGGACGGTAATAAAAAAGTTTCAGTTCAAGACGGTTGCTCCATATCGGCATGAGCTTGAAAAATTATATGATGATGCTCCGAATATTCTTCATTTTCTGTCCGATAAATACGAACTCGGTGTAATTGCAAATCAGACAGACGGTCTGCGTGAACGATTGGATAGCTTTGGCATACTTAAATATTTCACCCATGTTATTTCATCATGGGATGTTCAGATCATGAAGCCTGATACACGCATTTATGAATATGCACTGAAAACAGCAGAATGCTTGCCCCATGAGACGGTTATGATCGGGGACAGAATAGACAATGATATTGCTCCTGCAAAATCCGCCGGAATGAGAACTGTATGGATAAAGCAAGGGTTTGGAAGATTACAGACACCCTTATCTGAAAAAGACACTCCCGACTATACCATTGAACATTTGTCAGAACTCTTGAATATTTTTTGACAAGTAAATTCCGGGTCAACAAAATAATTTTTCTGCGGGATATTAGCCAAAAAGGAGAAATGATTATGCTTGCAAAAAGAATAATACCCTGTCTTGATGTCCGTGACGGAAAGGTTGTCAAGGGGGTAAATTTTGAGGGAATAAAGGAAGTAGGCGACCCGGTAGAGTGTGCCTATGAATATAATTTGCAGGGCGCGGACGAGATAGTTTTCTACGATATAACAGCCTCACATGAGGGCAGGGGAGTCATGCTGGACGTTGTCCGGGAGACTGCCAAAAAGGTGTTTGTCCCTCTGACTGTGGGCGGCGGAATAAAGACCGTTGACGATATACGGGATACCCTCCGAGCAGGCGCGGACAAGGTGTCCGTAAACTCTCAGGCGGTTCAGAACCCCCAGCTTATAAAGGACGGGGCGGACATTTTCGGCTCCCAGTGTATCTGTGTGGGCATCGACGCAAAGATGATCGCTGATAACAAGTGGACGGTCTACATAAACGGCGGAAGGATAGACATGAAGCTTGACCTTATCGAGTGGGTCAAGAAGATCGAGCAGCTTGGCGCAGGGGAGATCTGTCTTAACTCCATTGACACAGACGGAGTGCGGGAGGGCTTTGATATCCCCATGCTTGATGCGGTGTGCAGGGCGGTGAAAATTCCCGTCATTGCCAGCGGAGGTGCAGGAAAGCTGTCCGATTTTGCAGAGGCATTCATAAAGACCGACTGCTCGGCAGCTCTGGCTGCATCCCTTTTCCACTTTAAGGAGCTTACTGTAGGCGAAGTAAAGCAGGATGTAAAGAAGCACGGTATTCCTGTAAGGATCTGATATTATGTCGGTAAATGAGTATAATAAGCAGCTTACCTTAAAGCTTGACAATTTGCTGACAGGGACAGGCTTCAAAAGAAAAAAGACCGGATGCCTCTATAGAAAAGTGAACAGATCTGTGCAGTATCTGTTCGTGCATTTTGAAAAGGACAAGGACTCCGACGAGGAAGCGTATACGCTGTCCTGCTCATTGGCTTTTCAGTATGTGCGTGCGGACAAGCTGACCTGTCTTTTTCGGGGTGAGTCCTTCAATCAGGGTCGTCTGGCAACTGGTTTTATGCCGCTGGACGAGTTTGTCCATGATGTCATATGGGAGAAATACTGTCCCGATCTGTCCATGGACGAGTATGCAGGACTTATTGCACAGGATATTATTAGCCATGCTCTTTCATTTTATGATAAGTTTGACTCTCTGGAAAAGCTTGAGGCTTATTTTGATCTCCATCCTGAGGAGGACGAAAATGAAGAGTTCCATGTGGTTAATAACAATGCCCGCAGCTGCAGACCATGTCTAATAGCGGCGGTGTTGTTTATGCTCAAACGGTGGGACAAGCTGCAAAACTTTGTGGATACAGACAAAAATTTAACTGCCGATGAAAAGAAACGGATACTTGAATATGTGGAGGACTACCGCAAGCCTAAGCCTGTCAACAGAGTGAAATGGTAAGGTAATTTATGGACATTGATATATTAAATAAAATATGTCAGCAATACGATTTAGGGACGTTGGAATGTGAGCCTGCGCCTTTGAAGGGCGGATTCATGCATAAAATGTACTCACTTTTCACTGAAACCGGAAAGTATGCTGTCAAGCTGCTGAACCCATATGTTATGCAGAGGGAAACTGCAATGGAAAATTATCGTATGGCTGAAAGTCTGGAAAGAAAATTAGAGGAAAATGATATCCCCATTCTTCCGGCTATGATATTGGGCGGCAAAAAAATGCAAAGTATAGACGGTCAGTTCTTTTACCTTTTTAAATGGTATGACGGAAAAGCTTTAAAGAGTGAAGATATCCGGAAGCATCACTGTGAAAAGATCGGCAGTCTGCTTGCCCGAATACACAAAATAGACCGGAAGGAAGCTCCTTACTGCAGAGATGAAATTTCAGCCGACTGGGACTTCTACATAAATCAGCTTGAACATAAAAACAGGGAGCTGTACTATCTGCTTAAGGATAACCGGACTCTGCTTTATGAGAGTCAAGCTGCCGGAAATGAGGCAATGAAAAAAATCCCCCCTGTCATTTCTATTTGTCACAATGATATGGACAGTAAAAATGTGCTTTGGTCGGGAGAAGACTATCTCATTATTGATTTAGAGTGTCTTTCCTATTCAAGTCCGATAATGGAGTCCTATGAACTGGCGCTGTGCTGGTCCGGATATGAAAAATGCAGCATTGACTTTGAGCTGTTCAATTGCTTTATTTACTCATATGTAAAAGCGGGAGGTCAGCTGCCGAATGATTGGGAAGTCGTTTATAACAGCAATCAGGGCAGATTGGAATGGCTGGAATATAACGTCAAGCGTTCATTAGGTATTGATTGTTCCGAAGAAGAAATAGCGACAGGAATATCCGAGGTAAAGGAAACTATGGAACACGTAATTTACTATCATGATGCAAAAAAAGATATACTGGACTGCTTAAAATAAATAGCTTATTAGTTGGACGTGTTTTTATGTTTTATAATGCAAAAAATCTTACTTTGAAGATCGGCGACACGGAAATGGATTATGTCTCTTTCGGAAAAGGGAGCAGGAATTTAGTCATGATCCCCGGCGGAGGCGATGGCTTGACTACAGTCAAGGGACTTGCCGTACCGATGGCGTTTTCATATAGAATGTTCGCTGATGACTATAAGGTATATGTTTTTAGCAGAAAAAATCGTCTTAAAGAGGGTTATTCCACAAGAGACATGGCTGACGATCAGGCAGAGGCGATGAGAAGGCTTGGTATCTCCAATGCTATGGTCTTAGGCGTTTCTCAGGGAGGTATGATCTCTCAGTATCTTGCCATAGATCACCCTGAGCTGGTGGAAAAGCTTGTACTGGCGGTCACGCTGTCAAAGCAGAACGATACCGTAAAGCAAGCACTTGGAAAATGGATAGAGCTTGCCGAACAGGGGGATCACAAACAGCTGATGATAAACACTGCGGAAAATTCCTATTCTGAAAAATACCTTAAGAAATATCGTCTGATCTATCCGATATTAGGTTTAGTAAGTAAGCCGAAGAATTACGAGCGGTTTCTCATACAGATAAGATCCTGCCTTGGACATGATGCATATGATGAGCTTGAAAAGATAAAATGTCCTGTTCTTGTGATCGGAGGACGGCAGGATAAGATCGTAACGGGAAAAGCATCGGAGGAAATTGCCGGAAAATTAGGCTGTGAAATTCATATGTACGATGATCTGGGTCACGCGGCATACGAGGAAGCAAAGGATTTTAACGAAAGGATTCTGACATTTTTTAAGGAGTAATGGCATGAAAAGAGTATTTATTCATGGGTTGGGACAGTCATCTTCCGTCTGGGAGGAAACTATCTCACAACTAAATGAAAATGAAGATATTTTGCTGCCTGATCTGTCAGACCTTATTCAGGACAAGGAAGTAAATTACGAAAACCTGTACGCAGCTTTTTCCGATTTTTGCAGCAGATCAGATGAGCCTGTCGATCTGTGCGGGCTTTCCCTTGGAGCGGTGCTGGCTCTGAACTACGCCATTGACTATCCCGATAAAGTAAATTCTCTGGTGCTTATTGCCGCCCAATACAAAATGACTAAGGGTCTGCTTCGGGTCCAGAATTTCATTTTCAGTTTTATGCCGGATTCAATGTTTAAGTCGGCAGGATTTAAAAAGTCTGATTTTATTCAGTTATGTAAAACCATGTCGGAGCTTGATTTCAGCAATTCTGTCAAAAATATTTCCTGTCCGGTTCTTATTGTTTACGGAGAAAAGGACAGCGCAAACAAAAAGGCATCCCTGGAATTGAATGTCATTCTGGAAAACAGTGAACTCAAAAGAGTCAGCGGTTCGGGACATGAGGTCAATGTTGACGCTCCGGAAAAGCTTGCGGTGCTGCTTAATGATTTTTATGACAGGGGTATTAAATAAAGAAAGGACTGATAATATGGGTATGATAGAAGAGACAGACAAGCTTATGCTTGACTGGAACAAGATAAACGGGATATCAGACGAAAACCACGTTATTCCCGTTGCTGTCCAGAACATAAACACAAAGGAAGTGATTCTTATTGCGTATACCAATGAGGAGGCGCTGAAAGAGTCCATACGTCTGAAAAAAGCGGTCTTCTGGAGTACTTCCAGAAACAAGCTCTGGTTCAAGGGTGCGGAATCGGGAAATACATTTACTCTTGAGCATATCTTTGTCAACTGTGAGCAGAACTCTCTTGTATATCAGGTCACTCCGGACAAGGGGAATATATGTCATACAAGCTATAACGGTGCGGCAAATAACTGCTACTACCGGGAGCTTGATATGGATACCATGAAACTTATAAATCTGAATGAAAAAAATAAAGGAGAATGAAAAATGACAGTCTATCATGAAATTTTTGAGGTGCTCAAAGCCCGCAAGGCGGCGTTTGACAGGGGGGAGGCTCCCGAAAAGTCCTATACCTGCTATCTTTTTGAAAAGGGCGTGGATAAGATCTGCAAGAAGATCGGGGAGGAAGCCTCCGAGACGATCATTGCGGCTAAAAACGGGGATAATGATGAGCTTATGAACGAAATAAACGATCTTATCTATCATATAATGGTACTGGCGGTGAATCAGGGACTTGAATGGACAGAGGTGGAAAGGATCCTTGACGAGAGAAATGAAAAGATAGGCAATCTTAAGGAATTCCACCAGACAGATAAAAACACTTAATTCTGTAACTTTTTATCGCACCTGTGAATAGTATATATTGAAGTTTTAATACTTTAATAATTTCATAGGAGGATTTATATGAGCGATAAAAACAACTGCTTTAAGGAAGCGGTTTGCATCGAAGTTCAGCGGGTCTTTGACAGCTGCTCGGATCGTGACTGCATTTATGAGCTGCCGATCACGCTTAATGAAGACTCGCCCGAGATCACGGACGATATGAACATAATCAGAACACGCTGTGTAGAGGTTGAAGCGACCTGCATTTCAGTTGACACAGTCCCATTTAAATCGGGTTACTACTCGGTTGACATTACTTACAGATTTAAGGTAACTGCGGAAGCATTTACACAGGGCTTCTGCCAGCCTCAGTCCGGAACGCTGCTTTACGGCACTGCGTTGTGGAACAAGAGAGTTATCCTTTACGGCGGAGAAGGAAATGCAAAGGTATTTACAAGCGAGCAGGATTTCACTCCTATGCCCCTTGACAACAACAATTGCAATTTCTGCAACAACAATAACGCTGCGGCAAGTATGCCTAAGGCTACTATCCAGGTAGTCGACCCTGTGGCTCTGGACGCTAAGCTTATCTGCGTTCCTGCAGGTACGGCAAACAGCGTTTGCAGACCTCCCAGACCTTCTGATAACTGCTGCTTTGTTCCAATGCCTATGCCGCCCATGGATTGCGGCTGTGAGCCCCACAGACCGCCTATGGACTGCGGATGTGACCACAGACCTCCTCGTCCAAACTACGAAAGAGTTCTGGCTGTTTCTTTGGGTCTGTTCTCCATCATTCAGCTTTCACGTCCCGTATCGCTGATCGTTCCTGCTTACGATTACTGCATTCCCTGCAAGGATTGCTCTACAGCGGCTTCTTCCGAGGCTCCCTGTGATGTATTCGACAGGATCGAATTCCCCACAGAGCAGTTCTTCCCTCAGGCTAACGGCGATGAAACTACCAAGTTCGGATGCTGCGAACCTGTTATCAGTGCAGAAGACGACTGCAATTGCTAGGATCACTAAAAGTACCGCCGGAAAGGCTCAGCCTTTCGGCGGCACTTTCTTTTTGTATCTGTTTTTGGAGATATTTCAGGGCTTGACTTATTTTCCATAAAGTAGTATAATGTAATAAATCAGATGTAGATCAAGGAGGAATGTACCATGTCAGATACAAGACCCGTACCCGGAACAGGCGGAGACCGCTATGTTCCATATTCCGAGCGCACAGGAAATGAGTCCGTTGTTTACTTCACAAGAGACCTTTCAAAAGAGGGACTGCGTAAAATATTCGGTCTTGTAAGCGGAAATATAACAGGAAAAACTGCCATCAAGCTTCATACAGGAGAGCCGGGAGGTCCTAATATCATTCCCCGCTCATGGGTGGAGGAGCTTATAAAAAATGACCTCCCCGGGGCGACTGTTGTTGAGACCAACAGCTACTACGACGGTGACCGCTATACTACAGAGCAGCACAGGGAGACCCTTAAAATAAACGGCTGGACATTCTGTCCTGTTGACATCATGGACGAGGACGGTACTGCGACCCTGCCCGTAAAAGGTGGAAAATGGTTCACTGAGATGCACATGGGCAAAAACATCCTTAATTATGACTCCATGTTTGTCCTGACCCATTTTAAGGGACACACAAAGGGCGGATTCGGAGGCTCTGTAAAGAATATCGGCATCGGATGTGCGGACGGACGCATAGGAAAAGCTATGATACACACCACACCGGGCTCTGATGATATGTGGGATATCGGTCAGGAGGAGTTCATGGAGAGAATGACCGAGTCTGCAAAGGCTGTGGTTGACCATTTCGGAAAGAACATCAGCTTTGTTAATGTCTTGCGGAATATGTCTGTTTCCTGCGACTGTGAGGGTGTAGCTGCTTCTCCTGTGGTAACGCCGAATATCGGCATTGTTGCGTCATTGGACATCCTTGCCGCAGATCAGGCGTCGGTGGATATGGTCTATGCACTTAAAGAGGAGGAGCGTCACGATCTGGTGGAGCGTATAGAATCCCGTCACGGACACCGTCAGCTCAGCTATATGACAGAGCTTGGCATGGGAAATAACAGGTACCGTCTTATCGACATTGATAACGGAGACCGTGAGATAACTGCTGCAGAGGCTGTAAAGGACGTTGTTCCGTTCAAGCCTGACGGTCAGAAATAATTTGGGTCATTTACAGGGGTCAGTCACAAATGGGGCTGACCCTTAATATTTTACACAGAATAAATATTGACGAAAATCACATTTGATGGTATAATTAAATATATATGTATTCAGGAGTATCATTAATATGGGAAAGCTGATAGTTATAGACGGTCTTGACGGAAGCGGGAAAACCACCCAGTTTGAAATAATAAAAGGGGAGCTTATGAAAAGCCGCAATGTAAAGGCAATAAGCTTTCCTGATTATGACAATCCATCCTCTGCGCTTGTGAAAATGTATCTGAACGGGGATCTTTCAAAGGACGCAGGAGGGGTAAACGCATATGCAGCGTCAAGCTTCTATGCGGTGGACAGATATGCAAGCTACAAAATGTTCTGGGAGGAAAACTATCGGAGAGGAGACCTGATCTTTGCAAGCAGGTATGTGTCCTCAAACGCCATACACCAGATGTCAAAGCTTCCTCAGGCTGAATGGGACAGCTACCTTGATTGGCTGGAGGATTATGAATACACCAAGCTTGGACTTCCAAAGCCTGATCTTGTCATCTTTCTTGATATGCCTGTGGAGCTCTCCCAGCGTCTTATGACGGAGAGATATAAAGGGGACGAGTCACGAAAGGATATCCACGAAACGGACTTTGAGTACCTTAAGGTCTGCCGCAGGTCTGCTTTATATGCTGCTGAAAAGCTTGGGTGGAAAATTGTGGAGTGCAGCTCAGGGGGAGAGCCACTCTCAGTAGAAAGTATCAGCGGGGAATTATTACATTTGATAAAGAAGGTTATTTAATAATGCTTGAATATAAGACTATTGAGATATCAGACAGACCATGGGTGACAGAGCTTCTTAAAATGTCGGATTTCAGGGGCTGTGAGTACACATTCTCCAACAATCTGGCGTGGTACAGGCTTTATGAATCAAAAATATGCAGATACAAGGATTTTTATATTTCCCGCTCAATGAGATATGGCATGAGGTTTGCCTTTCCGGCAGGAAGGGGAGATTACGAAAATCTGTTCAAAATGCTTAAGAAGGAAGCAGAGGAGCAGGGGTGTCCTCTTATCATAACTTCTGTTACGGACGAGAATCTTAAGCTGTTTGAGGAGCTTTTTGAAGGTCAGTATGAAGTTTCCTGCGACGAGGCGGATGCAGACTACATCTACGAGGCGGAGAAGCTCAGGACCCTGTCCGGTAAAAAATATCACCAGAAAAGGAATCACCTTGCCAGATTTTACGAAAATGACTGGGAGTATTCCGACATGACCGAAAAGGACTTCGACGAGTGCATAGAGTTTGCTGTAAACAGCTATAATCTCAATCAGGGGTATGACGACGAATCCAGCGTAAATGAGCAGTTTGCAATAAACACGTTTATGAATTATTTCGGGGAGCTTGAACTAAAGGGCGGAGTCATCCGCGTGGACGGCAAGGTAGAGGGCTTTACTATAGGGGACAGATTAAACTCGGACACATTTGATGTCCACATTGAAAAGGCGAATCCGTCCATTCAGGGAGCGTATGCGGCAATAAACAATGAGTTTGCCAAGTCCGCAATAGAGGGATACACCTATATAAACAGGGAAGAGGATCTGGGTCTGGAGGGACTTCGCAAGGCAAAGCACTCCTATCATCCGGTGTTTCTTCTTAGAAAAAATACAGTCAGGTTCAAATAATTTGAGTTCAGGAGGATTTTATATGATCTACGCATTTTTAGCACAGGGCTTTGAGGAAACAGAGGCTATTGCACCTATCGACCTTCTCAGAAGGTGCGGGAAGGAGGTCATTACGGTAGGTATCGGAGACAATATTATCAAAAGCTCTCACGGAGTACCTATGGTAACGGACACGGAAGACAAGCTTATCGAGCTTAACTCTGACCTTGAAATGATAATTCTTCCCGGCGGTATGCCCGGAACTGTCAATCTGGAGGCTTCCGAGATAGTACAAAAGACTATTGATTACTGTATCGAAAATGATATTTTTATAGGGGCTATCTGTGCGGCTCCCTCCATCCTTGGACATAAAGGACTGCTTAAAGGCAAAAAGGCGGTCTGCTACAAGGGCTATGAGCAGGAGCTTGAAGGTGCGGAGGTCCTTGACGTTCCGGCTGTGACAGACGGCAAGATCGTCACCGCCAGAGGCGCAGGAGCAGCAATAGACTTCGGTCTGGAGCTTATCGAGGCTCTCATATCCAAGGAACGCAGAGTAAAGATGGAAGAAGCTATTTTATGGTCAAAGGCGTAAAAACCGATATCAGGGAGCACAAAAACAAGCTCAGGGAGAAATACAAGCAGCTCCGCAGGGATATGCCCGGGGATGTTAAAAGGGAGCGGGACGAAAAGATACTGTCAAGGCTGCTGTCCCTGTCGGCGTACAAGTCCTGCGATACAGTGCTGACCTATGTTTCCACTGCAATTGAGGTGGACACCGTCGGCTTTATAGAGCAGGCGCTGCAGGATGGAAAAAGGGTAGCCGTTCCTAAATGTGTAAAGGGAACGAGAGATATGAAATTTTATGTTATAAAGTCTCTTGACGATCTGGAACCGGGGTATTTTTCCGTTCTTGAGCCTGTCCCGAAAAGATGTACTGTCCTGAAAAAGCCGGGCAGCGCATTTTGTGTGATTCCTGCCCTTGCCTATGACAGAGCAGGCTATCGTCTTGGATACGGAAAGGGCTACTATGACAGGTTCTTGTCCGCTAATAAAGAGCTTGTCAAGGTGGGCATAGAATATTGCTGCTGTATGGAGACAGAACTTCTTCACGGAAAATTTGACGTACCCGCAGATATTGTGGTGACGGAGAAATATGTAAAAAAATGCAGAAAGGAGCAGGATTTTAATGGAGCAAAACGAAAATGATGTTATGCTTGAAGAAAATCCGGACGTGCCCTCCGAAAAAGAGAAGGAGTCCGCTGACATAGCTGCAGGATCAGCAGAAAAAACAGAAGAGGGGTCAGTAAGCTCTGAAAATGCTGATACTGAGCAGACAGGCGGAGCAGAGCAGACAGAGGAGACCGGAAATGATACGGTCGACAGCGGCGCTGTACAGGAAGACGCTCCGTCAGAGGTCGTTGACCACGATGAAGACGAAAAATATGATGAAGAATACGGCGATGATGAGGAATATGACGAATATGACGAATATGATGAGGAGGAAGAAGCGCCTAAGAAGCGCCGCAAAAAACGCGGGGGAGGTCATATAATATTTGGCTTGCTTCTTAGCGTGGTCATTATTTCCGTATCTATCCTTTCTGCTGTGTATATATTGAAATGCGCCAAGGAAATATTCGGAATGGACAAGTCGGATATAGAGATAGTTGTTGATATCCCCATGAATTCAAGCACTGCCGATATCGCGGAGCAGCTTTTAGCTGAGGGAATAATCGAGGATACCTTCCTGTTCAGAATGTATTCAAGGATAAAAGGAACGGACGGCACCTACATAGCAGGAACTCACAAGCTTTCTGCAAATATGGATTACGGTACTATCGTTGATATCCTGCAGGAGGAGGCTGAAAATCAGAGGGAGACCGCCGATGTGGTCTTTCCCGAGGGCATCACCATTATAAAAGCGGCTCAGATACTTGAGGACAAGGGCGTATGCGATGCCGAGGAGTTTATAAAGGTTTTCAATTCCTCTGAATTTGGGTTCGATTTTGAGGAAAAGGTAAAGATCAGCGCATTGAAGTTCTATAAGATGGAGGGCTATCTTTTCCCCGATACGTACCAGTTCTATCTTGAAGAGGATCCCAGAGTGGTAGCTAAAAAGATATACAAGAATTTTGAAGCAAGGGTCACTCCCGATCTGTACGGAAGGATGAACGATCTTGACATGGAGCTGGAGGAGGTTCTTACGCTGGCGTCTGTAGTACAGGCAGAGGCTGCAAATACAAAGGACATGAAGCGTGTGGCGTCCGTGTTCTATAACCGTCTTAATGCTCCGAATGAGTACCCTCTGCTCCAGTCCGACCCAACTACGAAATATGTGAATGAGGTCATCAAGCCCAACATTGATGTGAAGTCGGATAAGATGTTTGAGGCGTATGATACATATCAGGGCGCGGGACTTCCTCCCGGACCTATATGCAATCCGGGACTTGACGCTATCAATGCGGTGCTTTATCCTGCTGAGACCGATTATTTTTACTTCTGTTCAAATATTGAAACCGGAGAGTTCTTCTTTGCGGAAACTCTGGCAGAGCATGAACAGAATCTTATTGAAGCAGGACTGGTCTGATATGGCAAAATCTGTTCGGAGGTCGTTCTGATGAATTATGATGATCTGGAGGTACTTGTTCCTGCGGGGGACATGGAGTGTCTTTCCGCTGCTCTTGACTACGGCGCAGACGCTGTATATCTGGGGGGCAAAAGCTTCGGAATGAGGGCGGGTCCTGCAAATTTTACACCGGAGGCTCTGAAAACCGCTGTGGAAGCGGCACATTGGAAAGGTGTAAAGGTATACCTGACCTGCAATACGCTCCCTCGGAATGACGAGATACCACATTTTGAGCAGTTTATAAAGGAAGCTTCTGATTTTGGTGTGGACGCTGTCATTGTGGCAGACATGGGACTGCTTTCACTGATAAAAAAATACACTCCCGATATGGAGATCCATATGTCCACTCAGACGGGGATAGTAAACTATGCCTCTGCAAACGCCCTTTATGATATGGGAGTGAAGCGTATCGTTGTGGCGAGAGAGCTTTCTCTGGAGGAAATTGCTGAGATACGGGCGAAAACTCCTGCAGAGCTTGACATTGAGGCGTTTGTACATGGGGCAATGTGTATGTCCTTTTCGGGACGGTGCCTGCTTTCCCAGTATATGACAAACCGTGACGCAAACAGGGGAGAGTGTGCCCAGCCCTGCCGCTGGAGCTACCATCTTATGGAGGAAACAAGACCGGGAGAGTATTTTCCCGTATTCGAGGACGAAGAGGGAAGCTATATCCTCAACGCAAAGGATCTGTGCATGATAGACCATCTGGACAAGCTTGCAGAGGCTGGGGTCACCAGCTTTAAAATTGAGGGAAGGGCAAAGTCCTCCTACTATGTTTCGGTAATTACGAACGCCTACAGGATGGCGGTGGATATCCTGAAAAGGTCTCCGGGGAAGTATGAACTTCCCGAGTGGATAAGGGATGAGGTGTTCAGGGTCAGTCACAGAAAATACTGTACCGGTTTCTTTTTCGGACAGCCAAAGGACTGCCAGTATTACGAAAACAGCGGATATATCCGTGAATATGACGTTGTGGCAATGGCAAAAGAGTGTAAAGATGGTATACTTTACGCCGTTCAGAGAAATAAATTCAGCGTAGGGGATCAGGTGGAGATACTTTCCCCCGGGAAGCCGCCAGAGACTATGCAGGTAGAAAAGCTTTACAGCGAATCCGGTGAGGAAATAGAGACCGCCAACCATGCAATGATGAAGCTTTCCATGCCATGTGAAAAAGTTTTCCCTGAAAACTCCATTATAAGGATGAAAAAATGATAACATAAACCTGTCCTTTTGCAAATATTATTTTAGTGGACGGCAGGAACGCAGGACGTTCCGGTGCTGTCTGTGTGAAAGGAGAGGTCGTTATGCAGGAAAATGAAGTCCGGACACAGGAAGAAGCTCAGGAAAGCGTGACAGTTGAGGCTGCAGAGACTCCGGAGGTCAGAAAAACAGGGCTTAAGGACATTGTCACTGTACAGGCTATAATTTGTGTGGTGACAGGAATTTTGTTTGTATCCCTGAATATCTGGAGCAGTGACCTTGCTGCTGATATTTTTGATTTTTACAGTGAAAAAAGCGCTGTTTGCGGCAGTATCATGGATATCGTGGACGAGTTTATAGATTTCCTTGGTTCAACTCCCAATGTTTGAGCTAAGGTTCAAAAGAATATCCATCGCCTTTGATTTCAGCTTTTTTGCAACGGTGGCTCTGCTGACGCTTCTGAATGAGACTAATGCTGTTCTTGGACTTGCCGCCTGTCTGTGGCACGAGCTTGGACATCTTATCGTCATGGAAATAAAAGGGGTGCCTTTGAAAAAAGTGCTTTTTTACGGGGCGGGGATAAAAATAGTACCTGACAGGAGCTTTGAGCTTGCGGACTTTGGCACGGAGCTTGCTGTACTTTTGGCAGGAAGCTCCGCCAACTTTATTGTTTCGGCGGGACTGTGGTTCTGCGGGGATATCCGTCTGAAGCTGTTTTCGGTCATAAATGCGGTGATAGGTGCGTTCAATCTGCTGCCTGTACTTAGTCTGGACGGAGGCGGGCTCATTGTCGCTGTAATAAGAAGATACTGCGATTATGAGCGGGCTTGTCAGCTGGAGAGCTGGCTTGGTCGCATCAACGGCATACTGATAGTCGCTGTTCTGGCCGCCTTTGCTCTTTTCGGAAAGGGCAATCTGACATTGTACATAACGCTGTGCTACCTTCTGGTGGTATCGTTTTCGAAAGGATCATAAAAGGATGTTAAAGGAAAAAATAGAAAATCTGCTTCCGCTGGTAAAGTCTCCGTCAAGATATATAGGCGGGGAGCTTAACAGCGTGGTAAAGGACAAAAGCAAGATCGACGTGAGGTTCGCATTTTGCTTTCCCGACTCCTATGATGTGGGGATGTCCCATCTTGGAATGAAAATACTCTACTTCCTTAAAAATAAGCGGGACAACTTCTGGTGCGAGCGCGTTTTTGCTCCCTGGCTGGACTTTGAGGAGCTAATGCGGAAAAATAATATCCCCCTGTATGCTCTGGAAAGCCTTGACCCTGTAAAAGAGTTTGATTTTATCGGATTTACGATTCAGTACGAGCTTTGCTACACCAATATACTGAATATGATAGATCTTGCGGGACTTCCGGTAAAGTCGAAGGACCGCACCGATGATATGCCAATTGTTGTTGCGGGAGGACCCTGCGTGTGCAATCCCGAGCCTCTTGCGGATTTTATAGATCTGTTCATTCTGGGCGAGGGGGAGGAGGTCAACCTTGAGCTGATGGATCTCTATGCCCATATGAAAAAGCAGAGGTGTTCAAAAAAGGAGTTTCTTGAAGCAGCCGCTGAGATAGAGGGTATCTATGTACCCTCATTTTATGATGTGTCCTATAATGAGGACGGCACTATACAGTCAGTGACCCCGAACAATTCCCATGCTTCGGAAACTGTACGGAAGCGTATAATAAAGGATCTGGATTCCGTCTTTTATCCCGAGGACTTTGTTGTCCCATACTGCGAGATAGTCCATGACAGGGCAGTTGTGGAGGTCCTGCGGGGATGTATACGGGGCTGCCGTTTCTGTCAGGCGGGATTTATTTACCGTCCCTTCAGGGAAAAAAGCTCGGACACCATATGCCGTCAGACACGTTCCCTCTGTGAAAGCACAGGATATGAGGAGGTTTCCCTTTCCTCACTGAGCACAAGCGATCTTACGGATATTGAGGAAACGCTTACAAGACTTTCGGAATACACTGCGGAGGAAAAGATAAATCTGTCCCTGCCCTCAATGCGTATAGACCGTTTCAGCCGTGAGCTTATGGAAGAGCTGAGCAGGATACGCAGAAGCGGTCTGACCTTTGCTCCCGAGGCAGGAACACAGCGCCTCAGGGACGTTATAAACAAGAACATCACCGAGGAAGAGATCATGCGCGCCTGCAAAATAGCCTTTGAGGGCGGCTACACCGCTGTAAAGCTGTACTTTATGCTTGGACTTCCAACTGAAACAGACGAGGACATAATCGGTATTGCAAAGCTGGCGGAAAAAATTGCCGATCTCTACTATAATAATCCCGGCAGACAAAAGGGAAAGCATCTGCAGATATCCATAAGCTGCGCAACATTTGTCCCCAAGCCATTTACGCCCTTTGAGTTTGAGCCTCAGGCGACGGGTGAGGAGATACGCCGCAAGCAGAAGCTTCTGCTGGACAGCATACATTCCAGAAAGCGTGTCACCGTCAGCTGGCACAACTACAAGGTAAGCATACTGGAGGCTGTCCTTGCAAGGGGAGACAGGCGTCTCTGCGATGCAGTCTATGAAGCATGGAAGGAAGGCTGCAAATTCGACAGCTGGGACGAGTGCTATGATTATGACAAATGGGCGGAGGTCTTTGAGCGTCTTGGTACCGATCTGAGCTTTTACGCTCACAGAGCGCGTTCCTATGACGAGATTGCCCCGTGGCAGCACCTTGATTATTTTGTTTCAAGAGATTTTCTTGTGCGGGAGAACAAAAAGGCTCATGAAGCCGGCACCACTCCCGACTGCCGTACCAAATGTGCGGGATGCGGTCTGTCAAAAGCGATGGGAGGTGCCTGCTTTGGAAAAAATTAATTTGAGGGCGGTCTTTGAAAAAAGCGGACGGGCTGTTTTCATTTCCCATCTTGACCTTTTAAGGACAATGCAGAGGGCGATAAAACGTTCTAAAATACCGGTGTGGTATTCTCAGGGCTTCAATCCGCATATCTACCTTAATTTTCCTCTTGCACTGTCACTGGGTGTCACAAGCAGGACGGAATTTATGGATTTTTCGGTTACTGAAAATGTGGACTATGACCGCATACGGGATATGCTCAATGAGAAAATGCCTGAGGGTCTGCGCATAATAAGCGTTGCAGAGCCTGTGCATCCCAACAAGGATATCGTCTTTGCGGAGTATATAATCCGGTTCAGAAGTGAAGCAGGTACAGAAAAAATGCGGGAGGAGCTTGAAAAAATGATGGCTCTGCCCGTCATTGAGATAGACAAGCGCTCCAAAAGCAAAGGTACGGTAAAGCTTGACGTGAAGCCTCATTTTGATATTATAAAAGCAGAAGCTGAAGGGGACGCTCTGACAGTTTTCATACGGCTTCCTGCAGGACTTAAGCTGAATATCAATTCAAACGTGTTTGTGGATACATTTTCGGCGGTGAGTGGTATACAGTTCAGTAATATTTATGCAGAACGAACAAAAATCCTGCTTTCAGACGGTGAAAATTTTGTCTAAATGACATTTCACAAATTTTTGCAAGAAAATACTTGCAATTTGCACTAAAATATGATAAGATTAAATAGCATTTGAATATCCGCCCGTATGTCCGGACGAGATTAATGCCTGCCCCGGGTGCGGGAGAGGTGATGCTGCCATGTGAAATGGCAGGAGTCCTGTGCCGCAGTCAGTTGGGGCTGACATTAAAGGGACAGTCCGCTGCCTTATGCCGCTTTTTGAGCTGCGGCTGCTTGCGAAAGGTAAGAATGTCTTTGAATTTAGGAGGAATTTATTTATGGACGCACTCAAGCTCATAAGCGACAGCAGTCTTAAAAAGGACGTTCCTGTCGTAAACGTTGGTGATACCGTTAAGGTACACGTAAAGATCAAGGAAGGCGAAAAGTACAGGATCCAGGTTTTTGAGGGTACTGTTATTGCCAAGAAGCACGGAGGAATCAATGAGACCTTCACAGTAAGGCGCGTAGCTCACGGCTGCGGCATTGAAAGAGTTTTCCCTCTTCATTCTCCCGTTGTTGACAAGGTCGATATCGTAAGAAGCGGTAAGGTTCGCCGCAGCAAGCTTTATTATCTCCGCAGCAGAGTTGGTAAGGCTGCAAAGGTAAAAGAGCAGATTCGCTAAGATGTCTGCGGAAAATGGGATGTGGTGCGGCTTTAAAAAAGGTACGCCGCGTCCCTTTTTTGCTATATCTAGGCAGTGATTATTTAAAGTGGGAAAGGGTGTATTTTTATGGCACGCTATGAGCTCAACTACGAAGCATTGGATAACTATGGCAAGAAAAAGGAAAACAGTGCGGCAGAGGAGTATCTGGACTGGATAGAAACAGTTATCTTCGCCTTTTTTGCTGTTATACTTATCTTTACATTTATTCTTCGCATAGCAAATGTTGACGGAGAATCAATGCTTCCTACACTTACTGACGGCGACAGACTTGTGGTTTCCCATCTTTTCTATACCCCTGCAGCAGGGGACATTGTCATCGTGAACAGCACTACAGGAACTGTTTACGGTGAGAGCAGCCGACTTGAGACCATCCCCGGACTTAACAAGATCATCGTTAAGCGCATCATTGCTGTGGGAGGTCAGGAGGTAAACATAAACTTTGATTCAGGAGAAGTATTTGTTGACGGGACTCTTCTCGACGAGCCCTATATAAACGAGCTTACAAAGGCTGACGAGGGCGCTCATAATTATCCTGTTATCGTTCCAGACGGATATGTTTTCGTTATGGGTGATAACCGTATGAACTCCACTGACAGCAGAAGAGATGTTGTGGGCTTTGTCAGTGAAGAGGATATTATCGGCAAGGTGATACTGAGAATATTCCCGATAGATGCTATAGGCACTCCTGCATAAAGGAGGTTCAGATGACCGAGATACCTTCTATTCAGTGGTTTCCCGGGCATATGGCGAAAACAAAGCGTATGATAAAGGCGTCCCTGCCTCTTGTTGACGCTGTTGCCGAGATAGTAGATGCCCGTATACCCGAATCCAGCCGGAATCCCGATCTGCAGTTGCTTATTGAGGGTAAGCCAAGAATCATCGTTTTGAATAAATGTGATATGGCAGACGAAAAAGCCACAGCAATGTGGCTTTCTCTCTATAAAGAGCAGGGAATTGCTGCCGTTGCAGCAGACTGCCGCAGCGGAAAGGGTCTGAACAAATTTGCCCCCACTGTCAGACAGGTGCTGGCAGAGCTTATACAGAAGTATGAAGCAAAGGGCATGAAGGGAAGAGCACTGCATCTTATGGTGGTGGGGATCCCTAATGTGGGGAAATCCTCCTTTATAAACCGTCTTGCAGGGCAGAAAAAAGCCAAGGTGGAGGACCGTCCCGGAGTTACACGCACAAAGCAGTGGGTAAAGCTGGCTGACGATATTGAACTCCTTGATATGCCGGGAGTACTCTGGCCTAAGTTTGAGGACATGGCTGTCGGCGAGCGTCTTGCTTTTACAGGGGCTGTCAAGGACGATGTGGTGGACGTGGAGGCTCTTGCCTGCCGTCTGCTGGATGTTCTGAATGATATGTACAGTGAAGAGCTTACTGCAAGATATAAGATAGAAATTGCAGATGGCGACGACGGCTATGAGCTTCTGCAGAAGATAGGCAGGGCAAGAGGTATGCTTGTCTCAGGCGGAGAGATCAATACCGAGCGGGCTGCAATAACAGTCCTTGATGAATACAGAAGCGGGAAGCTTGGGCGCATTACGCTGGAGCTTCCGCAAAAGGAATGAAACAATATGACCAAAGAAGAGATCAAAGGCCTTTTTGAATATGACAGAGCGGTGAGAAATGATTTCCCCGTTATATGCGGGATAGATGAGGCAGGCAGAGGACCTTTGGCAGGAGATGTTTACGCTGCTGCCGTTATTTTTGATGAAGATGTTTTTATTGAGGGTCTGAATGACAGCAAAAAGCTCACGGAAAAGAAGCGGGAGCGGCTTTATGATGAAATAATCTCCAAAGCCAAGGCTTACTGTGTTGCCACCGCCTCTGTGGAGGAGATAGACAGGATAAATATCCTGCAGGCGACCTTTCTTGCAATGAAAAGAGCGTATGAGGGTCTGGGCGTTTCTGCCGATCTTGCGCTTGTAGACGGGAACAGGCTCCCTGAGCTGGGCTGCAAAGCCGAAGCGGTTGTAAAGGGAGATGGCTTGTCGGCAAGCATAGCGGCGGCATCGGTACTTGCAAAGGTAAGCCGTGACAGATATATGAAGAAGCTTGCCGAGGAGTATCCTCAGTACCGGTTTGAAAGACATAAGGGGTACGGCACAAAGATTCACACCGATCTTATTCTGGAGCATGGAGTAAGTTCTGTTCACAGAAAGACTTTCCTGAAGAAGCTGCTGGGGAATGGATAAAAAAGAGCTGGGGGATTTTGGGGAAAAGGCAGTAGCCTATTATCTTGAAAAAAAGGGATACAGGATACTGAAAAGAAATTTTACCGTCAAGGGCGGTGAGATCGACATTATCGCTTCAAAGGACGGTATAATAGCCTTTGTGGAGGTAAAAACAAGGGCTCCCGACCCGCTGGTCAACGGCTTTGAGGCGGTGACCGCTGCAAAGAAGCGGCGTATTATCAGGACATCGGAAAAATATTCCTATCGCTTTCCTCATGACCTGCAGCCAAGGTTTGATATAGTATGGGTGACTGTCTCGGGCAGAAAGGTCACAGGCTTCAATTATATTGAAAATGCTTTTGATTATTCAAGCAGATAAGGCAGGACGTGCGCAAAGGCATCAGCCGTGCTTTGTGATGGCTTGCCATAATTATTTTGTAAAGGATTGTTAGTGTATGTATTACAAGAGCACCAGAAACAGCAGTGTTAATATCAGCTCTGCTGAAGCTATCGTTCAGGGTATTTCCGCAGACGGCGGACTTTTTGTTCCCTCGGAGATACCTCCCATCACTATGGACGAGATCATAAAGCTTGGTGATATGAGCTATTCCGAAAGGGCGGCTTATATTTTTGCCAAGTATCTTACCGATTTTACGGAGGCGGAAATAAAATACTGTACCGATAACGCGTACAATGACAAGAAGTTCGCTACAGACAATATTGCTGAGATGTCCCATCTTTTTGACGGTACCTATATCCTTGAGCTCTGGCACGGTCCTACCTGCGCTTTCAAGGATATGGCTCTCCAGATACTGCCATATCTGCTTACAACCTCTGCAAAGAAGATAAATATCGACAAGAAAATAGTCATTCTTGTGGCAACCTCCGGAGACACTGGAAAAGCTGCTCTGGAAGGCTTTGCCGATGTTCCCGGCACACAGATAATGGTATTCTATCCCCAGGACGGCGTAAGTCCCATGCAGAAGCGTCAGATGACCACTCAGGACGGAGCAAACGTTGCTGTCTGCGGCATCGAGGGCAACTTTGACGACTGTCAGAACGGAGTAAAGGCTATCTTTACAGACGAAGCTGTCAAGGCAAAGCTGGATGAGAACAAGATGATGTTCTCCAGCGCCAACTCCATAAACTGGGGACGTCTTGCTCCGCAGATCATCTACTATATTTCTGCTTATGCAGCTCTGGTCAAGGATGAGGAGATAAAGGCAGGGGACAAGATCAACATCGTAGTTCCCACAGGAAACTTCGGAAACATCCTTGCTGCGTATTATGCAAAGCACATGGGAGTCCCTGTAAATAAGCTTATATGCGCATCCAACACAAATAAGGTCCTGACAGACTTTATAACCACCGGTGTCTACGACAGAAACCGTGATTTCTTTACAACTATCTCTCCGTCTATGGATATCCTTATTTCCAGCAATCTGGAGCGTCTGCTGTACCTGATGTGCGGTGAAAATGATGCTCAGATACGCGAGTGGTTCGGAACTCTGGCTAAGGACGGCAGATACGAAGTAACTGCGGACATCAAGGCAAAGCTTGCAGAGGAATTTGCAGCAGGATACTGTGATGACACCGAAACAAAGGCTACCATAAAGAGGATATTTGACAAATACTCCTACACTCTTGATACTCACTCTGCTGTTGCTGTTAAGGTCTATGAGGACTACCGTCAGAAAACAGGGGATACCACAAAGACGGTCATTGCTTCCACAGCAAGCCCCTATAAATTCAGTGCAAGCGTACTGGAGGCTATGGAGGGCAAGGTGTCTGATCTGGACGAGTTCGATATGGTGGACAGACTTGCAGAGCTTTCGGGATATGAGATACCCGCTTCTCTGGCAGCGCTGAAAACCAAGGAGAAGCGTTTCGGCGACGTTATCAGCAGAGACAGGCAAAGAGAATATGTTCTCGGACAGCTTTCGCTGTAAACGGTGACGTTATGGCGCTGTTTGCAATAGCAGACCTGCATCTGTCGCTTTCGGTAGACAAGCCCATGAATATTTTTTCCGGCTGGGACAGCTATGTGGAAAAGCTCACCGAGAACTGGGAAAATACAGTTTCGGACGAGGATATTGTGGTTATCCCGGGAGATATTTCCTGGGGAATAGATCTGAAAGAGGCAAGAGCTGACTTTGAATATATAAACAGACTCAAAGGAAAAAAGATCATATCAAAGGGAAACCACGATTACTGGTGGCAGACAATGGCAAAGCTTAATAATTTCCTTAAGGAGAATGGCTTTGACACAATAAGCTTTCTGCATAATAATCACTATGCCTATGAAAAGTACGGCATATGCGGTACAAGGGGCTGGATAAACGATACGGAGGCTCCTGCAGATGCAAAGGTACTTGCAAGGGAGGCTCAGAGGCTGGAGATGTCCATAGCTTCCGCTGTAAAAGAGGGACTGGAGCCTGTGGTGTTTCTGCACTATCCGCCTGTTTACGGAAATGACTGTAATTACGATATCCTTGATGTGATGTATAAATATAATGTCAGGGAGTGTTATTACGGTCATCTTCATGGGAAAGCCCATAAAAATGCTGTCTGTGGTGAGCGGGATGGGATAAATTTCCACTTAATAGCAGGAGATTTCCTTGAATTTTGTCCGTTAAGAGTGGTATAATTTGAACAAAATGTAAAAATATTGATTTATGTATGGTAAAATATTTTTATATATGCTATAATAAATTGTATGTTTGTAATATGAGGGGTTTTACCCGAAAAATGGAGGACGTTTGCAATGAGTTTAGTATCAACAAATAAAATCGACGCAACAAAATATGAGCTGGAGATCAAGGTGGATGCTGCGGGCTTTGAAAAAGCTCTGCAGAGCGCTTATATGAAGGCTCGCAAGAGAATCAATATCAACGGTTTCAGAAAGGGTAAGGCTCCCCGTAAGATGGTAGAGCAGCTCTACGGAGAAAATGTGTTCTATGAGGATGCAGTAAACGATCTTGTCAATACAGATGTAGGTCCTACTATTGAGGATACCGATTATGAGCTTATTACAAATCCTGAAATAAATGTTACATCCATAAGCAAGGATGAGGGTGTAATGTTCAAGGTTACTATCACTGTAAAGCCTGATGTTGAGATTTCCGACTACAAGGGAATAGAAGTTGAAAAAGTTGTCAATGCTGTAACTGATGAGGATATTGACAAGCAGATCCAGAACCTCAGAGAGAGAAACGGCAGACTTGTTACTGTTGAGGACAGAGCTGCTGAAAACGGCGACGTTGCTGTTATCGACTTTGAAGGCTTCAAGGACGGAGTTGCTTTCGACGGAGGCAAGGACAGCAATTATGAGCTGGCTCTTGGCTCAGGTACTTTCATTCCCGGATTTGAGGAGCAGATCGTTGGTCACAAGACAGGTGAGGAGTTTACTATCAATGTGACTTTCCCCGAGAAGTATCAGATGGAGGAGCTTGCAGGTCAGCCCTGTGAGTTCAGGATCAAGCTCAATGAGATCAAGTGCAAGGAGCTTCCCGATCTTGATGATGAGTTCGTTAAGGATGCTACAGAGTTTGATACTCTTGACGAGCTTAAGGCTGATATGAGGAAAAAGCTTGAAGAAAGCGCTGCAAAGAATGCTGAGATGGAGACCGAAAATAAGATATTTGAGGCTCTTATCGAAAAGCTTAAGGCAGATATCCCGGATGTAATGTATGAAAATAAGATCAATGAAATGGTAAGGGATTTTGAGGTTCGTCTTTCCCAGAACGGTCTTAATCTGGAAACATATCTTATGTATTCAAATATGGATATGGCAGCTTTAAGAAAGGGCTATGAGGAGCAGGCTCAGAAGCAGGTAAAGGTAAGACTTGCTCTTGAAAAGATAGCAGAGCTTGAAAATGTTGAGATCACCGACGAGCAGACAGAGGAAGAGATCGGCAGAATCGCTGAACAGTATGGTCTTACACCTGCCAGAGTAAAGGCTGTTATAAGATCAAAGGATGTCAAGAATGATCTTAAGGTTGCTGAGGCAAGCAAGATAGTAATTGATTCTGCAAAAATTAACGGCTGATAAAATTTAAGTTAGTATTGTAAACCATCTTTCCGCAGAAGGATGGTTTGCATATGTTAATGAGATCAATAAAATTTCTGCGGAGAAGTGAGGTTTATATGAGTTTAGTTCCTTATGTTGTAAGACAGACAGGCAGAGGAGAGCGTTCGCAGGATATTTTTTCCATGCTTCTTGAGGACAGGATCATCATGCTTTCTGAGGACGTTAATGATACTTCTGCAAGCCTTGTTGTAGCGCAGCTTCTTTATCTTGAAAGTCAGGATCCGGAAAAGGATATAAGCCTTTATATCAACAGTCCCGGAGGCTCTGTCACAGCCGGTCTGGCAATTTATGATACCATGCAGTATATCAAATGCGATGTATCCACGATTTGCATAGGTCTGGCAGCTTCTATGGGAGCATTTCTGCTTTCTGCAGGAACAAAGGGTAAAAGACTTGCTCTCCCCAATGCAGAGATAATGATTCATCAGCCTCTTATTTCCGGAGGATTATCAGGTCAGTGTACAGATATAAAGATCCGTGCAGATCACCTTGTAAGAACAAGGGAGAGACTTAATAAGATCCTTGCGGAAAATACAGGCAAGCCCATCGAGACTATTGCAGTAGATACTGAGCGTGATAATTTTATGAGCGCAGAGGAAGCCGCTGAATACGGCTTGGTCGACAAGGTTATTTTTAATAGATAAGTCTGGAGTCTGAGGTAAATGGCTGGAAACGATAACAACAGAACATTGAAACGATGCAGCTTCTGCGGAAGACCTGAAAACAAGGTACAGAATTTTTTCTCTGCAGGCAACAGTTATATTTGCGAATATTGTGTTGTAGACTGCTATGAAATGATAATCGAGCATGAAAATATACTTCACCCCGAAAATGCGCTGGCAGGCAGGAGCGGACAGCGTCAGTTCAAGGTGAAAAAGCCTGCCGAGATCAAGAAGATGCTTGATGAATATGTTATAGGTCAGGACGATGCCAAGACTGCTCTGTCTGTTGCGGTGTATAATCATTATAAGAGAATCATGACACAGTCTGATACGGACGATGTGGAGCTGCAGAAAAGCAATATCATACTTGTAGGTCCTACAGGTGTGGGTAAGACTATACTTGCCCAGACTCTGGCAAAATGTCTGGATGTGCCATTTGCCATTGCAGATGCCACCACTCTTACAGAAGCGGGATACGTTGGTGATGACGTTGAAAACGTCCTTGTAAGACTTCTGCAGGCGGCAGATTTCAATGTTGCAGAGGCTCAGAGAGGTATCATATATATTGACGAGATAGATAAGATCGCCCGTAAGTCGGAGAACACCTCAATTACCCGTGATGTAAGCGGTGAGGGAGTTCAGCAGGCACTTCTGAAAATTGTGGAGGGTACTGTTTCAAATGTCCCCCCTCAGGGCGGAAGAAAGCATCCGAATCAGGAGTTTATCCAGATAGATACAAGAAATATCCTGTTTATCTGCGGCGGTGCTTTTGACGGTCTGGACAGGATCATACAGCAGCGTACTGAATCCTCTACCATGGGATTTGGCGCGGATATAAAGACTAAGTCTGAAAAGTCAAAGGGTATCTACAGAGAGGTCGTACATCACGATTTTGTAAAATATGGCATGGTTCCCGAATTTGTGGGAAGAATGCCTGTAATTGCTGTTTTAGACGAGTTGGACGAAGAATCACTGGTAAGGATACTCTGCGAACCGAAAAACTCTTTGGTAAAGCAGTATAAAAAGCTGTTTGAGCTTGACGGCATCGAGCTTGAATTTGAACAGGACTCCCTGAAGGCCATTGCTAAAAAGGCTATCGAGCAGGAGACAGGAGCAAGAGGTCTGCGGTCCATTGTTGAAAAAATTTTACAGCAGTATATGTTTGAGCTTCCGTCTGAAGCGGATGTATGCGGTCTTACGGTGACAGAGGACTGTGTGCTTAATGATGCAAAGCCCGTTATAAAGAAGGGCAAGAAAAAGTCTCTTAAAAAATAAAACATGAATACGTTTTTTGTAATGTCTTAAGCCTTTACAAGGAGCGTATTTTTTGTCCTAAAATATGTAAAAATTTTAAAAAAGGCGATAAAATCTAAATTTGTTATCTTAAATTGTTACTTGCAAAATTAAAACTTTTAATATATAATATAAATATATATTATGCCTTGCTGTTTGCGATCATGGCATATTAAGTTCTATTAATGTCGGTTTACGACGGGGAGGTTGTTATGAGGACAAAGAATGAAGGGATAACGATCCCGGCTCTTGCTATGAGGGGGCTGGTCGTTTTTCCGAACGTAGTGATGCATTTTGATGTTTCGCGTGAAAAATCCGAGGAGGCATTAAGAGCCGCCATGGAAGATGATAAATTGATTTTCCTCACGGCACAGAAGGACGATTCTGTTGAGGATCCCGATGTGAAGGATCTTTATCAGGTAGGCGTTGTTGCTGAAATAAGACAGATACTCAAAGGTGCTGACAATATCACAAGAGTGCTTGTTGAAGGCAAATACCGTGCTAAGCTGATGGATTTTCTCCAGTACGATCCGTACTTTATAGCAAAAGTAAAACCTTTTCCGGAGTCTAACGATACCCGCACTGAGGAGATCGAGATCGAGGCTGTAATGAGGGCGATAAAGCAGGCGTTTTATCAGTATTCCATCGTTATGCCAAGAATGCCTAAGGAGCTTGTTTCTGCGGTGATGGGCGAGAAGAATCCCAATAAGATGTTTGATACCCTTGTTTTCAATATCCCGCTTGTGGTGGAGGACAAGGAAATGCTTCTGGAGGAAAGCCATATCATTTCAAGACTGGCTATGCTGCTGGCTATGATCTCCCGTGAGGTAGAGGTCCTTGACATCGAACGCAGCATACAGGAGCGCGTAAGAGAGCAGTTTGACAGCAGTCAGAGGGAATATTACCTCAGAGAGCAGATGAAGGCTATCGCAAGTCAGCTTGGCGAAGATGAGGAATACCTTGAAGAAGTCGACGAGTATACAGAAAGAATACTGGAGCTGGAGCTTGCAGAGGAGACTAAGAACAAGCTGCTCAAGGAGGCTGACAGGCTTACTAAAATGCCCTCCTCTTCACAGGAAGCTTTCGTTATCAGAAACTATCTGGACAATGTTCTGGATCTTCCATGGAATACATTTACAAAGGATAAGACGGATATAAAGAAGGTCCAGGCTGTTCTGGATAAGGATCATTACGGTCTCGAAAAGGTCAAGGAAAGAATATTGGAGAACATTGCCGTAAGAGAGCTTAATCCGGATATCAAGGGTCAGATCATCTGTCTTGTGGGACCTCCGGGAATTGGTAAGACATCCATAGGAAGGTCCATGGCAAAGGCTCTGGGAAAGAATTATCAGCGTATTTCTCTGGGCGGTGTCCGTGATGAGTCTGATATAAGAGGTCACAGAAAAACTTACATAGGAGCTATGCCCGGCAGGATAATCAACGCAATGAAGCTTGCGGGAAGCAGCAATCCTCTTATTATGCTTGACGAGATCGACAAGATGACCCACGATCTGCGGGGAGACCCGTCCTCTGCACTGCTTGAAGTTCTGGACAGTGAGCAGAACAGCGCCTTCCGCGATCATTATATAGAGGTACCCTTCGATCTGAGCAAGGTTTTGTTCGTAACTACTGCAAATACCACTCAGACTATTGACCCGCCTCTCCTTGACCGTATGGATGTGATCGAGCTTACCAGCTATACCAGAGAGGAAAAATTCCATATTGCAAAGGAGCATCTTGTTCCCAAGCAGCTTAAGGAAAACGGTTTGAAGTCGGCTATGCTCAAATTTTCCGATGAAGCACTGTATATCCTGATAGACAACTACACCAAGGAAGCGGGAGTGCGTACTCTTGAAAGGCGCATAGCATCCCTGTGCAGAAAGGCTGCCAAGGTGATCGTCAGCGGCGAAAAGAAGTCTGTCCGCATAACAGAAAAAAATATAGAGCAGTTCCTGGGCACAAAGAAGTATCTGGATGATGACAATATGAAGAAAAACGAGATCGGTGTAGTAAACGGTCTTGCATGGACTTCCGTGGGCGGTGTCCTTATGCCTCTTGAAGCGACAGTCTTAGACGGAAAGGGCACTATTGAAACTACCGGCTCTCTTGGCGATGTCATGAAGGAGAGCGCAAAGATAGCTATAAGCTATGTCCGCAGCGTTGCCGACAAATACGGCATATCAGGAGATTTCTACAAGGAAAAGGATATACATATCCATGCGCCTGAGGGGGCTACTCCAAAGGACGGTCCTTCTGCAGGCGTCACAATGACTACTGCTCTTGTGTCCGCTCTTGCAAATATCCCTGTCCGCCATGACGTGGCAATGACAGGAGAAATAACTCTCCACGGAAAGGTGCTGCCCATAGGCGGACTCCGTGAAAAGACAATGGCTGCATACAAGGCAGGGATAAAGACCGTAATAATTCCCGTAGGAAACAAGGGAGACCTTGAAGAGGTGGACAATGTTGTAAAGGACAATATACAGTTTATTTATGCTGAAAAGCTGTCTGACGTTCTTGATGTGGCTCTTGAAAAAAGGGAGCCCCGCTATGCTAAGCCCAAGAGTCCTGCGAAAAAGGAGAAAAGGGGAACGGTACGTTCATAAATGAAAATAAGGATAAAAAAGTCAGATCTCCCATTTTATCAGGAGGTCTGACTTTTATTTGCAAATATTTATCATTCCACTAAAATAAAATCCCCGGCATTTCCGAAATATGTTAATGTTCTTTCGTCCTTGACTGCTATTCCGGAGGAGAGAACAAAGTCTTCCTGCGTAGTTGCTTCCTTTAGCACAAGAAGTGTGAGGTCATCTGCATCATGGCGGGTCTTTACTTTATAAGGTCTTTTGCCTGTCCATTCGTTTATCCATTCATCCTTACCCTTAGCACGGGCTTGTGCAAGCTCCTCGCTTACGCCTTCGGCATAATTGCTTCCCCATGGCTGCCATGAATCGAAAAGCTCGGACAGGTCAACACCGCAAAGCTCCAGAGTATCGTCTGTCAGTTCAAAATAGTAGGAATCAACGTCACCGTTTAAATAATACCTTCCTGCCTTGACATCCGGCTCGGTATAAGTTCTCAGATCATGAACGCATAAGGGAGATTTTAAGTCCGGACGCGGCATATTTGTTGTAATCTCAATGAAATCCTCACCGTTATTCCGGATTACCTTGTTCCAGTCAATGGTAAGCGTGAAATTAACGATTTTTCTTTTTCCTCCGTCAATAGGAACTGCATCACCGCTAAAGCTAAATACAGATTTTTCTTTGATATTCTGGACAGTGTTTGCATGAATAAAATATTCACTGTACCGTTCATCCAGATAGCCGGTAAGAGCTAATGCAATTTCTACATCGACTGTGTTCACTAAGGCAGCTGCTCTGCTGCTTTGTCCGTATCCACCGTCAATTTCAGGATAATTCCTTGCAGCATATTCCGTAGCTGACTCGGATGTCATACCGTCAAAAGTATAATACATAATGCTCTTTCCGGGAGGTTGCCTTATTATTGCTTCTCCAAATACCGGCTCATTCGTTTGCATGGAAGTTGCAAAAACACCAACAGTACTGATTACCGCTATACACGCTAATGCCAAAGTAATAACAGACGCTTTTTTCATTTTCATAATAGATTTGATCCTTTCTTCAATTGCAT
>JAFLUI010000210.1 GCA_022508825.1 Oscillospiraceae bacterium
TGGATTCCATGACCCGTGTGGAAATACAAGCCGCCGAGACAATGGGAGAGGAAAAAATCCTGCAAATGATAGCTTTGGTAAAAGAATTTGACAAAGCATTGAATACTGCACTGAAAAAAGAATCGGAGCGTGACTAAGTTGGATAACAGTCTTTCGGAAAGTGAGTTTTTAGGGACGGAGAGAATAGGAAAAATTCTGTTCAGAATTGCTCCGCCCGTTATGCTTGCACAATTGATACAGGCATTATACAACATCGTGGACAGCTTTTTTGTTGGCAAATATTCGGACAACGCACTGACAGCACTGACAGTTATTTTCCCTATACAGCTTGTCATTATCGCATTTGCGGTAGGAACAGGCGTAGGCGTAAACACTTACATGGCAAGCAAATTCGCACAAGACCGGGAGGAAGACGCACAAAACGCTGCCGGAACAGGAACAGTGCTTGCGGTGATTACATGGGCGATATTTGCATTGATCTCTGCGATTTTTATGCGAATATATGTAAATGCTTCTGCCAATGTTCCTGCGGCTGTGGAGTACGCTGTGACTTATGGAAAAATCGTCTGCATAGGAAGTCTGGGAGCTTTTCTGGAAGGAAACTGGACGAAAGTCCATCAGGCTCATGGAAACATGAAGCTTCCTATGATAGCCCAGATAATCGGCGCTGTGGTAAATATTATCCTTGACCCGATACTGATTTTCGGGATCGGTTTTGTGCCGGAAATGGGCGTTGCCGGTGCGGCTTATGCAACGATTGCGGGACAATTCGTATCAGCGGCCATCACCGGTATAAAAGGCTTCCGAAAGCCTCCGAACCACAAAAAAATGCCCCATTATGTACGAAGGATTTACCGTTATGGTTATCCGTCGATTCTTATGCAGGCGCTTTATACGGTATATATTATGGCTCTTAATATGATTCTGGCGGGATTTTCCGATTCTGCCGTTACAGTGCTGGGTCTGTACTACAAAATGCAAAGCTTTTTCTTTATACCTCTGCTGGGACTGCAAACCTGTATAATTCCTGTGCTGAGCTATAATTTTACACAGACAAATTACGCAAGGTGCAAGCGTACAATGCGGGATTCCTTTATTATTTCTATGGCGTTTATGGTGGTGGGAATAATCTGCTTTGTATTTTTCCCAAATCAGATCATAGGGATTTTTTCTCAGAATCAGGAAGTACATACTATCGGAGAAATTGCGTTCCCCATTATCGGAAGCAGCTTTATTTCCGCTGTGTTCTCGCTTATTCTGCCTGTATTTTTTCAGGCGATCGGCAGCGGCAGGGCAAGTATGTTCCTTTCGCTGACAAGACAGATATTCTGTTTGCTTCCAAGCTTCTGGCTATTTTCCCGGCTGGGACTCAACTATGCGTGGCTTGCTTTCCCCGTTTCGGAAACCCTTGCCGGAGCAATAGGTTTGTTCTTATATTTCAGGCAGACGAAGATATGGGGAATTTAAAATAAAAATAAGGAGTGTTTACAATGTCTGATTTTTATGGAAAAGAAGAAATTTACAAATTGCTTGAATCAAAAGGTATAGCCTTTGAAAAGCTTGAGCATGAGGCAGTCTACACAATGGAGGATATGGAGAAAGCCGGGATCGTGGGAAAGGGGACTGTATGCAAAAATCTTTTTCTCCGGGACGCAAAAGGAAAAACACATTATCTTGTGACTGTTCCTGAAGAAAAAAGAGTGGATATGAAATCTCTTGCGGAACATATCGGCAGTACAAAACTCAGCTTTGCATCCGCTGAACGTCTTACTAAATATCTTGGCGTTGAACAGGGGTGTGTATCACCGTTTGGCGTTTTGAATGACGAAAGCAAATCCGTGATAGTAGTATTCGATAATGATTTAAAAAATAACAATGCTGTGGGAATTCATCCCAATGACAATACAGCGTCGGTATGGCTCGCCTTTTCTGATTTGAAAAAAATTATCGAAGAGCATGGCAATGAAATATGCTTTGCTAAGTTTGATAAATCGTGAGTGAAAAAGAAATTGAAAAAATCCAAGGTATCATGTGAGAATGTATATGAAACCGTCAGGTCGCTGTATATGACTTTTAATTGATTTACTTAACGTCT
>JAFLUI010000211.1 GCA_022508825.1 Oscillospiraceae bacterium
CCGATGATGTTCATTACCTCGCAGACGTTGGCTTTCTGACGTCTTTTGTCTACGATAGCAAAGGGGACAGCCAGTCTCTGGGCAAAGTTGCGGGCTCTTGTTACCGAGCCGAGATCGGGGGAAACTACCATTACATCGCTCTTGTCGTCCCCGAACTTATCCACGAAATACGGCGAAAGGATAGGCACTCCCAGCAGATGGTCTACGGGAATATTGAAAAATCCCTGTATCTGCGGACAGTGGAGATCCATGGAAAGCACTCTGTCCGCGCCTGCCACGGAAATAAGATCGGCAACAAGCTTTGCGGAGATCGGGTCTCTTGCCTTTGCCTTTCTGTCCTGACGGGCATAGCCCATATAGGGGATAACTGCGGTGATGCGTCCTGCGGAAGCTCTCTTGAATGCGTCGATCATTATAAGAAGCTCCATCATATGGTCGTTTACGGGTGAGCTTGTGGACTGCACCACGAAAACGTCCGAGCCTCTTACGCTTTCCTGAATGGAAACGCTTACTTCGCCGTCGGAAAAGGTCACTACCTCGGACTGTCCTACAGGAAGCCCGAGCTGCTTTGCGATCTCCTCCGCTACCTTGGGATTTGAGTTTGCGGTAAAGATCTTGATATCCTTGCCATGCAGATTCATTTTTACATTCCCCTTTACTTTAACTATATATGGTGGTATTACTGCTGCTTTTTATTGCGGTTTTTGAGCCGCTCCCTGCCGAAGCCCTCCTTGAAATGAAGCTCCCCTCTTTCAATGGCAAGGGCGCCGTCCGGAACGTCCTTTGTGATGGTAGTTCCTGCTGCTGTGTATGCGCTGTTTCCGATCTTCACCGGAGAAATAAGGTTTGTATTGCAGCCGATAAAGGCGTTGTCTCCTATAGTTGACCTGAATTTTTTGTCACCGTTGTAGTTCACCGTTACCACTCCGCAGCCGAAGTTTACATTGGAGCCAACGTCGGTGTCACCCACATAGGTAAGGTGGGAAACAGAGGTCTTTTCGCCGATGACCGAATTTTTGACCTCTACAAAGTCCCCTATCTTGACTCCCGCCATAATGTGGCTGTCGGGACGGATATGGACAAAGGGTCCTATCTTTGCGCAGTCGTCTATCTTTGACTTATACGCCTGTACGCTGTTCAGGGTCACACCGTCTCCTACCTCGCAGTTTTCTATGATACAATTGGGACCAATGGTACAATCCTTTCCGATGACGGTATCCCCTCTTATTATAGTACCCTGCAGAATTTTTGTACCCGTCCCTATTTTTACATTTCTGCCGATGGACACCCCGTCTGTGCAGAGGAACTCCACACCCTCGTCCATAAGACGGTCTATCACCGCATATCTTGCAGTATCATTGAGACGGAGCAGACCTCTGCGGTCGTTTGCGCCCAGCACAACGTCGGGATTTGGCGAGATGTAGGCATCCGCCCTCTCTCCCTGATTTATAAGTATATAGACCGAGTCGGTGAGATAGTATTCTCCCTGTGAATTGTTGGGCTTTATCTCTCCCAGAGCCTTTATAAGGCTTTCCGTCCTGAACCAGTAGGCTCCGCTGTTTATCTCCCTGATCTTTTTCTGTTCGGAGGTAGCGTCCTTTTCCTCAACTATGCCCTTGACGCCGCCTTCACCCCGCAGGATCCGTCCGTAGCCGGTGGGATCCTCAACCTTTGCGGTTATCATGGTGACCGCGTTCCCCTGCTTTCTGTGCTGTTCAAGGGAGGCGGCGATGGTGCCGCTGTCAATAAAGGGAGCGTCCCCGCAGAGGATAAGCACATTGCCGCCTATGCGCTCCTTAAGCCAGTCCACAGCCATCATGACTGCGTGACCCGTACCCATTCGCTGGGGCTGAAGGACGGTGGTGTATCTGTCACCGATGTAGTCCTCGATGACCTGGGCGTTATAGCCCTTTACGATGCACAGGTCGGTAAGCTCCGCTTTTTCGCAGGCACTGACCACCCATTCAAGCATCGGCTCTCCAAGCACTTCAAACATGGGCTTGGGAAGCTCCGACTTCATTCGTTTTCCCTGTCCTCCCGCCAGAATGACGGC
>JAFLUI010000212.1 GCA_022508825.1 Oscillospiraceae bacterium
TGACATACGTCAGTATGCCTGCGGAATTTCTATACAATCTGACGAAAAATCTGACTGCGCATCTGCCGCACAATAGTTGTGCGGTGTCGCCTATAAAAAATAGAACAAAAGAAAACTATAACAAAGATAGGAGAGAACGATATGGATAAGCTTTTACAGTTAAAGCAGTGGGTGGAAGAGTCCGATAACATCGTATTCTTCGGGGGAGCAGGAGTGTCCACCGAAAGCGGCATCCCCGATTTCCGAAGCGTGGACGGACTGTACAACCAGAAGTACAAGTATCCCCCGGAGACGATCCTTAGCAGAACATTCTATGTAAATAATCTTGCGGACTTCTATGAATTTTACCGTGACAAGCTCCTGCGTCTTGACGCCAAGCCCAACAAGGCTCACTATGCCCTTGCAAAATTAGAGGAAATGGGCAAGCTGAAGGCTGTGGTCACACAGAATATAGACGGTCTCCATCAGGCGGCAGGAAGCAAGGTAGTCTATGAGCTCCACGGCTCCATACACAGAAATTACTGTCTGCGGTGCGGTAAAAATCACCCCGCTGAGTATATAAAGAGCATTGACGGACCTCCTCCCTGTCAGGACTGCGGCGGTCTTGTAAAGCCGGACGTTGTCCTTTACGAGGAGGGTCTTAACAGTGCTACCGTCAACGGAGCTATAGAGGCTATCGAGAATGCGGATATGCTCATCATCGGCGGCACTTCCCTGTCGGTGTACCCTGCAAGCGGTCTTATAGAATATTACAACGGGGACAAGATCGTCCTTATAAACAAGACCCCCACCGAAAAGGACGAAAAGGCAGACCTGCTCATTCACGACAGTATCGGTGCTGCTCTGGACTTTGCTGTAAACGGCTCGGACGAAGCATAAGAGGAGGAACATAACAAATGCTTTTACCTAATTTTTACGTTGACGACATAATCAAAAGAGCCTTGGAGGAGGACATCAACTACATCGACCTTGCAACGGACTATCTTTTAGATGATAACGACAAGTCCCAGGCGTCCTTTGTTGCAAAGGCGGACGGCATCCTCTGCGGAATAGACGCTGCCCTCCGGGTGTTCACCTTCATAGACAGTGACATCAAAACGGAAGTCCGCATCAGAGACGGCGAACAGGTCTCCAAAGGGGACGTTATCGCCATAGTCTCGGGACGCACAAAGTCCATCCTGAAAGGAGAAAGGACGTCCCTTAATATTTTACAGCATATGTCCGGTATCGCAACGGAGACATCCAAGTACGTGCAGTGCTGCAAGGGCACAAAATGCGGGGTGACGGAAACAAGAAAGACCCTCCCCGGGCTTCGGGCTCTTGAAAAGTACGCTGTTACTGCCGGAGGGGGTAAAAATCACCGCTTCAACCTTTCGGACGGCGCAATGCTTAAGGACAACCACATCGACGCATACGGAAGCCTTTCCGCGGCAGTGGCTGCCCTCAGGAAAAAAGTGGGACACATGGTAAAGATAGAGGTGGAGGTCAGGGATCAGGCGGAGCTTAAAGAAGCCCTGTCCTGCGCAGCGGATGTCATAATGCTGGACAACATGACTGTTCCGGAAATGACCGAGTGCATCAAGATCGTGGACGAGACCACCGCGGGAAAATTCCGTCCCTTTATCGAGGCTTCGGGAAACATCACTCTTGACAACGCCGCTGAGGTGGCAAAAACAGGAGTGGATATCATTTCCGTTGGCGCTCTCACACATTCGGTAAAGGCGTTTGACATATCGCTGAGAATCAAAAAGTGAAAAAATTTCCAAAATGATTTAGTATCCCGCCCCCTTGATAGGGGGCTAAAGTATGCTAAATCATTTGTTTTTTCTAACGGTGGGGTGTAGATTTGCCAAATGCTAACGCATTTGCCTCCGAGTTTTGCTGCGCA
>JAFLUI010000022.1 GCA_022508825.1 Oscillospiraceae bacterium
TCAAGGAAATGGTAAAGGCTCACACCCGTGTTGAAAAGGACGTTATCATCAGCGACCTCCGCGGCGTAGACCCCATCTATTCAGGAAACCGCTTCCTTATCTACAGTCTCTATCCCGATCAGAACATCTCTGCATGGATAGTAAGCGGTAAGGGCGGTCAGGGCTGCAGCGCTGCTGTCGGATACTCCATTCTCAACCGCACATCAAACGTAAACGTAGGCAAGCTGATGCTGAAATACGGCGGAGGCGGTCACAGAGCGGTAGGTACCTGCCAGTTCACAAATGAGAACATGGACACCGAGCTTCCCAAGATGCTTGACGAGCTTATCAATTACGTCCCCGAGCAAGACTAAGTCTTGACGCTTATCACCCCCACCGTTAGTATATTCGGAAAATTTAGTACATATAGCCCCCTCAAGGGGTCGGGTCAAATAGTAAAAGGACTGTCAATATGACAGTCCTTTTTGTTTTAAGGGGAAATTTACTTTTTATTTCTTCCCATAAACTTTTTGATAAGGGAGATAAACTCCTTCTCATAGTAATCGGGCTTGCTGATGCTCTCTGCAAGCTTCAGAGCACCTTCTGCAGTGGCTGTACCCTTGTGCTCGCTGTTTTTCAGCACCAGACCGAACTCCGTTACAGCAGCGGCAAGCTTCATGTTGTCGCTCATTTCCTTTGAATAGGAAGCCTTATCTACGACAGAGGATATCTGGGATACCTTTTTGCTGGCAGGATTCTTATACCGTACCTTCACTGTTGCAATATCGTCTTTATTTGCTGTGCTCTTCTGATATTTCAGGGAGTCCCCTGTTTTGCCGTCGGCGGGGATGATCTCGTAAATGGCGGTAACGCTGTGTCCTGCGCCTACCTCGCCTGCGTCCTTGGCATCGTTTTTGAAGTCCTCATTGGCAAGACGGCGGTTGTCGTAGCCGATAAGACGGTAGCTCTTTACGTTTGCAGGGTTGAACTCCACCTGCAGCTTAACGTCCTCTGCGATGGTGAAGAGTGTGCTGTCCCGCTCTGCAACAAGGACCTTTTCAGCTTCCTTTGCGGTGTCGATGTAGTGGTAGCTTCCGTTTCCGTTGTCGGCGAGGGTCTCCATCTTGTTGTCCTTGATGTTGCCTGTACCGTATCCCAGCACCGAGAAGTAAACTCCGCTCTCACGCTTCTTTTCGATAAGCTTTTTCAGTTCGTCCTCGTCGGAGATGCCTACATTCAGGTCGCCGTCTGTAGCCATGATGATACGGTTGTTTCCGCCCTCGATGTAATATTTTTCAGCCAGTGCATATGCTGCGTTGATACCGCTCTCACCGTTTGTAGAACCGTTGGCGTAAAGCTGTGAAACAAGGTCGGAGACCATCTTTATCTGATTGCCGTTAGCTCCCGCAACGATGACTCTTTCCTCTCCGGAGTAGGTCACAATGGAGATACGGTCATCCTTGCCCATGGTACCGGCAAGCTTCTTAACGGACGATTTTACCAGAGGAAGCTTATCATTGCTGTACATTGAGCCGCTGGTGTCGATAAGGAATACTAAATTTGAATTGGGAGTCTTTTCTATCTCTCTGCCCTGGATACCCACCATAAGAAGCTGTGCATCGCTGTTCCAGGGACAGTCGGAAAGCTCGGTATTGATCTTGAATGCGTTGTTCTTGGGGACTACATAGTCGTAGTCGAAGTAGTTGAGCATCTCCTCGATACGTACAGCGTCCGTGGGGATGGGATCGCCGTTTTTGATAAGTCTGCGGAGGTTTGCATAGGAAGCGGTGTCCACGTCTGCTGAAAATGTAGACAGGGGGCTGATCGCTGCGGTCTTCCAGCCGCTTTCCTCTGCCTTGCTGTACTCTTCGGTGTTGTAGTCATCATCGACTTCTTCAGGTTCAGGCATAGGAGCATATGCGACGTCGCCATCATCGTAGTCCATCTCCTCGGATATGTCATCTTCATCATATTCAACACCTGCGCCTGCAGAGGCTTCATAATCAATTCCTGCATCTACGGAGGCATCATCGTATTCCTCATCATAATCATCAAAATCATAGTAACTTTTTATTTTTACGGTATTTGAATATCTGCTGTGCTTTTTGACGTCATCATATGTATAGGTAATGGCGCGGATATAGAACTCGCCTGCATTGTAGCTCCAATAAGAAGTACCAAAGGCAGTATCGTACTTTTCAAATTTGCCTGTCTTTTCGTCCTTTCTGTAGATCTCATAGTAAAGAGCCCCCTCTACAGGCTTCCATTTGAGGGTATAGTCATTGGTGCTGAGCTGCGGGGTCGTTTTTGTGAATTTGTTCACCGTCTTTGTGTCCGACGCAATAGGCGTGGGGAGGTTTTTCAGGTCAATTGCTGCCGAAGCGGGTATGGCAGGAAGCGTTCCCAAAGCCATAATGACAGAAAGTACCCCCGAAATAATTTGCTTTCTCATTTGGTATTACCATCCTTTCTTTCTTAGCAGTTTTTGGTCTGCTATAATGAATACAATTCAAAGAGGGGATTTTTTTCATTTTTTGCAGCGAAAAAATATTTTTGTGATTTTGTACAAAAATATATAAGATTTTTTGTAATGATAAGCCCTCTATTTTGGAATATAGATACACTATTCTATTGAGCATTTATATTATTAGTTGACATTTTCCATAAAATATGGTAAAATTTCATTATTAGATTATTTATAAAAAATTAAATCCTTACTTTAAAGTAAGGATCAAGCACAACACTTGTGCGAACGGTATAACCGAACGATTTGAAAAAATTTTTATTTGAACTCGTAGTGTAATTTTATAGGGTTGTAAAACCCTACAAATATATTATCATAAATGTGGAGGAATGTCAAGTGGGAAGTGAAAAGATTTTTCTTGGATTGGATATTGGTACTGATTCAATCGGCTGGGCTGTTACAGACGGAGAGTACCGGCTGAAAAAATTCAAGAACGATCTTATGTGGGGAGTGCATCTTTTCGATAAGGCAAATCCGTCAAGCGACAGACGTACTTTCCGGACAAACCGCCGCAGGAACGACAGACGTAAACAGCGTATTGATCTTCTGCAAGATTTGTTTGCGCCTGAACTGCTGAAAAAGGATGTCAAATTCTTTTTGCGTCTCAAAGAAAGTGCGCTTTTCCCGGAGGACAGCACTGATCGTACATATAATATCTATTTCGATGATGATAATTACAGTGATAAAGACTATTTCAGAGAATATCCCACAATTCATCATCTCATCTGCGAACTAATGGATAATAAATCTCCCCATGACATAAGGCTGGTGTATCTTGCCTGTGCATACATAATATCACACAGAGGGCATTTCCTTTCAGAAGTTGATAAGGACAGCGTTTCTGAAATTCATGATTTTTCAAGGTTATATGATAAATTTACGCTAAATCTCAAAGAACTTTGTTACGATGAAGTACCGTTTGATCTGGCACCCGATGATTTTTCGGAAATTCTGAAAAATAAGATTTCCAAAACAGCAAAAGAAAAGAAGTTAAAGGAACTTCTCTGGGGTGGTAAGAAGCCGGAAGATAAATATGACAGGCTCAATCTGTCAGAACTTGTTAAATTCATGTGCGGCGGAAATGTCAAGCTTTCGGATATGTTCAAAAATGATGAATATTCAGATATTGATTCCATATGTGCGGCATCTGATGATTTTGCTGACAAGCTTGATATGATCCGCAGCAATATAGATGATTATGAGAGCGATTTGCTTGACAGCATTAAATCAATGTATGACTGGTCGCTTCTGACCGATATTCTCAGAGGACATACAGATATTTCAAGGGCAAAAGTCAAAACTTATGAGGAACACAAAAATGATCTTGAACTTCTGAAAAAATTTTTCAGAAACAAAAAGTATTTTTCTTCATCAAAATATAATGAGATGTTCCGCAAAGCATCAAACGCGCCTAATTATGTAAGATATTCCCATAATGTTACAGGCATAAGCAAGGATGCAATTCATAAGGATTTTAAAAAATGCAGTCAGGAGGACTTCTGTAAATTCGTTCTGAAAATGATAAAGGATATAACTCCTGAAGCTGCTGATAAAAAGGATTTTGAAAAGCTGAAAGAAAAATGCGAAAGCGTGACTCTTTGTCCCAAGCAGGTAACATCCGACAACAGGATCATACCATATCAGCTTTACTATTCAGAACTGAAACAGATACTTGCAAATGCTTCGGAGTATCTGCCATTCCTGAACGAAAAGGATGAGTATGGTACTGCTGCGGATAAAATTCTCAGCATAATGGAATTTCGCATTCCCTATTATGTCGGTCCGTTAGTTGACAGCAGTAAAAGTGCAAACGCATGGATCTCACGCAAAACGGATGGCAGGATATATCCCTGGAATTTTGAAGATATGGTAGATCTTGATGAATCGGAAGAGCGTTTTATACGCAGAATGACCGGTAAATGTACATATCTTGCAGGTGAGGATGTTCTGCCTAAATACTCGCTTCTGTATTCAAAATACTGTGTCCTTAATGAGATCAATACTCTTGCAGCAGACGGCAAAGCGATCACTGCCGAACTAAAACAGAAAATTTATACGGAGCTTTTTGTCAATGATAAAAGGAAGGTCACAAAGGCAAAAATAAAAAAATATCTTTGCTCCATTGGGGAGATAACAGAAGAACAGGAGATTTCCGGAATCGATGATAATGTCAAGTCCTCTCTGAAATCGCTGCATGATTTTAAAAGACTGCTTTCGTCCGGTCTGCTTTCCGAAAACGATGTAGAAAATATCATTGAGCATATCACAGTTACCACAGACATCAGTCGGCTCAGGAAATGGCTGAAAAAGGAGTATTCACAGCTTCCCGATGCAGATATCAAATATATTTCAGGTCTGAAATATAAGGATTACGGCAGACTCTCCCGCACATTGCTGGAGGAAATATCCGAAATTGATATCAATACCGGCGAGGTACTGGACAAAAATATCATAACACGTCTCTGGGAAACAAACGACAATCTTATGCAGCTTCTGAGCAGTAAATACGGGTATTCTGACAGCATTGAAAATTTCAATGCGGAGTATTATTCCGGAAAAACTGTTACTCTTGAAGAGAGAATGAAGGAAATGTATCTTTCTCCTGCTGTAAGACGGGCTGTTACAAGGACTCTGGATATTTCCAAGGAATTAAGGCGGATACTGAAAAAATCTCCCGACAAGATTTTCATTGAAATGGCAAGAGGAGAGGATGAACAGCAGAAAAAGGGGAAAGTCCCACCGTCAAGGCGTGAAAAAATAAAGGCTATGCTTACAGTTGCCCGTGAATTTGCAGAAAATGTTCCGGAGCTTGAAAAACAGCTTGCTTCTCTTGATGATTCTGCTCTCAGAAGTGAAAAGTATTTTCTGTATTTTATGCAGCTCGGAAAATGTATGTACACAGGAAAAGCCATTGATTTTGAACAGCTCGGCAATGATGCTGTATGGAATGTGGATCATATATGGCCGCAGGCTAAAATAAAGGATGACAGCCTTGATAACAAGGTGTTGGTCGATTCAGGAGAGAACGGCAAAAAGGGAGACAGTTATCCTATACATAAGGATATCCGCAGCAAAATGACAGGTTTCTGGAGCAAGCTGCGTGAAAATGGTCTGCTCAGTGACAAAAAGTATTTCCGTCTTGTACGGTCAACGCCTTTCAGTGAGGATGAACTGTCCGGATTTATTGCCCGTCAGCTTGTTGAAACAAGACAGTCTACAAAGGCTGTGGCAGGATTGATAAGTGAGGTATTTCCCGAAAGCGAAATAGTTTATGTCAAGGCTGGTATCGTTTCTGAGTTCAGACAGGAATATGATATGCTCAAATGCCGTGAGGTAAACGATCTGCACCATGCAAAGGATGCTTACCTTAACATAGTGCTTGGAAATGTTTATAATGTAAAGTTTACAAAAAGCCCTGCAAATTTCATACGGGAAAACCCCAAATACTCTATGAATCAGAAAACCATACTTTCATATGAAGTCAGTCGAAACGGTGAAACGGCATGGGATCCCAAGACCTCTTTTGACATTGTTAAAAGCATGATGAGCAAAAACAGCATACGATATGTACGGTACACATACCGCAGAAAAGGGCAACTTTTTAAACAGAATCCTTTGCGAGCAAATAATAAAGGAACTCTTTTCCCGAAGAAGAAAGGTCTCGATGTTTCAAAATACGGAGGATACGATTCTACCACAGCCTCCTGCTTTGCGGCAGTTAAATGCGGTAAAAAATCTGTTGTTATTATGCCTGTTGAGCTTATGTTCCTTGACAAATTTGAATCTGATATTGATTTTGCCAAAGAGTATGCGGCAGAGTGTCTCAGCAATATTCTTTCGGAGGAGATCACAAAAGATATGATAAACTTTCCGCTTGGGACAAGGATAATCAAAAATAATGCTATGCTTGAGGTCGATGGATTCAGAGTAAATATACGCCAGAAATCCAATAAAGGAAGAACTCTTGTAATTTCTTCCGCCACATCCCTTATTCTTGACAAGAAAAACTATGATTACTGCAAGAAGCTCTCTTCATTTATAAACAAACGCAAAACCTATAAAGATATGAAGGTGAACAGTCTCAGCGGTATTACAGCAGAACAAAACATTGAGCTTTTTGATATTCTGGCGCAGAAACTTTCTATGCCTCCTTTTGATACTCTGTTTGATAAAATTGGAAAGAAGGTTTTAGGCGGAAGAGATAAATTCGCTGCACTTGATGTAACGGAACAGGTATTGGCTTTGAAGTCAATACTGGAGCTTCTGAAAACCGGTCGTTCCACAGGCTGCGATCTTAAAGCTATCGGTGAGAGCGGGTCGGCAGGTGTTCTGACACTTAATTCGGATTTCTCAAAACTGAAAGACAGGCAGTGCATACGCATAATTGACCAATCCCCGACAGGTCTTTTTGAAAAGAAGTCGGAAAATCTGCTTGAATTATAAAGCGGAGAACAATAAATTACACTAATCTGCTTATTGACAGACTGCTGATAATATTGTATACTGATAATAGATACTTGGGCGTGTTGGTCTTAGTATCAATACGCCCTATAAAATTACGCTGAATGGGTCGTGCTATTTTTTCTCAGATTTGAGGTTTGAGAGTAGTGTAATTTTATAGGGTTGTAAAACCCATGAAACTGTTACATAATATTTTTCGTAGTTTGAGAGTAGTGTAATTTTATAGGGTTGTAAAACCTTCATTTTCGATTTCTTTGCAATTTGAAAAGTTTGAGAGTAGTGTAATTTTATAGGGTTGTAAAACTTTTTCGCAGTGCTGTCCTACCCCCAAACCGTTTGAGAGTAGTGTAATTTTACAGAGTTATAAAACGAATATATTGCCGATACTCCCCTGCAGCTGGTTTGAGAGTAGTGTAATTTTATATGGTTGTAATAATTTATAGCCGTTGTTCTGATAGAACAGCGGCTATTTTGTTTACATTCTCCTGCTTCTCCATATCCTATTCTGTTATATTATATTGCAGTACCACATCAAAGAGGTACGTTCAATGCCCCTTTGGAAACCCATTATTAACTCAGTTTCTTTCTTTTTTTATAAAAGTAGTACGCTGCACTTGACGCGACAGCAAACACTACCTCAACGATCACCGCCGCCCAGAATTTCGGAGACTTGGGGTCGCCCACATTTGCGCCCATCAGCGTGGTAGTGATAACTCCCGGAAATATGCCGAGAAAAGACCCCAGCAGGTATTTCCATGGAGCAAATCCCATGGAACCGAGAAATATACTGACTATATCGCAGGGGAGAATATTTATTACTCTGGTAAAATATGCTATAAAAAGCTCGTTGTCCGACTGTATCTCCCGCAGCTTGTCCGCCTTGGAGCTTTTGTTTATAAGACCCTCCACAAACTCACGCTCTGCGTACCGTCCGATAAGATAGGGAATAATTATCATCACCAGCACTCCCAGCGAGTTCACCGCCAGAGCCGCAAAATAATTGGGGAAGATGCTTCCCGAGGCAGCTATCAGCACCAGCATTGGAAAGATCACCGACAGGGATTTCATTGCAAACATCCCTATCATAAAAAGCGCTGCCAGCCAGAGGTTTTCGGGAGTGAATTCCAGTATCTGAGCGATGGTGACGCCCCGGAAAAATCTCAGATAAATGATAATACATACCCCTATCATAACAAGAGGGGCAAGCTCTATGATTCTTTTCAGCAAAGCCGTTCCGCTTTTCCTGCTCACGGCTCATCATCTCCTTACATCAGCGGCGCAAACACCCTGAGTATCTGTCCTATGACCTTTTTAAAAATGTTATATCTGCGGCAGTCCTCCAAAGTCACCATAAAGCACTTTTTCATTGTGGACTGCATATCCTCCTCCACCTGTGCAACTACAGGATTTTTGTAGAAATAGCAGGCGCACTCAAAATGGAGGAACAAGCTCCTGTAGTCGAGGTTTATTGAGCCTACCACCGCCCGCTCATCGTCGCTGACAAATGCCTTTGCATGGACAAAACCCGGGGTGTATTCGTAAATTTTCACTCCTGCGGAAATAAGCTCCCCGTAGTATGACCTTGCCAGCAGATATGCATAAAGCTTATCGGGGACATGGGGCATTATTATCACAACGTCCACTCCCCGCTTTGCCGCAAAGGTAAGTGCCTGTATCATTTCATTGTCTAAAATAAGGTAGGGGGTCATTATGTGGACGTATTTTTTCGCTCTGCTCAGGATGTCTATATAGACATTCTGACCCACGTTTTCGTTGTCAAGAGGACTGTCCCCGTATGGAAGCACGAAGCCGTCTGCGTTTCCCGACGGATGAAATTCAGCAGGAATATACTTCCCGTAATCGTCCGCGTTCTGCTCGGTGATGTTCCAGCTTTGCAGGAACATCATTGTAAATCCGGCGGCTGCCTCCCCATTTATCATGACGGCGGTGTCCTTCCAGTGACCGAACTTTTCGTATTTGTTTATATACTCGTCCGCCAGATTGACCCCTCCCGTGAAAGCAGTGTGACCGTCTATGACCAGTATCTTTCGATGGTCACGGTTGTTCTGGACGGTGGACAGCACAGGCTTTATTGGAGAGAACATCTTGCATTTTATGCCCTTCTTTTCAAGCTGCTTCGGGTAGCTATACGGCACAAGCACCAGACTGCACATACCGTCATACATGAAGCGGACGTCCACGCCCTCGGCGGCTTTTCTTTCCAGTATCTCCAGTATGGTGTCCCACATTATGCCCCGCTCCACGATGAAATACTCCATGAAGATGAACTTTTCGGCTTTTTCAAGCTCTCTTGTCATTGCGGCGAAGGCGTCCTCCCCAAGAGGGTAATACTCCGCGGAGGTGTTTTTCCAGATGGGGTACCCTGCGTATTTTTTCATGTACACCGCCAGATTTTTTTCCCCCTCGCTGACCGCTCCAAGCTGTTCCAGAGTGTCTTCGTTCTGAGGTATAAAGGGAGCGGTGTCCTCAATAAGGGTGAGTATCCGCCTGTTCATAACATGGGTGCCGAGCTCTGTTTTGACAAAAATATACATCACCGTGCCGAAAACAGGTATCAGTATCACAGGCAGTACCCACGCCAGCTTATAGTAGGGGTTCGTTTTATCGTTGATTATCCATATAAGTACGATAAGGGACAGCACCGACGAGGCAGCGCTGAAATATACAAAATTATCTCTGAAAAACAGCAGGGAGGATACTATGAAAAATATCTGGAGCGCAAGTCCTGCCACAACTACCATGGTGCGTCCGAAAATTATTCTTGCAAGGCTCCTTATTTTATTTCCGGTCTTTTTGCTCATATAAACAGGTACATCTCCTTTTTTGCCGTCGGAATCCGACAAGAATATTTTACCCCCGATGCCGTATCTTGTCAAGAGGGTACAGCTCAAATTATATTATGTGACCAAATGATGAAAAAATCAGAAATCTGCTTGTTATTTTAAGGAAATGGTGGTATAATAAGTATAAAATCTGTGCGGGGACTCCCGCTTACGAAAGGACCAATGAAATTGCGCGAACATATTGGTACAAGATGCGTTGTATGCAGCGAAAAATTCAGTGAGGAGGATGACGTGGTCATCTGTCCCGACTGCGGCACACCATATCACAAGAACTGCTATAAAAAGGATACAGGCTGTGTGAACACGGCTCTGCATCAGATGGGCGGCTCATGGAAGCCCTCTTATGATGTTGGCAGCACCTCAGCAGAAACAGAAAATATCCCTTGCCGGTTCTGCGGTCAGCCCAATCCCTCCGATACCCTTTTCTGTCCTAAATGCGGTATGCCCACCGCTGAATTTTACAGCAGGCTTAACCGGGAGCAGCGCTACAACGGCGTCAATATAAATGAGGATCCCTCCGCTTACAACAGCAATGCAAACTCGGGACTGCCCTTCAGTCCTTTCCTGATAAATTTTTCCGACCCTCTCTGCGGATTTGACCCCGAGGAGGATGTGGAAGGCGTAAAGATGTCCGAGATAGGCGATTTCGTAGGCACCAACACCCATTATTACCTCCCCATATTCAAGCGCTTCAAGGACACAGGACGCCGCATAAGCTGGAATTTCAGCGCCATGCTTTTCCCGGAGCTTTATTTCTCCTACAGGAAGATGATCTTTCCCGCTTTTGGAGCGCTGCTGATAAGGTTCTTTTCGGGGATACCCAATTTTATAGCCCTGTCCCAGGTCGGACAGTTCGGACGCATTACGGAGCTTGCCAAAATGTTCGATCTGAACAGCTCCGCCTTCCGCAGCGTCATAATGATATGCTCGCTGGCGTCCTATGCTCTCATGTTCACGGCGGGACTTTACGGAAACAATCTGTATTACAATTTCGTCCGCAGAAGGATATTCCGCATAAAGGAATACAGCGATGAGACCGTGCTCAGGTACCTTCTTGGCAGAAAGGGCGGCACCTCTGCGCTGCTGATGGTCCTTTTTATCTGTCTTATGTTCCTGCCGGTGACGGTGCTGTGGATGTCCTCCATGGGAAGCTTTATTATATGACGTTCAAAGCCATCTGTATCTGTGAACATTTTATTAAATATCACTAATTTTTGCAATAGAAGCCCCTGGGGTTCATAATAAATTTACTAAAAATCAATACATTATCCGAAAAAATCCCCTGTTGTAAAATGTCAAACTATTGACAAGTCTTTGTAAATGTGGTATAATTATTTACGATAATTTGTTTATACTAAATAAAATTCCGAAGGGAGTATAAAAAATGGTACACGTTTTAGAAAACAAGTGTATAGGCTGCAACAGCTGCATACGTACCTGTCCTGTACCCAACGCAAACTACCGTGACGGTGATATTGTAAAGTGCAATACAGAACAGTGCATCAAGTGCGGTGAATGTATCAAGACTTGTACTCATGGTGCAAGATACTATGACGATGACCTTGAAACTGTTCTGCAGCTCATGAAAAGTCAGAGGGTATCCTTCGTTGTTGCCCCTGCTATCAGAACTGCTATGGACGGAAAATGGCGTCATGTTCTGAAATGGCTCAAGGACGCAGGAGCTCATGAGATCTATGACGGTGCTTTCGGCGCTGATATATGTACATATATGCATATCAAGTATCTGGAGAGCCATCCCGGCAAGAAGATCATTTCCCAGCCCTGTGCTGCTATCGTAAACTATGCCGAAAAGCATAAGCCTGAGCTTATCGACAAGCTCTCTCCCGTACATTCTCCCCTTCTGTGTTCAGGTATCTACATCCGCAGATATCTGAAAAACAACGATGTTCTCGTTGGTCTTACACCTTGTATCGCCAAGGAGGACGAGTTCAAGAATACCGGTATTTACAGCTATAATGTTACATTCAGAAAGCTGTATGACTACATAAACAAAATAGGCATTTCACTCCCCAGCGGACGAAGCGAATTTGAGTTCTCCGATGTCCGCGGCTTCGATGGCGCTATCTACCCTATCCCCGGCGGTCTTAAGGAGTGTCTTAAGGTGTATAAGCCTGACCTGTTTGTATCTACCTCCGAGGGCGTACACAAGGTATACGCAGATTTCGATACATACCTTGACACTGAGTCTGCAAGACTTCCCGTTGTTTATGACGTTCTCTCCTGTGAGTTCGGATGCAACACCGGTATAGGCGCAAGAGACGAGGTTACACCGTTTACAGCTTCCGATGTTATGACAAACGTAAAGAGCTTTGCAAGCAAGCAGAGAAAATCTATAAGATTCCACACCAAGGTATTTAAGGACCTTGCACTGGAGGACTTCGTGAGATCATACAACGACAGATGTACCTACATTCCGCCTACGGAGCATGATCTTGACCATGTATTCAACAGCATGGGCAAAACTAATGAAGACCTCAGACACATTGACTGTCATGCCTGCGGATACAAGTCCTGTCTGGATATGGCACGCTCCATCTACGAGGGCAACAACGTTCCTGAAAACTGCGTAGAAATGCGAGTACAGCAGGTATCCCAGATGCATGAAAAGATCGAAAGGAACCACGAAAAGCTGCGTAATGCTGTTACAGAAATCCAGTCTTCACTTGAGCTTCTCAATGAGAAGATGATACCTATCTCAGGCAAGGCTGCTGAAAATGCTGCAAACAACACCAGCATAAGCGAAAATATGGATGTTCTCAGCACTGATATGAACAATATCCATGACAGCGCAACAGAGATCGTAAGCTCTGTATCCAAGATCAGCGTAAGCGTTGATGAGTACAGCAAGATCCTTGATAAGATCAAGAATATTTCCGAGCAAACCAATATCCTTGCCCTCAATGCTTCTATCGAGGCTGCAAGAGCAGGCGAGCACGGAAAGGGCTTCTCCGTTGTAGCAGGTGAGGTAAGAAGTCTGGCAGTTCAGTCTGCAAATACTCTTAAAGAAGCAGAGGAACACACCAACGAGATCCTCTCCAACATCAAGGAGATCAGAACTTCTTCAGGCGTTATCGTTCAGGAGGTTGAGGACACCAAGGCAGGTGTTATCAACACCAACGAAGCTGTTGAATCCATGAGCGAGGGTTCAAAGATCATCGGTGCAAGCGTTACAGATGTATCTGCTATCATTCAGGAGCTGAACTCCATCGTTGCCGAACTGGTTGCCATGGACTAAGGGTGCGAGACCGGGTGCGAAACGGCGAGCAGTACGAGACGGCGAACGGTCGGACGGCGAGGTCAATAAAAATTGTAAAAGCGGCTTACACACAGCCGCTTTTATATTATGGAGGAAATCTTATGGATATTTCGCAGAATAAGCTTTTTGCAGCTCTGAAAGAACAAAACGTTGATATCGAGGGAACACTGTCCCGGTTTATGGGAAACGACGAATTATACATAAAATTTCTGACCAGGTACCCCGATGAAAACGACGTAACTCCCGTTATTGAAGCTGCCGCTTCCGGGGATAACGACCGGCTTGTCATGACAGCCCATAAGCTGAAGGGAGTTTCGATAAATCTTGGCTTGAACGGCATCGCTGAAAAGGCAGGAGCTATTGAAAGCGGCGCAAAAAACAGGACGCTTGACGACCCCGACGCTGCCGCTGCAGAGCTAAAGGCAGAGTATGACACTATCTGTCGCATAATCAAGGAAAACATATAAAAAAGGCTTGGAGACCTCCTGCGGAGGCTTCCAAGCCTTTTATTTTCAGAGCTTTTCTTACCCGCCCCTTGATAGGGGCTTATCAAATTAAATCTTTTGAACTATACTAACGTCGGGGTAGAAAAAGTCCGTGGGGACTCCCCGCCAGGGCGCCGCCTTGCTTAGTCTACGAGGTCGGGTGAGAAAGTCTCTTTCCACGGGAGCCCCCATTTGTTCAGAGCCTCCATGAATGGGTCCGGGTCGAACTCCTCAACGTTGTATACCCCCGGCTTTTTCCACTTGCCGGTGAGCACCATCATTGCGCCTATCATTGCAGGAACGCCTGTTGTATATGAAATAGCCTGAGAGCCTACCTCCTTGTAGCACTCCTGATGGTCGCAGACGTTGTAAACGTAATACTTAACATCCTTGCCGTCCTTTTTGCCCTGCATGATACAGCCGATATTGGTCTTGCCCTTTGTTCTTGGACCCAGAGACGCAGGATCCGGCAGCACTGCCTTCAAAAACTGGAGGGGTACTATTTTTTTGCCCTCAAAGTCGATAGGCTCAATGGAGGTCATACCCACATTTTCAAGACACTTAAGATGGGTCAGATAGCTCTGTCCGAAGGTCATGAAAAAGCGTATCCGCTTGATTCCGTTGATGTTCAGCGCAAGGGACTCCAGCTCCTCATGGTGGAGGAGATACATATCCTTTTCGCCTATCTCTGGGAAGTTGTAGACCCTCTTTATCTCCATAGGCTCGGTCTCTATCCATTTGCCGTCCTCGATATAGCTTCCCTTTGCAGAGACCTCGCGGATGTTTATCTCGGGATTGAAATTTGTTGCAAAGGGATACCCGTGATCCCCTGCATTGCAGTCCAGGATGTCTATATAATTGATCTCGTCAAAATGGTGCTTCTGGGCGTAAGCGCAGAACACGCCTGTTACTCCCGGGTCAAAGCCGCTGCCAAGGACTGCGGTTATGCCTGCCTTTTCAAACTTCTCACGGTATGCCCACTGCCATTTATATTCAAATTTTGCGGTGTCCAGAGGCTCATAATTGGCGGTGTCCAGATAGTCTACCTTGCACTCAAGACAAGCGTCCATAATGGTAAGATCCTGATAAGGGAGCGCCACGTTTATGCATATGTCCGGCTTGAATTCCTTCATAAGGGATACAAGCTGACTTACATCGTCAGCGTCCACCTTGGCAGTCTTTATGACGGTCTTTGTGGTGCCCTCCAGCTTTTCCTTAAGAGCGTCGCACTTTGACTTTGTGCGGGATGCTATCATGATCTCATCAAATACCTCCGAATTCTGACAGCACTTGTGTATTACGACAGAAGCTACGCCTCCGCAGCCTATTATCAATGCTTTTCCCAATTTTAACAGTCCTTTCCCATAAAATCAAGCAGCAGACCGTCCCGGACCTGCAGGCTTATAAAACATTATAGCATATTTTCCCTTTGTTTGCAACATCTTGTCCAAAAACAGATCAAAAAGATAAATTCATTGACAATCATGCGATTTTATAGTATAATAATATTATATTTCTTATTGACCGGAAGGGACAATATCCTATGAAAAATTCACATTCTTTATATGGTCTTATTTATGGTATTATTTTTGCGCTTCTGCTTATAGCAGTGCTGTTTGCAGCCTTAATGTGCAGAGAGACATCCCTTAAAGATGAGATGATTGATACAGCGGACGCTTTTGACAGCGGATGGCATAATTCTGCGGGAGATACGGTGGATATCTCAAAGCTGCGCAAAGCCGAGGGTGTAACGCCCTATGAGGAGTACAGTATCTTCAACACCCTCCCCCATGATGTTCACGATGCGGAGGTCCTTTATTTCAGGAGCAAGAACATTTTCTATTCGGTGTACATAGACGGCAGGCTCGTTTACAAACCTGAGGTCCCGGAAAGTATTTTTTACAACGATTCCTTCGGAACACGCTGGAACATCGTGGAGCTTTCCTCCGAGGACGGCGGCAAGGAGATAGAGATACGCTTCATGACAGTGTACGACAGCGGAAGAGCAAGCGTGGACAACATTTACATCGGCAGCTCGGGAGGTCTTATACTTGACACTATCTCCGAAAAGCTTGTTGCCTTTATCACCTGTGTCCTGATACTGTTTGTGGGCGTCCTGCTTATGGTGGCTGATATACCGATAAATTTCCGCAAACAGAAAAATCATGAGCTTCTGTACCTTGGACTGTTCTCTGTAAGTGTGGCAATATGGTGCATCGTAGAAACAAATCTTTTCCAGCTTTTCTTTGCGGACAGCCGTCTCCTGCAGACTGTATCCTGCACATCTCTTATGTTTTTGCCTGTCCCCATCATTCTGTATCTGGACTCTGTTTTCGGATTCCGTGCAAAATGGCTGACAAAGGGAATATGCATCCTGTCAGGCATTGAATTTATTTTATGCTGGACGCTGCATCTGCTGGGTATTGCCGATATCCACCAGACCCTTATAATGTCACACGCCCTTATTCTGCTGAGTGCAGTCCTGATGTTCTACTCCATAGCAAAATACCTGTTCAAAAAAAGAAAAGCACGCTTCGGCCCCTCAACTGTTTACCTTTTTTTAAAGGGACTGGGCTTTTACGTATTTGCCCTTACAACAATGATCGATGTATTCAGATATTACAGCGGAGACCCTACAGATGCGGCAATGTTTGTCCGCATAGGCGTACTTGTATTTATAATCTGCTTTGGAGTATCCAGCCTTGAAACCACGATAAAGGCAGTCAAAACAGGCGTCCAGACCAAGCTCGTGCAGCGTCTTGCGTACATGGACGGTCTTACAGGCGTAGGCAACCGGACAGCCTTTGAAGAGCGCATTACGGCTCTGGAAAAGGTAAAGGACGAAAGAAATGTAGGTATAATCATGTTTGACGTAAACGACCTTAAATATGTGAACGACCATCTCGGTCACCATTTCGGAGATGATATGCTAATAAAGAGCGCGGATATTATCTGTACATCCTTTGAACCCCTGGGAGCCGAGTGCTTCCGCATAGGCGGCGATGAATTTGCCGTACTGCTGGGCGGTGATGACCTGCAGAAAAGCTATGAGACAGGCATAGAAAAATTCACGGAAGAAGTAAAGCTGCACAACGATATGCCTGAAAAACATTTCAGAATAAGCATTGCTCACGGATTTGCAGTCTACAGCAAGGAGCTGCAAAGCAGCAAGCTGATAGATATATATCAGCAGGCGGATAAAAAAATGTACGAGAACAAAAAGGAAATGAAGGCTGTACAGAGCCGTCCCGAGGAGTATTATCGGGACATGATTCCGGCTGCCGGCTCAGCTACCTGAGACTGCGTCACTGTCACATACCGATAAAAACAGGCTGCTGCACGATAAGAGTGCAGCAGCTGTTATTTTATGCTTTTTTCAGGGTGTGGCACCCTCGGAACGAAGGATGGACTTTTTATTTTTCTTCTGGTCATAAAGATAATTGTCCGCCTGCGCAAGGATCTTTGAAAGCTCTATATCCGAGCCGCACTTAAAGGCGTAGATACCGATGCTCATATGTACTATGTAAGGCTTGTCATGGGTCCTGTTAAAATTATCCGCCGCCTTCTGCACACGGGAACGGACTATTTTTACTATCTCGTCCTCCGTGCTTTCGCCGTCCACCATTGCAAGTACGGAAAACTCATCTCCGCCGATACGTCCTATGATGTCCGAGCTTCTGAAGGAATCGTTCAGTATCCTTGCCGCGCTTTTTATAGCGAAGTCGCCGTCCTCATGTCCGAAGCTGTCATTAATGAGCTTAAGACTGTCAAGATCCGCAAAGATGACCATAGCAGCCTTGCCTTCATTTACAGGAGAGGATATCACGCTGTTTGCCTGCGCAAAAAATCCGCGGCGGTTATAGACGCCTGTAAGCTCGTCAAGCTTGGAGACCGTATCAAGCTGCAGGTTTCTTTCCTTGATCTGGGCAAGAGTCTGTTCAAGCTCAAGACGGATAGCCTCCTTGTCCTGGATAAGACGGATTATTTTCATTGCCGCACAAAGCTGAGCAGAAAGAGAGCTTACATAGTAGAAGTAGTCGTCCTCAAGCTCACACAGGAAAAGTCCGTAGTGATCCTCGTTCAGGAAGATAGGTGAAAGTACCATGATAAGCTGTCTGTCCTGAGGAATATACTTATGGTTGAACAGATGGCGCACCGAAAGCTCCTGCTCCTCTGCAGGAATGATCTCGGAAAAATCTCCGTTGTGATAGGATTTCAGCAGCACCTTTGCAGGAGGCTCCCACTTCTGTCCGTTTTTATGGACTATGGTATCCTGGAAAACATAAATATAGCTGCTCCGCATATTAAGACGTATCAGCTTGTCTGTAACAGAGCCGTAGCCCGAATCGTCATAGCTGTCAAAAAGCAGCATATCCTTTGTTATGGAGTTGGACTGCCATGTAAGGAACTCCACATCGTCCACACGCTTTTCACAGTATGTCACGCTTGCCTTTACGCATATCTGATACATACTTATACAGATCAGGGATATGTTTTTTCTGTCCTCCACCGCTTCCAGTCCTGCAACAAAACGCTGGCTTAAATAGTCGATCACTGTGCATAATCTGTCATGGTCAACATATTTCATATTTTTAACTGTCATAAGATCTTCAAATCCGCCGGGGATATATTCCTTAGCTTCATCTGTAACAGTTATGCCGCCTTTGTTGTCAGACTTCAGGACCTTAAAAACATTTGTGAAATATTCGGTAAATTCCTTCTTGACCTCAGCAATGGCGCTGCTGGTCTTATAGTTGTCAAAGAGATATTTGATTATTGCAGATACTGCCTGATCGTCCTTCTGGCACCAGCAGTGGTTGAATACAAAAATATCGCTGTATGTATTGCTCTCTGTGTCGTTATGTCTGCTGCACCCGCATGAGCGGCGCTTTACCATCAGAGAACGTACCTGTCTGCTTTTAAGGGGATTTCCTTCCTTGAAGCTCTGACATTCAAGGACAGCGTCGTACCCCAGCTCTGACGCATCGGCGTTTACCGTTGTCAGCGGAGGAGCAAGAGTAGCTGCGTCCGGTATATTGTCAAAGCCGGTCACAAGGATATCCTGTCCCACCTCAATGCCCCGCTCTTCAAAGACCTCATATGCTCCCAGGACCATAGCGTCATTGGCAAAGGCGATAGCTTCAAGGTCGGGACAGCGGTCAAGAAGCTCACGCACTGTTTCCTGACTGTAGGGTGAAAATCTGCCGTATGCGATCCTGTTTTTATCAACGGGTATGCTGTGCTTTTCCAGAGTCTCGGTGTATACATTAAGTCTTTCTATAGCGTCGCCGTTTGTTTCGGGACCGCTTACAAAGCCTATTTTGGTACATTTGTGTTCAGTTATAAGATGCTCTATACATTCACGTATACCGCTTTTATTGTCAAAGCAGACTGAAGGATATCCCTCTATTTCACTGGCAAGAGTAATTATTGGTATATCTCCTAAGCTGTTTAAAAAATCTTTTTTTCTTTCAGCTGAAAGGGAGCTTCCTATGGTTCCTGCAAGGACCAGAAGCACGTCTATATCATCGGGAAAAGCATAGGAAAACAATGTATTATACTGATATTCATACTTGGTGCGTTCTTTATCTGCGTAAACGCCTTCAATATATCTTCCGGGGAAAATGAACAGGTTGGCATCGATCTCCTGTGCGCCGATGATAGCTCCGCGGCAGACTGCACTTGCAAAATCATCTTCAAGATGGCTTATCATCAGACCAATATTGAGTCGTCTGTCCATACCGTTCCCTCCTTTACAATAAAATTGCATGAAAACACGGAATAATTATATCATTTTTCCCTGAATTTAAAAAGTCCAAATATTATATTTTTCATTAATAAATGATAAAAGAATATAAATATTTATCTGGGGAAAATATTGAAATATCTTACAGCTCCTGTAAGACGGTCTGCCAGTTCAAATCTGACCTGATCTTTAAACTCGCTCTTTGTGAAATAATGCATATAGCTTTCCAGCATATGCATATCGCTTGCAGTCCTGCCCTCCAGCTTGAACTGATCAAATCCCATAGGCAGATACTTTGATTCTATAGCCTCGGGCGAAACATATGTTACCAGGTCTCTGATAGTGAATATATTATTTGATCTGTACTGACAAGGAAATTCCTCCATCACCACATTTTCTCCGCCTATTCCAAGGGGGCTCTGTGAAGCGGCGCAAACCTTTATCTGATATTTCCCCTCATAGCGGTAATGTTCACCGCGTCTCGGACAGTTTGGTGTGCAGCAGGCATTGACAAGAATCTCGCACCTTGATTTGTCCTTGATGAGCGCAAGATCGTCAAACTTATTGTTCCAGTTGTAGTCAAGGACGACTAAGTTATAGTCCTTGTCAAGCTCGGCATTAAGGTCGTTCATATCCCTTATCTCCTTACAGGTAGATGAGGTTATTTTATAGCCCGGATAATTTTCACGGATATACTCCTCAAGCATCGGAGACATAACAATGACCTGATTCATGCCGTTGTCAGCCATTTTCATGATCTCATTGCAAACCTTATCCTCCAGAAGCTTTTCCGTTATATGCGGATTGGTAAAGGTAAATCTGATAGGTATCCCCCTGCGGTTATATTCATGAAGTATCTTTTTGTTCATTTCAGGATAATATTTCCCGGGAATACATCTTCCTCCGTTCCATACAGCGCCGTCAAAGCTGCCAAATACTGACGCTATTTTTATACCCTCCCGAAAGCGTTCCGGAAAGTGCTTCATGTAGTCAAAGATCAGCAGATTAAGTGTATAATGAGAAGTAAAGCTTGGGATATGATAGTTTATTTCCATTTTAAAACCTCTTTTATTTTTTATTTTCCGCGTCTGTCCATGCAGTTTACTGCTTTACATAAAAAATGCACAATACCTCCGTTAATTATACTATATTTTTATATAACTTAAAAGCGCAAACATTATATTTTTTATGAATAAACGATAAAGACCATATCAAAAGATCCCGGAGAAATATCTCCGGAATCTGGATAATATTAAATTGCCAAAGCAGGGTCTATTTTTGTAAAATGTTGAAATACGTGATAGCTCCGGTAAGATTCTTTAGCAGATCAAGCCGCGCTTGGCGTTCATGTTCTTCTTTTGTAAAATAATGTATATACATTTCAAGCACATCTATATCTCTGGTATTTCTTCCCTCCAGCTTAAATTGACTGAATCCCATAGGCACATACTTTGACTCAATATCGTCGGGGGATATATATGTTGAATGTTCCTGTATCTGGTAGATATCATAACTCATGTATGGACATGGGAATGGGTCTTTCACTATATTTTGTCCGCTTATACCAAGTGAGTTTTGGTTGACAGCGGACAGCTCGATCTGATATTTTCCGATGGTGCTGTAGTGCTCGCCGCGTCTGGGACACGCAGGCTGGCAGCAGGCATTGACAAGGATCTCGCACCTTGACTTATCCTTGATAAGTGCAAGCTCGTCAAATCTGTTGTTCCAGTTATAGTCCAGAACTACTAAGTTATAGTCCTTGTCAAGCTCAGCGTTAAGGCCGTTCATATCCCTTATCTCCTTACAGGTGGATGAGGTTATTTTGTAGTTCGGATAATTTTCACGGATATATTCTTCGAGTATGGGAGACATAACAATGACCTGATTCATGCCGTTGTCAGCCATTTTCATAATATCATTGCAAGCCTTATCACTCAGGTGACGTTCGGTTATATGAGGATTTGTAAATGTAAACCTGAGCGGTATCCCTCTGCTGTTATATTCCTGAAGTATCCTTCTGTTCATTTCAGGATCATATTTACCTGAAACATTTCTTCCGCCGTTCCATGCAGAGCCGTCAAAGCAGCCGAAAACAGACGCTATCTTGATGCCATCTCTGAAATATTCAGGATGCTTTTTCATATAGTCGATCATCAAAAGATTAAGACTGTAATGAGTTGTAAAGCTCGGAAGATGATAATTTATTTCCATTTTAAAACCTCTTTCATTTTTTCTTTTCAGACTCAGCGTCTGCCGATGCCTATTCGCCTGTTCAGCCTATGCCGCTGCATTAACGTCTGCCGCCTCTGCCTCCGCCGCCGTGGCTGTGTCCGCCGTGGCTGCGGCTCCCTCCGCCTCCGCTGCGTCCGCCGCTTGATTCATCGCTTATTCTTGTACGGGTGGTAAACTCTCTTACGAACACGTCCCGTCTGTTGTATATATTTATAGAGTTCCCGTTAAGATAGATATTAGGCGGAGCTGCATGATGAAATTTATATCTGCTCACGACTACAATAACTGCCACCGCTGCAGCAATAAACCCCGGTATAGGACTGAATATGATCCCTTTGGAAGCGGAGCCTGAGGTGTGAAAGTTATGCGCTCCTATATTGCTGTCACGGGGGACTGTTCCCTGCCCGTAATAATACTCCAGATAGTAGTAGAACTTTTCAAGGTTCCCTACATCGTCATAGTTCATATATTTTTTCTCACAAGCGTCCAGCATCGTGTCAAGACGTTTGGTATTGAAGTAGTCCAGCACATCCCCGTCCATAGAAACAAAGCGGTAGTCGATGTCGATAAGATACACCACCGATGATGAATCGCTGCCGAAGGTGTCATCATAGTATTTTTCTGCATAGTCCACCGCACGGGAGCCGTCTGTGCCAAGACCGATATTTGTGGTCACCACAGCTATATTCCAGCCGGTAAGCTCTGCTACCCTTTCCTGCTTTTCCTCCAGCTGCTTTTTCTGGCTTTCGGTGTAAAGTCCTGCCTTGTCATCAAAAACCGATGAGTATGCAGACGTATTGACTGTAAGGGCAATTATGCAGACAAACACCGCAGCAATGGCGGATAAAAAATTTCTCATACTAAAATGCACCTCCGATAAATGCGCCCCCGATGAATCCGAAAATGATGAATAACGCGATCGCCAGCAGAGCAGTTTTCAGACCCGAAAGAGGAGGTATGCCCGCCAGCTTGCCTGTCTGACCGTTTATTGCAAAGAAATATTTTTTGCCGTTGTGGATGTATGTCATGAACCACACCGGAAGCATCGCATAATGCCAATTTGCCTGCTCTACCTTAAGATCGGATCTGGTGGGCGACACGGAGGTATATCCGCGGATGTCGTCCATAAGAGCCTTTTTTGCTCCGTCCTCCATGCGCTTGCGTATACGTGGAAAGACCTCGTTTTTGTCCACATCGTATTTATCGGCATAGAAGCCGCTGAAATAGTTCATGGAAAAGGGTACGAATTCATTGTAATTGAAGGGCTCAACAGCGTCCATAAGAGCGTCGTCCAGCTTTTTGGAGCCGTCTGCGGGGACGCCTCTGTACTCCATTTTAGCGGAGCGCTCCACGTTGTATACTCTTGTGTGAGTTATGCGGTAGTCTCCCGAACGGTGAGAGGACACATTTCTTGCATCGCATACAACAGACGCATCGACCCTGCAGTCCGCAAGCCAGAAGGGAACGTAAAGCCCCACCATTTTTTCCATCTGACCCTTGGTCTTGAAATCCCCGGGCAGGAACCATTTTTTCGAGCACCAGTCCAGAAAGGCTCTCTCTGCCAGATCACGGTTGTATTTGAACGGGATTATAAGCTCGGGCTGTAGCGCTCCCGATACCCGTCCTTTAAGAGTCACTGCATTGTGACAGTAATGACAGAAGGAGGCAGCGGTATTTTCATCCGTTACTATCTCCGCACCGCAGGACCGGCATATGTAAAGATTGGTATGCTCACTGAACTCATTTACAGGCTCGGCTGTGTCTGTCCTGTTCTGCGGATTTGCACCGCCTATTTCCGCCTCGGTAAACTCCGAATCGCAGAAATCGCAGACAAATTTTTGCCTGTCCGCCTTGAATTCAACAGTTGCGCCGCAGTTGGGACATTTAAGCTGCAAGGCTTCACTCATATGCCAGACCTCCTATTTCTTCTTTTTCTTAGTAAAGATACCTGCCACCACCGCGCCGACTATGAGACCGGCGGCAGCGATAACTATTATCAGATAAGTATTTGCGGATACATTTCCTGTATCAGGGACAGCGGTCATGATATTCAAAAGCATTGTCAGACCCCTTTCGTTTATAATTAAAGATATTATAACATTTTTTTGCAGAAATAGCAAGAGGAAAGAGTCCCCCCACAGTAATTTCGCAAAAAAATTTCAAATACCTATTGACAAATGAAAATTATGGTGTTATACTGTACATATAAAAACATATACAGTATATGCAGATCAGGAAGGTGATTCAAAAAATGAGGATCATATTAAAAAACAAGTCCGACGTACCCATCTACGAACAGATAGAGGAGCAGATAAGAGAGCAGATACTTACCGGCATCATTGCAGAGGACGAACAGCTCCCCTCTATCAGACAGCTTGCAAGAGACCTTAAGATCAGCGTCATAACTACCACCCGTGTCTACAACGACCTTTCGGAGGAGGGCTTCATTATTTCCGCGGCGGGAAAGGGGTATTTTGCCGCGCCGCGGAACAATGAGCTTCTCAGAGAGCGTATGCTCTGCGAAATGGAGGAGGGTCTTGAAAAGGCTGTGACAAGCGGCAGAAACGCAGGTCTTACAGATGACGGGATAGTCGAGGCTCTGAAAAAAATTATGAAAGGTGAGGGATAATATGGATAACATACTTGAGCTCCAAGGGGTATGCAAAAGCTATAAGGATTTTGCTCTCAAGAACGTAAGCTTTTCCCTTCCAAGGGGATACATAATGGGCTTTATAGGACAGAACGGCTCCGGAAAGACCACCACCGTCCGCTCTATACTTAACATGGCTGATATTGACAGCGGAACTATCAGCGTTTTCGGTCTGGACAGCGTTTCCGACTCCCGGGCAATAAAGGAGCGGACAGGGGTAGTCTTTGACAGTCTCTGCTTTGCCGAGCATCTTAATATAAAAGAGATCGAAAGTCAGCTCAAAGGCTTCTACAAGGGCTGGGACAGTGAGGAATTTTCCCGCAGAGTGGGCAGCTTTGGACTGCCTCTGAAAAAGAAGGTGGGGAGCTTCTCCAAGGGAATGAAAATGAAGCTGATGGCGGCAGCGGCTCTTTCCCATAAAGCGGAGCTTCTTATCCTGGACGAGCCTACAAGCGGTCTTGACCCGGTGGCAAGGGACGAGCTGCTGGACATTCTGTCCGAGTACATACAGGACGAAAACAGAGGGGTGCTTTTTTCCACACATATCACCGCCGACGTTGAGCGCATCGCAGATTATGTTACTGTCATGCGGAACGGAAGCGTATGGTTCACGGGAACAAAGGATGATCTGCTTGAAAAATATATCATCATAAAGGGCGGAGAAGAGGACGTCACCGATGATATCAGAAAATCGTCCATAGGGTTCCATATGTACAAAAACGGCTTTGACGCTCTGGTGGACACAGAACATCTGCCGAAGCTTCCCAGGAGTGTGGGATATGAAAAAGCAAGCCTTGACGAAATACTCATCTATATTGCAAAGGAGGATAAGCATGAGTGAAATATTGAATCTTATCAAGCTTGAATTTATCTGCACAAGAAAAAAGGTACTTGTTCCTATGCTGGCATCAATAATCGTATATGCGCTGCTCGGATTTTTCATGATGCCCGAAATTATGGTGTCCTTCATTATTTTCAGCGGACTTTTTCCTTATGCAATGTTTAATATAGCTGCAAAAAATAATTTTAATAATCTTTATGGTATGCTGCCGATAAAAAGAAGCAGTATAGTGTCCGCAAGATTTATTTCGGGTGCATTGTCGATAGGTTTCGTCACCGCATTAGTCATCCCGATATCATATGCAGCACAGCTTGCAGGAAGGTACGACAAAGATCTGACAGGCTTCTTGGGATTGAGTGTTCTTAATATGGGGACAGTATACTTTGTTATAATCTGCATATTTACCTCAATTCAGTATTCTCTGACATTTATATTCGGGACAGAAAGAGAAGTGATCGTCACTATCCTTAGTGCAGTAATTTTCATCCTGCTTATTATCCTGATGCCATTTACATTCACGGACATGATAGACTGGATGATCGTAAAAATCGGAGATATAAGCTATTCAACTCCCCCTTTGTTTTACGTTATCGCTTATGCATTCGGACTGGCTGTGATGGGCTTATCCGCAGTTATTACAGCTCTTATTATGAGGAAGCGGGAGCTGTGAGAAAGTCAGTAATTGTATGTGCCGCGCTGATCGCTGTTATAGTGGTGATATTGTTATCGGTGATATTTTCAAATAAGTCCGGTAATTTTTACAGCAGGAAAATTTCTATAGATACATTGTCAGGAATGACGGTACAGCAGCGCAGTGAAGATCTTGACCTGCTTTGTTCGCAGCTCGAAAGCAATGTCCCTATGCTGTACGATTATGAAAAATTGTATGGAATAAGCTGCAGCGATATCAAAGAATACTATAAAAGTCTTGCGGAAAACACCCAAAATGACTTTGAATATTATGCTGCTGTCTCAGGATTTCTGAACAATATCCCAAGCACTCATATGAGTCTGGGTTTCCCGCTAATATCATCGGCAGACGAGGAGTTCAGACCCGCTCTTGCAGCCAACAGATCATTTGTGAATGCGCAGAATTACTGGTTTGACGTCATCCATGAGGAATGCAAAAAATACTACGTAACAGATATCCAACCAATAATATTTGCATACTATTCGGGAAGTTATATTTGCGTTTCAGAGGATGATGCAAATGAGATTAACCGTGCTGAACTGATCTCGGTAAATGATATACCGGCGGATGAATTTATAAAGCTCCGGTCTATGACTGCAAAAATCAAATACGACCATGCAAAACAAAAACCGTTCCGGGATACTATTGTCTTTAATGATGCTGTCGGTGAGAAATGCATAATAGAGTATATTGATGTTTATGGAGAAAAGCACCTCTGCGAAGTATATTTCGGAGCAGACCTTGTGATGAATTATATCGGTTATTTCAAACAGCTTGACGGACTTGCAGAGCCTGACGCTCCTGACGCTGTTCCCGTCCCAAAAACCGATCATACAGTTATAGGCGATATGACGGTCACAAAAAACAAAGAAATGAATATCCTGCTCCTGTGTATTGACGGATTTGTCTCCGAAGCATCAGACGGAAAGGTCATTGCAAATGTGATAAAAGCAGCATCAGAGGATATTGATAATATTATCGTTGATCTGCGAAACAACCGCGGCGGTTATTTCGAGTATGCCAAAGGACTTCTCGGTGCAGTCTCGTATAAAGACATAGAGATCAATAACAGTGTGTATATTACGGAGGAATGTTATAAACGCAGTCCCCAAAAGAGTGAGTATGTATTGGATGAACCGACCGGACTTTACAGATCTGAAAATAAAGAGATCATAAAGGGAGAGATGACACAAGGTAAAAATGTTTATCTGCTTATTTCCGATCATACGGCTTCTTCTGCAGATATGGCAGTCTATGAGTTCAAAAGAGGCTGTCTTGGTACGGTTATCGGTACAAACAATACAGCAGGCGAACGTGACGGGATACTTTGTCTGAATTACTCAGATATAAGCGGACTGTATTATACATACACCGAATACAGCTCCTATAATGACGACGGCACTGTCAGCTCAGTTTATGGAACAGCTCCGGATATATACCTTGATACCGGTATTGAAAATTACTTTATCCGAAAGGAGATCGTTCAGAAAGGCGGCGATCCGTATACTCTGGAAAATATGCTGAAATGGGACAGTGTGCTTGCGGAAACGGTAGAATTTATAAACAAAAGAGCAGATGATACTTGACTGACGGTCAGAAATATGCTATAATTCTCCTATACTATTACCGCAAAAATGAAAGGAAGATCTATGATGATGACTTTTGAGGAGAATTTCGGCAGCCTGAAGGAGCTTTTCATGCAAGCTGATGTTTCCAAGCTGGACGGGGATTTCGCTATCCAGTTCGATCTCACAGGGGAAGGCTCCGGTACCTTCTACGCAGAGTACAAGGGAGGAAAGCTGTCCGTAGAGCCTTACGACTACCACGACAGAGACTGTGCCATAATCTGCTCCTATGAGCTGCTGAATAAGATCATTAACGGCAAGCAGGACGCTATCCAGGCATTTTTCACCGGGAAGCTCAAGGTAGACGGCAATGTTGACAAGGCTCTCGCTCTGAAAGCCCTTGCAAAGTCCGGAAAGTAATTATGGAAGAACTTAATAATTATCTTGAAACGATTTTCGGGGACTCTCCCCCGAAGATCGTTTTGAGCAAGTCCCCAAAAAATTCGGAGTACCGCAGAATATGCGTCCTGAAAAAAGGGTCGGGGTACCAGATCGAAAAATACACCGACAAGCAGGTGTTCCATGAAAATGTGGACAGCAGCCAGGCCGCAGACCGCTGTGGAGAGCTTCTCCGTGAGGGATGGCGTCAGCTCAACGCATGGGGACAGTCCCATGAATACGAACTGTCCGTGTCCAAAAAGGGAAAGCTTTTCCTTTCAAAAAAGAAGCTGACCTCCCCCGCTCCTGCTGCTTCCGAACACAACCGTACAAAGAATTACATCATCCCCGAGGACAAGCCTTTTCCTGCCCTTATCGACATGGGAGTGTTCACAAAAGAGGGCAAAGTCGCAAAGCCAATGTACGACAAGTTCCGCCAGATCAACCGTTTTGCGGAGATCATAGACGATGCTGTCCGTGAGCACAGGATCCCCGACAGACCTATCAGGATCATCGACTTCGGCTGTGGGAAGTCCTACCTTACCTTTGTGCTGTATCATTATTTTACCGAAATACGGGGCATGGACGTTCAGATGCTGGGTCTTGACCTGAAAGCGGACGTCATCGACAAATGCAATGCCGCCGCAAAAAGATACGGGTACACCGGTCTTAAATTTGAAATGGGGGACATTGAAAACGCCTCCGTCACCGGAAAGGTCAATATGGTGGTGACCCTCCATGCCTGCGATACTGCCACAGACTATGCTCTCCACAACGCGGTAATGCGGGAAGCAGACATGATCTTTTCCGTCCCCTGCTGTCAGCATGAGCTGGGGGGACAGATGAAAACGGACAATTTCGGCATACTCACAAGGTACGGGATAATAAAAGAGCGGACTGCCGCTCTCTGCACCGATGCAATAAGAGCAAACCTGCTGGAATACTGCGGGTACAGGACACAGCTTTTAGAGTTCATCGACTTTGAGCACACTCCGAAAAATATCCTTATAAGAGCAGTCCGCAGGGACAGTCCCTCTCCCAAGCGTAAGATGTACCTTGACGAGGCAGAAGCTCTTATGAAGGAGTTTTCCTTTGAGCCCACGCTGTACAGACTTCTTAAGGAAAGCGGAAAAATTGGATAGCTTTTATGGACTGTTATGCCCTTTCAGACAGGGCGTGACAGTCTGTTTTCTTACTCCATGATAAGCCATGGCTAATTGCACAAAAAAAATACAAAATGTGACAATTTTTTCTATAACACAAAAAACAAAAATCCTCTTGACTATTTCGCCGCAAAATGGTATGATAATTAGAATATATACAGAAATAAGCAGAAGCTAAATTTTTAAGGAGGTAATTTTTATGCTGGAAACCAATTACTCAAGCAAGTTTGTCAAAGAGGGTCTGACATTTGACGATGTACTTCTCATTCCCGCAGAATCAAACTGCACCCCTAACATGGTAAAGCTGAAAACAAAGCTGGCAGGGGACATAACACTGAACACACCTATTATTACTTCCGCTATGGATACTGTTACAGAAGCCAAGATGGCAATAGCTATCGCCCGTGAAGGCGGTATAGGAGTTATACATAAAAATATGTCCATTGAGCGTCAGGCAGACGAGGTGGACAAGGTAAAGCGCTCTGAAAACGGGGTCATAGTAAATCCTTTTTCTCTCACTGCAGACAGGCTTGTCTCCGAAGCTGACGAGCTTATGGGCAAGTACAGGATATCAGGCGTTCCCGTCGTTGATACGGCAGGCAAGCTGGTGGGTATCCTTACAAACAGGGATCTTCGCTTCCTGAAAGACTTCAACATTCCCATCGGAGACGTTATGACCCGTGAGGATCTTGTTACCGCTCCCGTAGGCACCGATCTTGCAGCAGCACAGGAGATCCTTATGCATAAAAAGATAGAGAAGCTTCCCATAGTGGATGACGACGGCACTCTTATGGGACTTATCACAATAAAGGACATCGAAAAGGCAGTACAGTATCCCGATTCCGCCCGTGACAAATCAGGCAGACTGCTCTGCGGAGCTGCTATCGGAGTAGCTGCAAACATGATGGAGCGCGCTGCCGCCCTTATCGAAGCACAGGCGGACGTTCTTGTACTGGACTCCGCTCACGGTCACAACATCAACATCGTAAACGCTGTAAGAGAGGTCAAGAAGGCATTCCCCGACACCCCAGTCATTGCAGGAAATATCGCCACTGCAGAGGCTGCAAAGGCTCTCATAGACGCAGGGGCAGACTGTCTTAAAGTCGGCATAGGACCCGGCTCTATCTGTACCACCCGTGTTGTTGCAGGTATAGGCGTTCCCCAGATCACAGCGGTCTATGACGTTGCCTGCGTTGCCGCAAAGCACAATATCCCCGTTATCGCAGACGGCGGTATAAAATATTCGGGAGACATTGTAAAGGCTCTTGCAGCAGGAGCAAATGTTGTAATGCTTGGCTCACTGCTTGCAGGCTGTGACGAGGCTCCCGGCGAGGAGGAAATTTTCCAGGGCAGACGCTTCAAGGTCTACCGCGGTA
>JAFLUI010000023.1 GCA_022508825.1 Oscillospiraceae bacterium
AAATGCCATGGCAAGAGATATGTACTTTTTCAGCAGTTTATTAAGCATGATTTTCCCCATTTTTATTCCTCCAAATTTAAATTTTATCCTTCTTCGCCTGTTAAATGTCCCACTCCACCGGGTCTATCGACCATAAATGGGTCAAGTTCAAGGTACAAATTAAATGTATCCCTTCCGTATGTATCAATATTTTTCTTTTCATATATGCCGAACATATTACGTTTTTCTATATAATTATGCTGTATTGAATAATCTCCGGCATCACCTTCGGAAATTTCTAATACTTCATAGATATTTTTACCGCCGTCACTTCTTATACCAAATATTTCAAACCAGTAATGCCTTTCAATATATTCAGCGAGACCTATACCGCCCCAATACTCTAACCTACTGTTTGGATCAATATAAGTAAGAGTATTGTAAAATTTAATCAGTTTGTGAATATCTGCTGTGTTAATAAGTTCAGCATCTTCATTCCGGCTGATTTGGTCATGTATCCATTCAACGGTACATTCAGTCTCGCTTGGTGCGAGTTTATCAGGACTAATAAATTTTTTTACCTGTCCTGTTTTGTCAATGTAAATGACCTCTGTGTAAAGAAATTCAGAGTAAAGATCTCCATCATCTCCATTATATCGTCTCAACAATCGAATGGTAACAATATCAGGCATAGACAGCCAGACTTCTTTTTCTTTATCAGTCAGAGTTGACAGTATTGCTTCTGCTGTTTCATCGGCGGTCGTCTCTGTTGTCTCAGATGTATCTGCAATATTTTCCCCGGCATCATTTACGCAGGATGTCAATGCAGATATGCAAAAGATCAGCAAAAGCACGGATATTGATATTTTCTTCATAAAATCACCTTTCTGTAATGTACTTCTATATATAATACAATTCAGAATGCCAAAATTTTTCACAACAATAATTTTTTTAATTATACTATAATAAATAAGCCCCACCAAAAGATGGGACTTAAACAATTTGTGCAAAGCCCACAGCGGTGGTTTTGTGTTATTATCACCCTCACTCTTCCCTGTAACACCTGCACACCCAGTAAGCAAAATAACATACCGCCAGAATATAGATCTGGTCTATTATCATAAGCTCCCCGATGGTCATCTGATCCTGCAGATAAAACGCAGGGATAATGTCTATAACAGCGTGAAATATCACCGCGGCAGCGAGAAATTTTTTGGTATCCGAATAATGTATGACCACATAAATAAGCGCCGACATCGCAGCGGAAAATAAGATCAGCCTTACACATTCGTATCCGTCCAGAAGGCTTTCAGCAATGCTGATATTTTCATATGTCCTGTTAGTAAGTATTATCTCTATGACCCCATGACCGATGCCATAAGAAATACAGTCGGTCAGGCTGTTGTTTCCCATGACAGCATAATTTAACACAAGATATCTGCCCACTTCCTCAAACACTCCCGTAAGAAGCGCAGAAACTATGTAAAACGTCCAGGGGTCATCTCTTAAGCCGTTGGTGATAAGGACCCGCGCAATTCCCCGCATAAGCGATATGAACATATAGGACAGCATACCCATAATAAGCGGAAATGTGCTTGCCGATGTCTTTCGCTTCCACACTATCCACAGTACCACAGGTATGAAATATGAGACCGCATAATAAACAAATATCAAAGACGTTCCCCCCTGTCTTGTTACATCCTATCATATTTATACCGAATTGTCAAATTTTTATAGCTGACATGACGTCCTTTTCCATATTCCGGTTTCAAACTCGTGAAATAATCGTGAATTGTTTGCGCTTTATCTTGATTATCGGTGCATAAATATGGTATAATAAGAGTGATTTTAAGAAATTCTGACCGAAAGGAGCATCCTGTTTTAGAATATGAAAAAATGGACTATAGGAGATCCGGACAAAAATGCTGCTGCAGCTCTTGCAGCTCAGGGAGGGCTGTCCCGCTTATGCGCTGATATACTTGTTTCCCGTGGGATAGATACCTATGAAAAGGCAGCCGCTTTCTTTGATCAGGACAGCTCCGCTCTCTCCGACCCCTTTGAAATAAAGGATATGAAAAAAGCTGCAGAAATAATTCTGGAAGCAGCCGAAAGCGGAAAAAAAATCTGCGTTTACGGAGACTACGACTGCGACGGCATTACCGCTGCCGCTCTGTTATATTCATATCTGGACGCTATGGGCGCAGACGTCTGCTATCATATCAACGACCGCAGTCAGGGCTACGGTATGTGCTGCGATGCTGTAAGACAGCTTGCAGAGGACGGCGCAGAGCTCATCGTTACCGTGGACAACGGCATCTCTGCCATCGAAGAAGCAAAGCTTGCAAAGGAGCTTGGCATAGCGCTTGTCATCACCGATCATCACGAGGCGGGAGACATTCTCCCGGAAGCAGCGGCGGTCGTCGACCCCAAGCGTCATGACGATGAGTCTCCCTTCAAGGATATGTGCGGCTGCGGAATTGCTCTTAAGCTTATCGCCGCTATGGAGGACGGCGACTACAGCTTCGCTCTGGAGCATTTTTCCGACCTTGCCGCCATTGCCACAATAGCAGATATCGTCCCCCTCAGAGGAGAGAACCGGGAAATAGTCCGCATGGGGCTCCACTATCTTAAAAACACCGAAAATCCCGGACTGCAGGCACTTATGTCCGCGGCAAAGGTATCTCCCCCCATATCCTCCACCGACGCGGCTTTTTACCTTGCGCCAAGAATAAACGCCGCAGGACGTATGTCCTCCGCTCTGGAAGCCCTGAAGCTCCTGCTCTGCGACGACCCTGATGAGGCTGCCGAAATTGCGGAGCGTATCAACAGATACAACAACGAAAGAAAAAAAACAGAGGACTCTATAGCAAAGGAAATACAGGAGCATATTGCCAATGACCCGAATATTTTATATGAGAGGGTATTGTTTGTTTACGGAAAGGGCTGGCACCACGGAGTTATAGGCATAGTAGCTTCAAGACTGCTTGAAAGATTCGGAAAGCCTGTGTTTCTTCTCTCCGATGACGGGGAATTTGCCCGGGGCTCTGCAAGAGCTCCCAAGGGATTTTCCGTTTTTGACGCTCTTACAGCCTGCTCGGACACCCTTACAAAGTTTGGCGGACATCAGGGAGCGGGAGGCTATACCCTCACCAATGATAATATAGAAGCATTCAGAAAGGCTCTGCTTAAATATGCGGCGGAGGAATTTAACGATATCCCCCTGTATACGCTTCATGCGGATAAGATGCTCATCCCCTCGGATATGACGGTGGAGGCTATATCCTCCCTTTCAGCGCTGGAGCCCTGCGGAGAGGGAAATCCCAGACCCTTGTTCGCGCTCCTGTCTGCAGAGGTATCGGAAGTGGTTCCTCTTTCAGAAGGAGCCCACACAAAGCTGATTCTGTCCTACGGCGGTGTCAGACTGACGGGACTGATGTTTAACAGAAAGTCCTCCGATTTTCCGTATCAGAAGGGGGACGCACTTAATCTTATCGGATACCCCGAAATAAATACATACAGAGGAACTACAGAGATAAATTTCAATATCAAGGACTATCACAAAAGCGGTATCCCCCAGAAAAAATATTTTGCGGCAAAGGGAGCCTACGAAGACTACAAAACAGGAGCAAAGGTAAACCCCGCTCTTCTGGCAAGGATGGTGCCTGCCCGTAATGATCTTGCAGCAGTCTACAAGGCTGTCCCCACCTGCTCCGCAGCATTTGACGCCATATACTCTGCTGTATGCTCGGATGACCTTAATTACGGCAAGTTCCGTCTTGCCCTTGACATTTTTGAGGAGATGGGTCTGATCTCTCAGGATATTTACAATGAGACTGCAATGCGGCTCCCCGCAGAAAAAAAGGTCGATCTTAATGATTCAAAGATACTTAAGGAGCTTAATGCCTCACAAAGCAAATCATAAAGAGGAAGATAGTTATGCCAAACAAAACAGAAACCGTCTATACCATTGATGCCCTTATCCAGAAGATACTGAACGATGAGAAGCAGTATGACCTGAGCAAGATCATCTCTGCATACGAATTTGCGGCAAAGGCTCATGCAAATCAGTTCCGTTCTTCGGGAGAGCCTTATATCACCCACCCTCTGGCAGTGTCGTTTATCCTGCTGGAGCTGGGAATGGACACCGATACCATCTGCGCAGCCATGCTCCACGACGTTGTTGAGGACACCGACGTCACTTTAGAGGAGGTCAAAAAGCGCTTTGGGCAGGACGTTGCCATGCTTGTTGACGGCGTCACAAAGCTGGGCAAGATACCTCTTTTCACCAAGGAGGAGCAGCAGGCAGAGAACGTCCGCAAGATACTCCTTGCCATGTCCCAGGATATAAGAGTCATCATAATCAAGCTCTGCGACAGGCTCCACAATATGCGTACCCTCCATTTCAGACCTGCTCACAAGCAGAGGAACACCGCTCTGGAGACCATGAACATATACGCCCCCATAGCTCACCGTCTTGGTATGCGCACCATCAAGGACGAGATCGAGGATCTTGCCTTCCGCTATCTCGACCCCTACGCCTACGGTGAGATCGAGCATATACTTAAGATCAGAAGCGATGAGCGTGAGGCGTTCATAGAGTCCATCCAGCAGCAGATCTCCGAGCGCTTCAAGGAGGCTAATTTTGAACGTCCCCCGCAGATAGACGGACGGGTGAAATCTGTCTACGGCATCTATAAAAAATCCTTTATCCACGGCAAGAGCATCGACGAGATATACGACAAGTACGCCGTGAGAATAATCGTGGACACCGTCAACGAATGCTACAATGCTCTCGGATTTATCCACGATATGTTCAAGCCTCTCCCCAACCGTTTCAAGGACTATATCGCAACTCCCAAATCAAATATGTATCAGTCCCTGCATACCACGGTCATCGGCAGGGAGGGTCTCCCCTTTGAAGTCCAGATACGCACATGGGAAATGCACCGCACCGCCGAATACGGCATCGCCGCCCACTGGAAATACAAGGAGGGCATCAGCGGCAAGGATAAGCTGGAAAGCAGACTTGCATGGATACGCCAGATCATCGAAGCCCAGCAGGAAGCAGACGACGTTGAGGAGATCGTCCGCACCATAAAAAGCGACCTGTCCCCCGAGGAGATCTTCGCCTTTACTCCAAAGGGTGACATGATAACCCTCCCCAGCGGAGCCACCATCATAGACTTTGCCTACGCTATACACACAGAGGTGGGCAACAAAATGAAGGGTGCCAAGGTGGACGGAAAGCTGGTGTCCCTTGACTATCAGCTTGCCACGGGAGAGATCGTGGAGATCATCACTTCAAAGGACGCCCAGCACGGTCCCAACAGAGCATGGCTGGACATCTGCCGCACCAATGAAGCAAAGTCAAAGATACGCTCCTGGTTCAAAAAGGAGCGCAGAGAGGAAAACATCGTCACAGGTAAGGCGGAGCTTGAAAAGGAGTTCAAGCGAAACTTTATAAGAATCCCCGACGAGGATCTTGTGTCCTTCCTCAGCGACGACATGAAGCGTCACAACTGTACCTCACTTGACGATTTCTACGCTGCAATAGGCTACGGAGGAGTTATCCTGTCCCGCATGATGCAGCGTCTCAAGGACAAATACACCAAGCTTTACGACCAGAGCGAGCAGGAGGTAAAAGCATTTACTCCCAAGCGAAGCTCGGGCGGCATTGTTGTGGACGGTCAGGAAAATGTGTCCGTGAAGCTGTCCCAGTGCTGCAATCCGCTGCCGGGAGACGAGATCATCGGATTTGTCACAAAGGGACACGGCATCTCCATCCACAAAAAGGACTGTGTCAACTATCTGAGCGCCGTGAAATCGGGCAGCGAGCCTGAGCGCTGGCTTGAAGCCCACTGGGACGGCGGAACGAGCAGCAGTACGCCTATCTACAAGGTCACGCTGGACATCGTTGCAAGCGAGAGTATGCTTCTTTTGGCGGAGGTCTCAAAAACGCTGGCGGAAATGCACGTCCCTGTTACGGAGATATCCGTCAAGGAGCTAAAAAACGGAAACAGCAGTCTTTTTGTATCCATGAGCACCGGAGGAATCTCACAGCTTAATACAATAATTTCAAAGATCAAAAAGCTCTCCAGCGTCATAAGTGTAGAGCGCACGGGAGCAGCGGGAAAGCCGGTGCAGGCATAACACACCGATCTGAACGTCCGCTTGATTTCCGGTATAACGGATAAGCGGTTGTGACGATGTGATCATAGGGGGTCAAAACATGAAAATTATTAAGGTACAGCCACAGGGAATATTCGCAGTAAACTGCTATATCGTTATTTCCGAAACAGGAAATGCGGTCATGATAGACGCTCCGGAGGGGGCGGAAAATATCCTCTCGGAGATAGAAAAAAACGGGGGCAGGCTGAAAAAGATCCTGCTCACCCACGGTCATTGCGACCATATAGACTCACTTGCGGAGATCGCAGAAAAGACGGGAGCGGATGTCTACATCCACAAATTTGACGCTCCCAAGCTTACCGACTCCCACATGAATCTGTCAAATTATTTTGCCGACTACTATGAAAAGCCTGTAGACCACTACGACAAGGCTGTCCCTGTAAGCGACGGGGACACCATCACACAGGACGAGCTGACTTTCAAAGTCCTGCACACTCCGGGGCACACAAGCGGCTGCGTCTGCTACATCATTGACGACGTGATGTTCAGCGGGGACACTCTTTTCAGGGGGTCAATAGGACGCACCGATATGCCGGACGGAAACTACTCCGTGCTTTCCAAAAGCCTTGCCATGCTTGCAGAGATAGAGACGGACTACCGTGTGCTTCCGGGTCACAGCGAGGAGACCTCTCTTGAACGGGAAAAGCAGCTCAATCCGTTTCTGGGCGGAAATCTGTTTGATTTTTAACATACTTTTTAGTAAGGGAAATTACCTATGATACTGGAAACAGAAAGATTATATCTGCGCGAATTGGAGCATGGCGATTATGGTTCATTAAAAAATATATTACAGGACGAAGAAACCATGTACGCCTATAACGGAGCCTTTGACAATAGTGAAACTCTGGCTTGGCTTGAAAGGCAGCTTGCCCGATACCAAGAATACGGCTTCGGCTTATGGGCGGTCATCCTGAAAGAAACAGAGGAAATGATAGGACAGTGCGGACTTACCATGCAGACGTGGAAGGACAGGCAACTCCTTGAGATCGGATATCTGTTTCAGCGTGCTTACTGGCATAAGGGTTACGCCACAGAAGCAGCGGTAGCCTGCAAGGAATACGCTTTCGCAAAGCTGGACGCTGACGAGGTATTTTCTATTATCAGAGATACAAATATACCGTCCCAAAACGTAGCTCTGCGGAACGGTATGATCAAGGTAGATACATGGACAAAGCATTACCGGGGAGTCGATATGCCACATTATCTTTATTCTGTTACAAAAGATTAAAACTGTGAACTGAAAGGACTGCACCCTATGAAAAACATAGATTACTGCGGATTATCAGATGAATTTTTATCCGCTTTAAAGAACTGGTGCACATATGACCCGGACATACCGTTTCAATACAGGGTAATTTCTAAACTTTTGTCCGAAAATAATTATGACATGGCAAAAAGGATACTGGAAGCCAATAAAGGCGCATTTAACGATAAATACAATTACATGATCTTAGATACTGCAATTGAAATGAGTATCAATATTGTGGCTGATGAATCCGGTCAGGAGCTTACAGTCGATGACTACATAAAAGGCAAGCAAAATTTAAAGCCTACAGCGACAACTCTCAAATTTATAGAGTATCTTCTGGAAAATGGCGCAGATCCTCATCTGCCCGAGGGCTTTGACCAGATAGAGCATATTATAGATGTTGAACGGGACGGCGGGCAGCAATGCGGATGCACATTTGACTGTTCCGAATTAAAAAGCTTGATTCAAAAATATATGTAAATTCTAATCACAGTAAAAGTTGTTTTAAAATTAAATAGTTTTTCAGGGAGATCAAAATGCAGCTTGAAATTGTTATGCAGGAAGTGCATAAATGGATTTTCAGAATTTCAGAGGATCATAAAAATACGGTAAGAGTTGAGATTGTTTCGGATAAAGAGGACAGCTTTATAGTCGATTTTGAAACAGATAAATTCATTGCTCAATTAACGGTCAATGATACAGGCTTTCAGCCCTACCGTTTTGTTGAGTTTATTGCTTTGGATAAGGGAAGAGATCTGAACCAGCCCTACGCCTATTTGTACCATGATAATGAGGAAAGTCGGGCAGAAGAAATTATCAAAAATCTGGATGATGAATTAAGCTTTATTCTTAACAGCAGACTATAATTTTTAACAGGGAGGCACTAAAATGTCAGGACGAACAGAAAAAGAGACGGAGGGTATCTCCCTCCTTGGAAATCAGAAAACAAAATACCCCACGGACTACGCTCCCGAGGTGCTGGAGACCTTTATAAACAAGCATCAGGAGAACGACTACTTCGTTAAATTCAACTGTCCCGAATTTACAAGTCTCTGCCCCATAACGGGACAGCCGGACTTTGCCGCGGTGTATATCTCCTATGTCCCTGCTGAAAGAATGGTGGAGAGCAAGTCACTGAAGCTTTATCTTTACAGCTTCCGGAACCACGGGGATTTCCACGAGGACTGCATGAATATTATTATGAAGGATCTGATAAAGCTTATGGATCCCAAATATATAGAGGTCTGGGGAAAATTCACTCCCCGGGGAGGAATTTCCATAGACCCCTACTGCAATTACGGAAAAAAGGGCACCATGTGGGAACAGGTAGCTGTGGAGCGTCTTACACATCATGATCTATATCCCGAAAAGGTGGATAACAGATGACTGCATTTATTATCAGACAACAAAATAGCCGCTGCTTTTAACACTTATCAGGCAGCGGCTGTTAACTTTTCTGCGATCACAAATTTTGCAGGTAATTATAAACCTCCCGGCTTTTATTCAGACTCAGCTTGTTCAGATTCCTGTTCTTAATAAAGCTGTTGAAATTCCCGGGATTGATTTGAAGATCTTTGTATATCCGGTAATTGGTAACGTGTTTTTCTTTTTGAAGTTTAATGATCTTATCAAGCATAAGAGACTTGATATGATTATCATTCTCAGGCATTCCAACCCTGCGGCTGTACGAATTTATTACTTTTTCAAAATCAGACGGCAGACTGCTGATCTGATTTTTTTTCAAAAGCCTTGATACATAATTGTATTCACTTGTATCGTCATCATTCAGATATTTAAGCAATATATCCGACTTGCCGCTGTAATAACAATATAGAAACAACGGCTCTCTTAATCTGTGATTGCCGTTATAAACTTCACCTGTCAGCTTATGAATATTCAAAGTACGGTTTTCGGACAGAGACTTTACATAGCCTGAAAGGAAACCTGACATTGTAAGTTTTCTCATTTCATAGCCTCCTCTTTGTAATCTCGGGAATTATACATGAACATTATATACTGATGATCGTTAAGCATACCGTCTTTGAAATCCTCACTGTTTACTATTTCGTCAAGCCTGTTCCAGTCAAGAGCATTCAATATATCAGGATTATGTATATCCTGCATATCCTTTGGTCGGTTGGAAAACAGCTTAGCTATCACAATATCTTCTAATGAGGCAGTAAAGAATTTGATTTTCTTTGATGGTATATTTATAGGAACACGTCTGTCATAATAATCGGGCGCAAAATTATTCATGTAAGCAAGCACATTGTTGTTAATATCGTATTTTTCAAGGAATGGATTCAATTCTTTAGGGTACATTATAGCGTCAATATCCTGTGTGGCTCTGCTGAGCTTGTCAATTAGAACTAATGCACCCCCGCCTACAAGTACCATCTCATAGTATGTGTTCGGGTCATCAAAAGACAATGCAGCTTCCTCATCAAGCTTAAGCAGCCTGTCAATAATATCCTGCTTGATTTTTCCCTCTGAATACATTATAAAATCTCTTTTCATTAATAGTATTATTCAATTTATATTTTTATTATACTCTATGTTCTTGTTTTTGTCAATAGAAAATAAAAAAATCAGCCGAATCCCTTTAGTGAGGGTTTCGGCTAAAATTAACTGCATAAGCAGATCATTTTTGGAGTGCCGCCCACTGACGATACAGTATTCCATAGCTCATGCGGACGGCAGTTATCAATTAAAGCTCTGTTATTTTTTCCGGAGCTTTTTTAACGTTCCTGCCGGCTCATCACCGACAGGCAGAAGGAAGGTCCTCGCTCTCGCGAGTGAAAATGAAAATAAATCTGGAATTTATCATGAGATAGTTACTTTTGCTATTGTTTATATTATACTCAATAAATATGATAAAAATGTGAAGAAACCTTGAAATTAAAGAAAAATACATTCACACATTTTTAGTTCTTTTCTTATATTTTGTATAGGTTGACAGAAAGTTTTTCACATTCCTATCACTTTGTTGAATAATATGACAAGCCCGGATATGACATTTTGTTTATTTTGCTGCAAATTATCCCTGTTGTAGTAGCTCTGACCTGCTCATCAGACATAATACTGCGCCTGAGCCCTGAACATCTCCGCGTAGATGCCGTCCGGCTTGCGGACAAGCTCGTCGTGAGGTCCGTACTCTTTTATCGTACCCTCCGAGAAGACAGCTATCCGGTCGCAGAATTTGCAGGAGGACAGTCTGTGTGAGATGTACACCGCTGTTTTTCCTCCCACAAGGTCGTTGAACTGACGGTATATCTCGTACTCAGCAACAGGGTCAAGGGCGGCGGTAGGCTCGTCAAGAATGACTACGGGAGCATTTTTGTAGAGCGCTCTGGCAATAGCAAGCTTCTGCTGCTCACCTCCCGAAAGCTCCACCCCCTCCTTGTCAAACTGCTTGAACATCATGGTCTCCTTACCTTTGGGCAGGGAGTTTATTTTTTCAAGCACCCCTACCTTTTCAAAGAGAGAGTCCGTGCTGTCCCCTGAGTCCTCGTCTCCTAAAAGGATATTGTCCGCTGCGGAAAAGGCAAGGAGACGGAAGTCCTGAAACACCACAGAAAACAGCTTCATGTACTCATCGTAGTCGTACTCGCGGATGTTCACCCCGTCAAGAAGTATCTCCCCGCTGTCCACGTCGTACAGACGGCACAGCAGCTTGATAAAGGTGGTCTTGCCTGCTCCGTTAAGTCCGACAACAGAGAGCTTCTCCCCGCTTTTCAGCTTGATTGACACATCCTGCAGCACCTTTACCTCAGAGCCGGGATATGTAAAGCTGACGTTCCTGAACTCGATCTCATGTCCCCCGTCAGGCTTTTCCGTATGCCTGCTGCCCTTTTCCATTGCAGGTGGGTACTCCATGAATTTGACTATCTCGTACATATATCCGCTTCGCTTTGCGATGTCCTGCAGGCTGTAAAGTATAGACTGCATTGCATTGTAGAGAGTACCTCCCGCGCTTAAAAGCTGAGAGTATGTACCTATAGTGATCCTTCCCATTATGACCAGTATGCCAAGATAAGTATATGTCCCGAAATTCCGCAAAGCTGTAGCAGCCAGATCAAGAAGATTGAGGGGGAGCTTTTTGTCGTTGATATTCTGCCAGTAGTCAGAAAGCCTTTTTATCTGCTGGGACGCCTTTTGCAGCATCATGCCTGCCGCACTGTAAAGACGGATGTCCTTGCCGTAGCGGAAATCCTCCATTTCCCAGGAAATATGTCCGAAAATACGGTTTATGTTTGCAAGCTCTCCGAAATTCTTTATGTCGATGTCGTTTTTCTTTGTGTTTATTACTGCCTGTACCGCTAAGATCACTCCTATGAGAAGCAACATCAGGGGCGCACTTACCGCCATTACGGTGATGACTCCCACAAGCTTAAGTACGTTTGATATTATCTCAAAAAAGGACCGTGAGATCTGGTGAGTCCCTCCCGACCAGTCAAGACCCTCACGGGCTTTTCTTATCTGGTCCAGAGCCTTTTTGTCCTCGGTGAGACTGAAATCTATCTCCATGCACAGCTTTGATATCTCCCTGCTGGATTCATTCAGAAACAGGTCAGCGTACTTTTCCAGATGTACCGATATACAGCTGTTCAGCGCCTGCAGCAGTACCTGAGAAATAACCACCGACGCTCCGTAAAAAGCGATCAGCTTTATATCCTTATGTTCAAGAATAGAGTCTATCACCAGCGGCAAAAAGATGATCTCCGTAAAGGGAATCGCCGCACCTATAAAGATGTTGATAAGAGATATAAACAAATAGGACTTTTTGTACCTCATTATCTGTCCGAAGCAATACTTCAGTGAATATCCGGCGGTGACCTTCAAAGATTCTTTTTTGTTATCCTGCATCAGGGGTCACCTCCATTTCCATTTCCTCGGGGACATCGAAAATATCCTTGTCCTCTACATAATACTGAGCCTGTACACGGAACATCTCCGCATAAGCCCCGTCAAGAGCCATAAGCTCCTCATGAGTGCCTGTCTCGGTCATTTCTCCTGCCTTGAACATCGCCACCCTGTCGCAGAATCGCGTGGAGGACAATCTGTGTGAGATGTACACCGCCGTGCTGTTCCCGATAAGACTGTCAAAGCTCTGGTACAGTCTGAACTCAGCCAATGCGTCAAGAGCTGCAGTAGGCTCGTCCAGGACGATCACGGGGGCGTTTTTGTAAAGAGCCCTTGCAAGAGCAAGCTTCTGCTTTTCGCCGCCGGAAAGGTCTACTCCGTCGTCATAAAGGACTTTCAAAAGCTCGGTGTCCACGCCTTTGTCAAGGGAGTCCAGCTTTTCTCCAAGACCTGCGTCCCGGAGATTTTTTTCCGCCCCGGTCTTGTCCGTATCACCCGGAGCCTTCATTGAAACATTCTCCGCCATGGGGAAAGCAAAAACCATAACGTCCTGAAATGCAGGAGCGAAAAGGTTGTAATAATCCTCTCTGTCAAACTCCCGGATGTCCGTGCCGTTCATAAGTATGCGTCCCTCGGTGACATCGTAAAGCCTCAGCATGAGCTTGATAAAGGTACTTTTGCCTGCTCCGTTAAGACCCACCACAGCAAGCTTCTCCCCTGCTTTGACGGTAATGTCAACATTTTTAAGAGCGTACTGCTCCTGTCCCCTGTACCTGAAGGATACGTTTTCAAAGGTGAAGCTGTAGCCGTCTTCCGAACGGGGGACGGGTATCCCCTTTTTCTCATAGGTGGGGATGTCCATAAAGCTGCGGTAATCGTCTGTCTGGGCGCTTCTTTCACGGAGTCCCGAAAGATTTGTCAGGATACCGTTTATGGCTCCCGAAAAGGTATTTGCGCTTGCCATGTAAAGCACGAAATTACTTATGGGGAGTCCGCCGTAAACAGCCTCGCAGATAAGCCAGCCGGTAATGATAAGCTGTCTTACAAGAGATATGCCATGGGCAAAAAAGCTGTTGTATATCCAGTACTGACGGGACTTTATCCAGTGCGCAAGCTCGGTGTCGTAGACCTCCTTCTGCTTTTTTGACAGGAAGTCCTTCATGCCGAAAAGACGGATATCCTTTGCAAAGGAAAAATCCGTTGTGACTCTTTCCATATACTCCAGCTTCCGCCAGTGGGGAGCCATAGCGTCCCACATTTCCGCCTTGTCCTTCTTGCGTATGTACTCGAAAAACTGAAACTGGATAAATCCCAGAACTGCCACTACGACAATCACCAGAGGGTTGAACGTGACCATGATGGTCACCGCCGTGATTATGGACACTATCTGTGTAAGCGAAAGACTGATATACTGCATCAGTCCCTGGACGCCGTGGTAGTCTCCGCCTGTGGCACGCTTCGCCTTCTGGAGACGGTCAAGCATATCGGGGTCCTCAAGTATCTCGTAATTCATGGACAGGGACTTTGCGATACGCTCCTTGATTATCATGAGTCTCACATAGGTGAACCCCACTCCAAGCTTCATATTTGATATGGTATTGAGCCACATGAGAAGAAGCTCTGCAAAGGTCGTCCCAAGTGTGAGCCAGACCAGTGACCGTATGTTTCCCCCTTCGGACTGCTTCTGTATCATGTCTATGACAAGCTTTCCGATAATACTCCATGCATAGGACAGCAGCGCTCCTGCCACAGCCGCCGCGATAAGGTAGAAAATAAGAGACTTCCGATATTTTGCTATCTTGCCCAGCACGAATCGGCAGTTGCTTATCATACCGTATTCCTTGTGAAACTCGTCCGTGTTTTCCTCTGTTTTCTTTTTCTTGAAGAAAGCCATGTTTTCTCCTTTCACTATGGTTTGGGTCAAGTCCTGCGTATTATGATTTTACCATATATTCCGGATGCCGACAATAAGCCGTCGGTTGAACGGCATTAAACTGTTGGTTGAAATTTTATTATATTATACTTTTAAATATTTGTCAAGATATGTTAGCGATCAAATGAGTACCCAATGTCGGATTTTTACAATACAATATCCTCCGCAGGGATTATAATGGTATTACCTGACTAAACTCCCGGTTGATTGACTGTATCCGCCGTATATGCTACAATAAATATTATCTGAAAAAGGAGGGAACTTATGAAATTACAAGGTAAAAGAATATATTTAGCAATGCTTGAAAGAGCAGACTGCAAAAAGCTTTGGAACGATTTTGAATACGATTTTAACTGTCCTGCGGAGGAATTTAATATCGGACATTCAGACGAAAAGGCGGACGGGTGGTTTGACGAAATACAGAAATTGCAGGGAAATCAAAATGTGCGTCTGGGAATATTCCTCAACGACGGAACAGTTATCGGCGATGTTGCTTTGCAGAACATAGACCGTGTAAACCGCAAGTGTTCTGTTGGCATAGGAATTGCAAAAATAGAAAACCGTTCCAAGGGTTACGGCAGCGAAGCAGTCTCGCTGATGCTTGATTATGGATTCAGGTTTTTAGGAATGGAACGCATCACTGCCAACACTCTAGAAATAAACATCGGCGCACAGAAATCTATCAAGAACTGCGGATTCACATTAGAGGGACGGGAACGAAAAGCTGTCTATCTGAACGGAAACAAATACGACCGCTTGTGCTATGCGATCTTAAAGGAAGAATTTTTTAAGGAGGGAATATGAAGCATGAACCATTGCGGAACACAAAGATTAGAAACAGAGAGACTGATATTAAGAAGATTTGTTATCGAGGATGCTGCTGCCATGTACAATAACTGGGCGTCAGATGAAGATGTTGCAAAATATCTGACATGGCAAGCCCATCAAAGTCAGGAAGTGAGCGAATATGTCCTGAAAGAATGGGTGGAGGCATATTCCGATAAAAGCTGTTACAATTGGGCTATCGTATTAAAGGAAAAAGGAGAGCCTATCGGAAGCATATCTGTGGTTCACATGAATGAAGATGTGTCAATGGTGCATATAGGTTATTGTATAGGAAAAGCGTGGTGGCATCAGGGTATCACATCGGAGGCTCTTAAAGCGGTCATGGATTTCCTTTTTGACGAGGTAGATGTAAACCGCATTGAATCAAGACACGACCCCCGGAATCCAAACTCAGGAAAGGTCATGCAAAAATGCGGGATGAAATATGAGGGGACCTTGCGAAGCTCCGACAGAAACAACTGCGGCGGCATATGCGATGCCTGCTATTATGCGCTGCTGAAATCGGAGCGGTAAAAAATTGTAATCGGTCAACCTTTGCCATGCATATGCATAAATACATGACAAAGGAGTTGATCGGTTTGGGACTTACTGCAGGCTCTGTAGGCAGGAATGCCTGCGACAGCAGCTTTACCATACAAAAAAATGATGGAGATTTCGTCATCGCTCTGGCGGGCAACCCCAATGTGGGAAAATCCACAGTCTTCAACGCCCTCACGGGGATGAAACAGCACACCGGAAACTGGACGGGTAAGACCGTCCAGAATGCGCAGGGACGGTGCGTCCGTGGTGAAAACAGCTATGTGATGGTGGATATTCCGGGAACATACTCTCTCCTTGCCCACTCCGCCGAGGAAGTGGTGGCAAGGGACTTTATCTGCTTCGGAGGCACGGACGCAGTGATAGTAGTCTGCGACGCCTCCTGTCTGGAGCGTAACCTCAATCTTGTTTTACAGACTATTGAGATCACCGAGCATACCCTTGTATGCGTCAATCTTCTGGACGAGGCTGAAAAGAAAAAAATTTCAGTAGACCTTGACGTCCTGAGCAAAAGACTGGGAGTCCCCGTCTGCGGAGCGTCCGCAAGAAGCGGTATCGGCATCGAGGAAATGATGGAGCTTCTGCCGGAGGCTATGAAAAATCCACCCTCCTCCAAGCCCTGCATTGCCTATCCCAACGAGATCGAGATAGCCATAGATATGCTGACCCCCGTTTTAAAAAAGAAGCTGGACGGCAGGCTTCCCCTGCGCTGGACGGCTGTCCGCCTTCTTGACCGGGACGAACAGCTTAACTCTTCCATAAGCGATCACCTGGGCTTTGACATTGACTCCGACAAGGAGATCTCCGCCGCATTGAACCGCGCTCTGAAATATCTTGCAGAGCAGGAAATAGACTCCTCCAAACTGAACGATATGATAGTGACCTCAATAATCCGTCTTGCGGAGCGCTATGCATCGGAATGCACCACCTTTGAAAAGTCGGACTACTACGAGCGGGACAGGCGGATAGACCGTGTTCTCACTCACAAAATTTGGGGTGTCCCCATTATGGCGGCAATGCTTCTGGTGATTTTCTGGATAACCATCGAGGGAGCCAACTACCCCTCCGACCTGCTCTTCGGAGCGCTGTTCTCACTGGGCGACAAGCTGTCAGACCTCATGGTGTCCGCAGGCTCCCCCGAATGGCTGCGGAGTATGCTCATAGACGGTATGTACCGTGTACTTGCGTGGGTCACGTCGGTAATGCTCCCACCTATGGCGATATTCTTTCCAATGTTCACGATCTTGGAGGACGTCGGATATCTGCCCCGTGTGGCGTTCAATCTTGACCGGTACTTCAAAAAAGCAAACGCCTGCGGAAAGCAGGCTCTTACAATGGCGATGGGCTTCGGCTGCAATGCGGCGGGTGTCACAGGCTGCCGTATAATCGACTCCCCCAGAGAGCGGCTTATTGCAATGCTCACCAATAATTTTGTCCCCTGCAACGGACGCTTCCCCACCCTGATAGCCGTCATCACAATGTTTATGACAGCGGGGGCGGCAGGACTTGGCGGCAGCTTTTTATCTGTGCTGATACTCACTCTGGTGATAATTCTGGGAGTGTTCCTGACTTTTTTGATGTCTCGTCTGCTGTCTGCTACGGTATTGAAAGGAGTGCCATCTTCATTTGCTTTGGAGCTTCCCCCCTATCGCCGTCCCCAGATAGGCAAGGTGATAGTCCGCTCCATTTTTGACAGGACTATCTTTGTTTTAGGCAGAGCAGTAGCAGTTGCCGCTCCTGCGGGACTGGTGATATGGCTCCTCGGAAACATAACTGTTGACGGAAGTTCTTTGCTTACCATCTGCGCAGATTTCCTTGACCCCTTTGCCCGTTTTATCGGTCTGGACGGGGTGATACTTTTAGCGTTCATACTGGGATTTCCGGCAAATGAAATTGTAGTCCCCATCATGCTTATGGTGTACATGGGGACGGAAAAGATAACCAACTATGAGAGCCTTTCCGCCCTTAAACAGCTTCTGACAGACAACGGCTGGACGATAATCACTGCGGTATGCACGATAATTTTCATGCTGTGTCATTTCCCCTGCTCCACCACCTGCATGACAATAAAAAAAGAGACGGGCAGCCTTAAATGGACAGCCGCCGCTTTCCTTCTGCCATTTGTAACGGGGATAGTTCTATGTGCCGTAGTGGCTAATGTCATGAGGTTATTTGGAGTCCTGTTTTAAGATTTTTTTACTGAACGAGGTACGTCACATCGGATATGTGACGTACCTCGCATTGTATATATGAGAAAAAATTGTATTAATGTATTGACTAGTGTATACCCGCGTGTTAAAATATATTTTAACAGCAGAAGAAAGGAGAACGTCCAATGGGATCAATTATTGAACTTGCCTTAATTTTTGTACCGCCTGCTGCGCTGATATGTTTTGTTATAAATTTAGTCAGATACATAGCTGCCCGAAAAAAACAGATAGAAGCAAAAAAGAGAATGTGGATAATTCCTCTGGCAGTAATATTGGGTCTCTGTTTTCTGAACGTCATTGTATCGGCATATGACTGGTCAAGAGGCGTACACGTAAGAGAATATTATGAAAATTTTTTATCCTATGCGGTGCAGATGTTTTCTGCTATAGGAAGCTTTAACCTGATACTCCTGTTTCCATATTCACTTATTACATACTTTATTTTAAGCCTGTGGAAATTTATAAAAGCGTCCAAAGCAAAGAGCAGAAAACCTATCCACATAGTAAATCTTATTATTTCCTCATGTATGGCAGCTGCGACAGTTGTTATGGTTATTGTGTTCTTAGAAGGTCTGGCACATATGTAAAGAGGGAAGAAAAAGAGGCTTCGGACTTATGGATATTATTGAACTGGCACTAATTTTTGTACCGCTTGCTGCATTGATATGTTTATTATTAAATTTAGACAAATATATATCCGCACGCAAAAAGCAGGAAAATGTAAAAATACAAACGAAGATAAGTCTTGCCGTCTCGTCATGTATGATAGCTGCGTCAGTCATTCTGGTCATTGTGTTCGGCGGTGATATGTTTCATATGTAGAGGGGGAAAGCTATGACTTTGTTTGAATTAATAGTTGCATTGGCTAAAGGAATATTTGAATTCATATTATTAACGGTATATCTGCTGGGATACTTACTGATACCGGGTGATCTGATGGTTCTTGCCATAAGACTTAACAGTAATTTTTCAAGTGATGATAATGATAAAAACGAAAATATATGGATCATAAAAATACATCTTATAATTTTGGGCATCCTGCTTGTCATATGTTCATTGGCGGTAATTGCTGAAACCCGCAGCGTTCACGAATTTTGGGAATATCTGTACTATCTGTTTCTTTTCACAGTGCTGTTCTTTCTTCCGCTTACAGTGTTTATCTGTTTGATTCAGAATATTGTCGGACTTATAAAAGCTTCACGCAAGGATTCAAAGGTCAGTAAAAAGCGGCTGCTTATCCCGTTTATGATCTCAATGACAATGATACCTGCCTGTGCCGCGCTTATAATCGTGTTCGGGTCTGAACTGACTTTTATGTAAAGGGGTACTTATATGAAGGACGAGCTTTTCGATAAGATAATTACAATTATAACAATTCTGGGGATACTGTCGGTCATTGCGCTGACTGTCTGGACTGTATACCTCTATAAAAACTGTTCGATAATCGCATTTATTGCAAATGGAGGCTGACATGAAGCTTCGCAGACAGATAGCAGTGATCGTTCTGCTGATAATGTGCTTTGCCCTTTTCGATATCGGAATATATATGCTTTTCACCAGAAGATGCATAAATAATTACAGCGACGGTTTAAAGGCAAAGTCCATCGAGACGGACAAATACCTCCCATTTGAAGAAAACTCGGAGATAGTGAAGACAGACTCCCACATCACCCTGACCGGGGACATCCCAGTAATAGACGGCGCGGCAGCCCTTTATCCTGTTTACTCCGCATTTGTGAACGCATGGTACCCTGAAGACTCCGTCTCCTTTGAAAACGGAGATTTTTCCCCGGACAGTGCAATGCAGTACACCAACACCCGGGGAGCATACAAGGCTCTGGCGGAGGGTACTGCCGACATCGGCATACTTGCCGCTCCCTCGGAGGAGCAGCTTGCCTATGCTGCGGAAATGGGCGCAGAGCTTGAGCTTGTCCCCATCGGCAGGGAGGCGTTCGTCTTTATAGTCAATTCCGAAAATCCCGTTGACGACCTGACACAGGAGCAGATACGGGGGATATATTCGGGGAAATATTTTACATGGTCAGAGCTTGGAGGAAACAACCGTCTTATCGGAGCAATTCAAAGAAACAAGGGCAGCGGCAGCCAGACCGCTCTTATAAAATTTATGAACGGGGAGCCTGTCAAAAGAGATTATGACGGTTTTCTCGGCAGCTCCATCGGATTTTCCTTCCGCTTTTACGTGGAGGGCATCGTGGGAGACGGCGGCGTAAAAATGCTGTCGGTTGACGGTGTTTATCCCAGTCCGGAAAACATCACCAACGACAGCTATCCCATCATTGAAGATTTTTATGCCGTGTATCGGGTGGATAACGACAATGAAAATATCCCCCTGCTTATTGAACTTATGCTTTCGGAGGACGGTCAGGAGATAGTCCAAAAAAGCGGCTACTCTCCCGTAAAATAAACGAGCTGTCAGGATCGGCAAACGCCTGTCCTGACAGCTCGTTTTTTATACATTCCCGGTACTTCTTAAAGTGACTTTATATAATCTGTCAGAGCCTTCTCCACCTCATCGGGGTTTCCGCAAAGAATGAAATATGCATAGTCGCCCTCGGTGCCTACAATGGAGGCTCCCGCGCGCTCAACATCATCAGGATACCATGCGTCCTGCTCCCGGGCTTTTTTCTGACGGGCTTCCAGATCGGCTTTTGCAGCCTCCACATCGTTTGCCTCTATTATAATAAGCTCGGTCATGTTGGCGCTCATCGGACACTGGAGCACTATCATGTTACGGTAGTTTTCATTGGAGCCGTCAAGCAGGAAAAAGTCCTCCAGTATAGCGGCGTCGTTCACTTCCCAGAGTGCGGGCCACTCGCCCACTGCAAGACCGGCGTCCGCAATGTGCTGCAGGGGATTTGTGCTTTCTCCCATGTCCTCACCTTCACTCTCGCCTGCGCCATCTGTGTCATCCTGCGGAGCCTCCGTTATTGGAGCTTCCGTTGTTGTTTCGGTAGTGGCTTCCGCGGACGTGGTGACCTCCTCGTCATTGGTCTTGTCACTGCAGCCTGCAAGTCCTATACACATTACAGCGGCAAGTACAGCCGCAATTTTTTTGATATCCATAAAAATTCCTCCCGATCAGTACATTAAGGAAATCTCCGAAAACCTCCTGTCCCGGTTTTCAGAGATCCCATTGTCATCCTATATTATTTTCCGTTTTCTTTCTCATATTCACTGTCCAAGAATGTCGACCACCATTTCAGAAGTCTGCGCCGGTGCAGTCGCTGCTGTCGTTTTTGCTGTGGTCGGCTGTGTCTGTGCCGGTGCAGTCGCTGCTGTCGTTTTTGCCGTGGTCGGCTGTGTCTGCGCCGGAGTTGTTACCGCTGTCTGTGCAGGCGTTGCTGCCGCCTGCGTCGGAGAAGTGACTGCATTGGCAGCCGTTCCGGTCGCCTGCGTCTGAGGCGGCGCTGTCGCTGCAGGTGCAGTAACTGCAGGAGAATTAGTCACCGCCGGAGCATTGGTCACTGCAGGTGCTGTCGTTACCGCAGGGGCTGTGGTCACTGCAGGCGTTCTGCCCTGAATAAGGAAATTATTATAATATGTTACCGTTGATTTTGTAGTTGCATGGAAAGCGTTATTTGCAAAAAGCAGATCGGTAATACCCTTTTCTTTAAGGAAGTCAACAGCATTATAGGTAAAATAGCGCATATCAAGCACATAAACATCCTCAAAGGAGCCGAACAGGAACTGGGGCAGAGCGTTTCCGTAGCTGTCCTTGAAAATAGCCAGCCTGCGTCCGTTGCCTGTTGATGTGTGGACGTGGGTGATCTTTGCATCTCCACCCATAAAGGTGCAGTACAGCATACCCTTGTTTTTGGTGAAGTCCAGGAAAAACGATGACTTCAAAGGAGCCTGCATACCAAGTATCTCATTGTTTTCACCAAGTGTGTAGTTATAATAGGTAGTGTCCAGCTCAACATTTTTAGGAACGTAGTAATAAAAGTCCTCGGGATTGTTTTTGATGACCGGGTCATTGCCGGAGTAGCTGTACATCGTTCCCACATAGCCGTCCACAACGTGCTCATCGTACTCGGACAGATCGGCAAAGGGGACTCCTGCCGCATCAGCAAACTGCTCCGCAGCGTAGTAAGCTCCAAGAGACGACCAGTGATGATCCGTCCTCAGGTAGATGGGCTCGGCTGTATGCTGGCTAAGGCTTGTATAGACGTCAACGCCCTTGACACCGCCCGAAAGCTTTGAGTAGATGTTGTTGATGTTGTCAAGCTGACTTCCGGTGTAGGGCTTTACGCTGTCGGGACAGTAAAATTCAACGGATGTGGGGATGACCATGCTGTAGACATTGACCCCGTCCCCCAGCTCTTTTTTATAGCGGTTGATAACATCGGCGTACTGGTCTCCCACAGCGGTGTTTCCGCCGTAGAGCATGATGGCTCTTGTCCCCACGATGGCGATTCCGTTGTTGGTGATATTCACCGAGTCATCGGGATTTACAAATTCTGTTTCCGAGGCTGTGATAGCAGTGAAGGAGCCTTCTTCCGGAGTGACATTCTGTCCGTTCCGGACTCCCTGCACACCGTCGTCCGCCACAGTCACCGCCGCATCGTCATAGCTGTGATCTTCATAGGGCGGAGCGTCAATAACCTCCTCATTCACTTCTGCAAGGCTGACATTATGGAGCCTTATATTGTTCACGCGGAACCCCGTAAACTCACATATCCCCGATGCCAGCGTCATAAGCTTATCGCGAAAGGGGACGGTGTCCACGAAATAATTATCCAGATCCGCCGTATAGCTGCCGTCCATAAAGGATGTCTTTGAAAACTCAGGCATTTCCGCCAGAGTGCGCTGCTCCAGCTCGGACTCTGTACTTCTTGGGAAGACAAGCACAAATGCAGCGAAGGATGCAAATACGGCAAGTATCGTTCCGATATATACTGCGTCTGTTATCATGCGTCTTTTTTTATTTGTAGTATTGTATCTGTTGATCTTAAGATCCATATATATTATGACCGCCTATCAGATTTTTTGTTTGCCAAGGGCTGCTGCCCCCGGGGTGCCGTCCTTATGAGCTGGCTTCCGTCTCGCTTATCCTGCCCCGTATTTCAAGCACCATTGAAGGTGACACGGATATCTCATCTATTCCTGCCTTTATGAGCCAGTCCGTCATATTTGGATCGCTTCCCAGCTCTCCGCACAGACCCACCCATATCCCGGCGGCATGGGCATTGTCTATAACTTCCTTTATCATCCGTTTCAGTGCGGGATGGTAAGGATCGTAAAATTCTCCAAGCACAGGATTCTGACGGTCTATCGCAAGAGTGTACTGAGTAAGATCGTTGGTGCCGATGCTGAAAAAGTCCACTTCCTTTGCAAGGGTATCGCTTATGACCGCGGCTGCGGGAGTCTCTATCATAATGCCGATCTCCATATCCTCGTCAAAGGGTATGCCCTCTGCCCGAAGCTCTGCCTTTACTTCCTCCACAAAATATTTTGCCGTCCTTATTTCTCCCGCCGATATTATCATGGGAAACATTATTGCAAGCTTTCCGTAAGCAGACGCCCTGTACAGCGCACGGAGCTGGGTCTTGAAAATATCCTTGTTATTAAGGCATATCCTTATTGCCCGGTATCCCATAGCGGGATTTTCCTCCGGCTCCAGACCAAGGCAGTCAGCCTGCTTGTCCGCACCTATATCCATAGTACGGACAATGACCCGCTTGCCGCCCATAGCCTCTGCGACTTTTTTATAAGCGGCAAACTGTGTCTCCTCAGAGGGAAGATCTTTGCCAGCCATGTAAAGAAATTCGCTTCTGAACAGCCCTATGCCCTCTGCGTCGTTGGCGATAACAGCCTCCACATCTGAGACTCCGCTTATATTTGCATAAAGATTGATCTTTCTGCCGTCGCGTGTGGCAGTGCTTCTGCCCTTGAGCTTTTTAACTACCTCACGGTGCTTCAGCTCCTCTTTATGCTTGGCTTCCAGCTCTGCAAGGGTCTTTTCGTCAGGGTCTATATAGATGACCCCGTCTGTGCCGTCAACAGCAGCCATTTCTCCGTTATAATCAGCAGACAGCTTTCTTCCCACACCCACTACAGCAGGAATGCCCATAGTTCTTGCAAGTATAGCCGCATGAGACACCGATGAACCCACAGCGGTGACCATTGCAAGGACGTTGCTCCTGTCCATCTGCACGGTTTCGCTTGGAGTAAGGTCAAAGGCGCAGATGATGCGCTTGCCTGCAAAGGAGTTATCCTCCTGAGCCTTTCCGTTAAGACAGCGTATAAGTCTGTCGGACAGGTCCCGCACATCCGCAGAGCGGGCGCGCATATAATCGTCCTGCATTGAGGACAGCATCATTTCAAAATTATCCCCCGCCACAGCAACAGCATATTCGGCATTGACCTTGTCACCGACGATTATATTTTTCACAGCATTATTATAGTCACGGTCATTCAGCATCATGCGCTGGATATTGAATATCTCTGCGCTTTCCGAGCCCACTTCCTCCAGAGTCTTTTCGTAAAGCTCCGTAAGCTGAGCAAGCGCGGTGACCTTGGCTTTTTCCACTCTCTGAAGCTCGGCATCGGAATCTTCCGACCTCAGCATCCTCACTTCGGGAGCGGATCTGTCGATATATGTGATCTTGCCAATAACGATACCGGAGCATACTCCGCTTCCTTTTAATTTGATCATAAACGCCGCTTCTTTCCACATTTTGTATTGATGGTAAGCTTTTATATTTTTATTATACAATATATTACTAATTTAGTCAAGAGTATTTAATTTTCTTACACAGGATTTTCACAAAATCATGCTTTTTATCAAAATTGACATCGGAGAAAAAATGTGGTATAATATCAATGTATTAATTATCAGCTGCGAAAGGATGATACGGTATGCCTAAGATCCTTATTGTGGACGACGAAAAAATGATCAGAAACGTCGTCAAGGAATATGCCGAATTTGAAGGATACGAGACCGCCGAAGCAGAGAATGGCATGGAAGCGGTGGAAATGTGCCGCAGGGAAGATTTCGATATAGTGGTCATGGATATTATGATGCCCCGTCTGGACGGATACTCTGCTGTCAAGGAGATACACAAGACCAAGCCTGTTCCGGTGATAATGCTCTCCGCCAGGGGCGAGGAGTACGACAAGCTTTTCGGATTTGAGATAGGGGTGGACGACTACGTTGTAAAGCCCTTCTCCCCCAAGGAGCTGCTTGCAAGGATCAAGGCAGTGCTTAAAAGAGGACAGTCCTCGGGCGAAAACGGGAAAATAGAAAAGATAAGCTTTGAGGGTCTGGAGATAAACGTCACAGGACGTGAAGTCACAGTGGACGGCTCTCCCGCTCAGCTTACGCCAAAGGAATACGACCTGCTCTTCTATCTTGTGCGGAACAAGGGCATAGCCCTGTCCCGTGAAAAGCTGCTTGAGGAGGTCTGGGGATACGATTTTTACGGAGACGACCGCACAGTGGATACTCATATCAAAATGCTGCGGAGCTCTCTTGGGGAATACCGTAAATTCATTGTGACCCTCAGGGGTATGGGCTACAAGTTCGATGCATAAGCGGAAAGGAATATCGTGAAAAAACGCTTCAAATCCATACGCCTTACAGTGTGGCTCTATTTTTCCATCTTTGTGGTAAGTATTTTCGTGCTTCTGTGGTTCACCTTCAGCGTGTCCCTTGAAGCAAACTACAGGCGGGCAAAGACCAAAACCATCTCTGACATCGCCCGCTATATCCTGGTAGGCTGGAGCAGCGACGAATTTACAGATACCGCTCTGGACAAGCTTGCCTACGACAACGATATGTGTATCCTGATACTGGACGCCTACGGCAGCCGCGTTTACTCCTATGACGCAATGCCTGCAAGCAACTGTCTTATACACGGCTTCGGAGCAGAGCTATACAGATACAGGGCGCTTGCGGCGGAAAGCACCACAGGGATATTCTACACCGAAATAAAAAATCCCAGGTTCAACAACAATACCCTGCTTTTTGTAATGGTCTTAGGTGACAGGTCAGACCCGGGGGGATATATTTTTCTGAATACCTCTCTGGAGCCTCTGGAGTCCACTATCGGCATCATAAACCGTCAGATATTGTGGATAAGCCTGCTGCTGCTTTTCCTGGGTCTGGGAATATCCTATTTCCTTGCAAGGCTTATCGAAGCTCCTCTCGCCCGCATAACAAAGTCGGCGCAGAAAATGGCTCAGGGCGACTATACCGTCACATTTGACGGTCACGGATACGCGGAAACGGAGCAGCTTGCAGATGTGCTCAACTATGCTGCCGAGGAGATATCACAGATAGACGAGCTCAGACGTGACCTTATCGCCAACACCTCCCACGATCTGCGGACGCCTCTTACAATGGTAAAGGCATATGCGGAAATGGTACGGGATCTTTCCGGCGACAACCCGGAAAAGCGTCGGGAGCACATCGGCATAATCATCGAGGAAAGCGACCGTCTTGCTGCGCTTGTAAACGATATCCTTGACCTTTCCAAGCTGGAAAGCGGAGCTGCAGAAATAAATAAGTCCACATTTTCCATCACGAAAAAAATATACGAGATAATGGGAAGATACACCCTTCTTTCCGAACAGCAGGGGTACCGTTTTTTTGTGAGCACAAGCTGCGATTTTGAGACCGAGGCGGATATCATCAAGATCGAACAGGTGCTTTATAACCTTATAAACAACGCCGTGAATTACACAGGCGAAAACAAGACCGTATATATCACACAGCTTCTTGTCGACGACGAAACCGCAAGAATAGAGATCACCGATACGGGAAAGGGCATCGAGCCGGAGCTTATGCCGCTTATCTTTGACCGCTACTATCGGGCGGAGAAAAACAAGCGTGAGGTCATCGGAACGGGTCTGGGACTTTCCATCGTAAAGCAGATACTCAAACAGCATAATTTCAAGTTCGGAGTGCGCTCTGAAACAGGGATAGGAAGCACATTCTGGTTTGAAGTAAAGGGTCGTGTCACGGAAAAATACGACGATGACGACGATCTCGGGGAGGTGCAGGACAATGACTAAAAAAGAAAGGGCAGCTCTTGTTATATCGGGACTTGCAGAGATATATCCCGATGCAAGATGCTCCCTGATATACCAAAAGCCCTATGAGCTTATGATAGCAGGACGGCTGTCCGCTCAGTGTACAGATGCGCGGGTGAATATCGTCACAAAGCCGCTTTTTGAAAAATATCCCACCCTTGAAGCCTTTGCGGAAGCAAACGTGGACGAGGTAGCGGAAATAATAAAACCCTGCGGACTTTACAAAACAAAGGCAAAAAGCATCGTGGAAGCCTGCAGGCGGCTCCTCTGCGACTTCGGAGGGGAAATGCCGAAAACCATCGAGGAGCTTACCACTCTTTCGGGGATAGGAAGAAAGACAGCCAATTTAATTATGGGGGATGTACATAACCTGCCTGCCATCGTCACCGACACACACTGCATAAGGATATGCGGACGTCTGGGTCTTACAAAGGAAACAGAGCCATACAAGGTAGAGCAGGATCTGCTGAAAATAGTCCCGCCCAAGGAGGGCAGCGATTTCTGTCACAGACTGGTGCTTTTCGGCAGGGACTGGTGTACCGCAAGGAGTCCAAAATGCGGAGAGTGTCCGTTAAAAAAATATCTTTCCGAACGTGCAGCGGACGGGAAAGAGTTCAAGTGCAAAGTATGAAATAAGGAGAGTAGTGTCCATCAAAGGACACGGGTCACGGTCATGAGTAATAATAAAAAATTTTTAAACGGGGTACGCGCAGGCGTCCCCGTCATTCTTGGATATATCCCCGTAGGCATCGCCTATGGCATTATGGCGCGTCAGGCAGGATTTACGCTGCTGCAGACAGGCGGGATGTCCGTTTTCGTTTTCGCCGGGGCAAGCCAGATGATGGCAACAGGGATGTACGCTCAGGGAGCAAGCATCACCGCAATGATAATCACCACCTTTATCCTGAACCTGAGACACATTATAATGAGCGTCTGCATAATGAACCGTATGCGGTCAGCAGACACAAAAACAAGGCTGCTTGCAGCCTTCGGAGTTACGGACGAATCCTTTGCTGTCTTTACCACCGAAAAGGAGGAGAACATCTCCCCTGCGTTTTTCTTCGGACTTTTCCTATCCACATATTCTTCCTGGGTAGTGGGATCTCTCATCGGAGCGGTGTTTTCCGATATCCTCCCGGAGCTTCTGACAGCAAGCCTCGGGATCGCTCTGTATGCGATGTTTATCGGTCTGCTGGTGCCTGATCTCACAAAAAACTGGAGGCTCGCCGCATTGGCGGTGCTTACAGCGCTGTGCAATTTTTTATTTACACAGTTTATGAGCTCCAGCCGTGCGCTTATTATTTCTGCGCTGCTGTGCGCATTTATCGGAGTTTTCTTTGTAGACCTGAATGATAAAAATGAGGGGGACAATACAAATGACCGTTCTTGAAGCAATTATACTTATAGCGGGAATGACCGCAGTAACATACATTCCCCGTGCGATTCCCGCCGTACTTATCGACAAGATGAAATTCGGGGACAAGATAGAAAAATTCCTTAAGCTTATCCCATATACAGCTATGTCCGCGCTGATATTCCCCGGGGTATTTTTCACAGACCCGGACAAGCCTGTCATAGGAATAGCAGGAGCAGCCGTGGCTGCAGTTCTTGCATGGCTTAAATGTCCTATCATAGTTTGCGTTCTGGCGGCGATAGGGACGGACTTTTTGCTTTACCTGTTTTTCTGAGTATCCGTCTTATGGTGACCACCGACAGATCAAATTCCTTTGCAAGCTCCGTATAGTTGTACCCGTTGAATTTTTCGCGGATACATTCGTTTCTTATACGGTTTGTCACTCTGTCAGGCGTGCGGACGTATATACATGAACCCGCATAATTTTCAAGCAGATTTTTATATGCGTCCATTCCTATACATTCCGCCAGCGCGCGCTGTTCCGCATCAAGATCGTCTATAGTCATATTTTCCAGTAGGCTCATATTATCCATCCTTTCATTGCAAAGTGGGGAAAGTTTTTCCAAAATGAAAACTTTTTCTCTCCCCCTTGATTTTTTTGCCTTTCTGTGATACAATCTTATTAACAGCCGGATATTCTCCCGTCTGCATAATTAAATTATACACCGCATTTGGGAAAATGTCAATAGTTTTTATTCACGTTTGTGAATTTTATGCAAGCTGCACAATAAAAAGGAGGGGCAATATGTCCTTGATAAATACTATTCTGGATATTATGAAAAGCAAGAATAAAAAGCAGTCGGCTCTTTGTGCGCATCTTGGTCTTAACGCAAGTACGGTCACCAACTGGAAGCTCAGGAATACAGACCCACCTGCAAAATATATCATTCCCATATGTGAGTTTCTTGAGGTCACGCCATACTATCTTCTGACAGGAGCGGAAAAGGAGCATCCTCTGCCAAAGGATGAGCAGGAGCTTCTTGACTGCTACAAAAGGCTTCCCGAGCGTGAAAAGCAGCGTCTTATCGGCAGAGCCTCTGCGCTGGCGGAGGTATACGGCGGCGATGGGGTGTCCAGCAGTCCGGAAGCAAGACCCCGCACCATAAAAATACGTCACAGCTATTATAAGGTGTCCGCAGGAACGGGATACGATCTTGACGGCATAGACAAATGGGATACCATTGATATAGCGGACACTCCCGAAGCAAGAGAGGCGGACTTCTGTCTTACCATCTCGGGAAACAGCATGGAGCCTGTCTATTACGATGGGGACATCGTGCTGGTAAAGTCACAGCCGGACATTGACAACGGTGAGATAGGCATTTTCATCGTTGAAAATGCAGGATATATAAAAAAATTCGGCGGGGACCGTCTTATATCCCTGAACGCCGAATATGAGGATATTCTTTTTTCTCACTATGACCCGGAGGAAATAAGATGCGTGGGGTTGGTTATAGGGAGAGTATAAATTATCATTTAACTCGCAAGAGTGGGCGATCGATTTAGCGCTTTGCGCTAA
>JAFLUI010000024.1 GCA_022508825.1 Oscillospiraceae bacterium
CAGAAAGCGCTTACAAACAATCTTGCACATGATATAAAAACTCCTCTTACTGCAATAAGCGGATATGCTGAAAATCTGCAAAAGGCTCTTGATAGTCAGGACACAGAAAAGGCGTCCGGATATATTTCCGCAATACTTGAAAATGTGGATTATACCGATTCCATAGTCAACCGCACACTGGAGCTTAATCAGATAAGCGATATCAAAAAAATAAACAGGACCGATATCAATATGCGCAGACTTGCAGAAAATCTCATAAATAAATATAAGCTTATGGCTGAGGAAAAAAATATTACCGTCAATATTTCCGGGGAAATGTCATTGCAGGCAGATGAGACGTCCATCAGCTCCGCTGTGGAAAATCTGCTGACAAACGCTTTGAAATACACTATCCCCAGCGGAGGTATAGACATCATTCTTGACAAAAGGTCGTTCACCATAGTAAATGATATTTTCCAAAGTGTCGATACAAAAGATCTGACCATGCCCTTTGTAAAGGGGGATGCGGCAAGAAGCAAAAAGCCGGGGAGCGGTCTGGGATTATCCATCGTAAAAAGCGCAGCCGAACTGAACGGACTCAGACTCTCAATATCATCAACCGAAAACAAATTTACTGCTGTCCTTTCAAAATAATATCAAAAAATATCCGCAGAAAAGCTGAGTCTGCGGATATTTTTATACAGGATTTTATTTCGACTTTCTTTTAGCGGCTTTCTTTGGTGAGATAAATTTTTTCAGGTACTGTCCGGTGTAGGACTCCTCACAGGCGGCGATGTCCTCGGGAGTGCCGCATTTTACCACGTTTCCACCGTTTGCGCCTCCCTCGGGACCAAGGTCGATGATGTAGTCCGCGCACTTTATAACGTCAAGATTGTGCTCGATAACAAGGACGGTGTTTCCTGCGTCTACAAGCTTCTGCAGGACCTCTGTCAGCTTGTGGACGTCTGCGGTATGAAGTCCCGTTGTTGGCTCGTCAAGAATGTATATCGTTCTTCCTGTGGAGCGCTTGGAAAGCTCCGTGGCAAGCTTCACTCTTTGTGCCTCGCCGCCGGAAAGAGTGGTGGCAGGCTGTCCTATTTTGATATACCCAAGACCCACGTCCTGCAGTGTTTGCAGTCTCCGTGCGATCTTTGGCAGGTTTGCGAAAAACTCCACACCCTCGTCCACCGTCATTTCCAGAACGTCGTAAATGGACTTCCCCTTGTAGTGGATGTCAAGGGTCTCACGGTTGTACCGCTTTCCCTTGCAGACCTCGCAGGGGACGTATATATCAGGCAGAAAGTGCATCTCTATTTTTATGATGCCGTCACCCTCGCAGGCTTCGCAGCGTCCGCCCTTTACGTTGAAGGAGAAGCGTCCGCTGGTGTAGCCTTTCATTTTTGCATCGTTGGTACCTGCGAAAAGCTCACGGATATCGGTGAAAAGTCCCGTGTATGTGGCAGGATTTGAACGGGGCGTCCTTCCGATAGGAGACTGGTCAATTGCAATTACCTTGTCAAGATTGTCGATACCCTCCATGCTTCCGAACTTTCCGGGACGTATTTTTGCACGGTTGAGACGTCCTGCAAGGTTTTTGTAGATCACCTCGTTCACAAGGGAGGATTTGCCCGAGCCGGACACTCCCGTAACGCATGTGAATGTTCCAAGAGGGATGGAGACGTTTATATCCTTAAGATTGTGCTCCGCCGCACCCTTTACCGTCAGTGTCAGACCGTTTCCCTCACGTCTTTTTTCGGGGATGGGGATATATCGCTTGCCGCTCAGGTACTGTCCTGTTATAGAGCGTTCGCAGGACTTTATGTCCTCCACAGTTCCGCAGCAGACTACCTCTCCGCCGTGGATGCCTGCGTAGGGTCCTATGTCCACGATGAAATCCGCGCTGTACATGGTGTCCTCATCATGCTCCACAACAATGAGGGTGTTGCCAAGATCGCGGAGCCTTTTCAGGGTGGCGATAAGCTTGTCGTTGTCCCTCTGGTGCAGACCGATGGAAGGCTCGTCAAGAATGTACAGTACCCCCATGAGAGACGAGCCTATCTGTGTGGCAAGACGTATACGCTGACTTTCTCCGCCGCTGAGCGTTCCCGATGAGCGGGACAGGGTAAGGTATTCCAGTCCAACGCTTTGCAGGAAACCGAGACGGGACTTTATCTCTTTAAGTATCTGTCCGCTTATCATCTTATCTCTTTCGGAAAGCTCCAGACCGTTTATAAAATCCATGCAGTCCATGACGGAAAACTCACAAAGCTCGGAGATATTTTTGTCCCCCACAGTGACAGCAAGGCTTTCCTTTTTGAGCCTGTGACCGTGACAATCGGGACAGGGACTTTCGGTCATGCACTCCTCGATCTCCGACTTGCTGTACTCGGAATTTGTTTCCCGGTAGCGTCTTTCCATGTTGGGGATTATGCCCTCAAAGGGCTGATAATATGTTCCTCCGCCGTATTCGGTGGCGCGGTGCAGGGTCAGTCTTTCGCTGCCTGTACCGTAAAGTATCGCGTTTACAGCTTCTGCAGGAAGATCTTTTACGGGAGTGTCAAGGGAGATGCCGTAATGCTCCGCTATTGCTTTGAAATACATCATAGCGATGGAATTTTCATCGGTGGTAGCCCAGCCGATGGCTTTTATAGCTCCCTTACTGATGGAAAGCTCCTTGTTGGGGATTATCAGGTCGGGGTCTATTTTTCTGAACACTCCCAGACCGGTACATTTTTCACAGGCTCCGAATGGATTGTTGAAGGAAAACATACGGGGAGCAAGCTCCTCAATGGAGATATTGTGCTCGGGACAGGCATAGTTCTGGGAAAAGAGAATTTCCTCGCCGTCTATCACGTCCACGATAACAAGTCCTCCCGAAATGGCGGAGACGGTCTCCACGCTGTCCGCAAGACGGTTTTCGATGCCCTCCTTAATTACAAGACGGTCTATAACTATCTCAATGCTGTGCTTTTTGTTTTTCTCCAGCTTTATCTCCTCGGACAGATCGTAAATGATGCCGTCTGCACGGATACGGACATATCCTGCCTTTCTGGCACGTTCTATCTCCTTGGTGTGCTCTCCCTTACGTCCTCTTATAATGGGGGCAAGGAGCTGAATTTTGGTACCCTCTTTCATTTCCATGATCTGGTCTACTATCTGGTCAACGGTCTGCTGTTTTATCTCACGTCCGCAGACAGGACAGTGGGGGATGCCTATCCTTGCATAGAGAAGTCTGAAATAGTCGTATATCTCGGTGACTGTTCCCACGGTGGAGCGGGGATTTTTCGAGGTGGTCTTCTGGTCGATGGAAATAGCAGGGGAAAGTCCCTCGATGCTGTCCACGTCAGGTTTTTCCATCTGTCCCAGAAACATTCTTGCGTAGGAGGACAGACTCTCCACGTACCGTCTCTGACCGTCTGCATAGATGGTGTCGAAGGCAAGAGAGGATTTCCCCGAGCCGGAAAGTCCGGTCATGACAACAAGCTTGTCCCTTGGAATTTCGATATCTATATTTTTCAGGTTGTGTTCTCTGGCGCCTTTTATCACAATTTTATCGTTAGCCATTTTTTCCGTTCCTTTCACATTTGAGGCTTTACTTCATCAAAATCAAGATATTCAATATTTGCCTTTTTGATAAGCTTATACATAGTTTGTTCTATAACAGCATCATCTGAGTTGTATGTATAAGCTAATCTTCTGTCAAGACCAATATCTAAATATTTAGTATATGCTGCAGAACTGCTGAGATTAGGTTCATTTGAATATTCTTCCCTGATAAGCCTGCCGCTGTCACCATAAAAATATTCAGTGGTAATTGTAAATTCTCTGTCTTCATCTTCATCTAATTCGGAAAACGGGTCATATCTGGACCTTTCGTAATGTATTTTCTTTTTAAGAATATCACCGTCATATTCAAGGGCTTCCTTGTAAACAAGTTTACCTTTTTTGCCTGTTTCCATGTTGTAAGTATGATCTTCTGTATTTATAAGGCGTCCCGCACTGTCATATTCATATTCTGTCAGAATAGTATAATAAGTATAATAATCATTATGTTTATTTTCGCCCCGGGTAATATAATTATAATAATTATATTTATTTCCGCGCCAGGTATCATAATCGATTATTACCTTTATTTCTCTTCCGGATTCATCATATTCATAGCGTTTATAGAACCTGTCTGTGATACTCCATGATTCTTTTGTATTTGAAAAATATACATCTACAGTGTTATCACCGTACTCACATCTGAAGATACAATTTTCATTGTCATGTCCGTCTCCGTGCTGCTCATAAAGTCTTCCTTTTTCATCATAGATATATTCGACAATTCTTTCTCTGCCGAATATAAAGTTTATTTTTTTGACCAGTCGTTCTTCAGAATCGTATTCATATTTATACTCATGCAGAAGATTTTTCTGATTAGATAAATAATATGTTCTTGGATCTGTTTCCATGAAACAGCGGCCATTTTCGTCATAATAACGTTCATTGATAAGTATACCGTCACGATATGTATAAAGACAATTGTATGTTCCATCAGAATTGCTGCTGCGTATGGTACAATATGATATGTCATCCTGCTTGTATTTGGTCTCATGCCGTACCTCAATGCCTGATTCGTCATAATCATAATAGTCAACTTTATAAGTTTCTCCTTCAGAGGTATACTTAGTTTGACTGGTTGGCAGCCAGACCTCTTCAAAAACAGGATCGTCATCAGAATTATCACTTATGATCCGGTCGGTTTTCTCAGCCAAAGCAGTTTCTGAGTTTTCCCTGATCTCATCTGTATCAGCAGCTGCAGTATCCGATGTACTTGCTGCTTCCTCTGTTTCCGAAAAGCTTTCCGCAGACTGCTCCTGCGGCTTGTCTGCGCAGGAACAGAGCAGAAATGCGGACAAAATTGCAGCCAATATTTTTTTGTTCATAAAACATCACCTTTATTAGAAGTCAGACAATAGAGGACAGAAAATTCTTACCGCTTTTTGGGCAGCGCACGTTTGGGCTTGCCTCCCTCTTTCAGCTCGTTTATCCTGTCACGAAGGTAAGCTGCGTGCTCAAATTCAAGTATCTTAGCCGCATTTTTCATTTCCTCGGTAAGCTTTTTTATCATAGCCTCCCGTTCTTCCATGGTCATATGCTTCTGCTTTGAGGTCTTTTTGTCGGTCTCTGCCTTTGTGGAAATTTCGATAACGTCACGGACATCCTTGATAATTGTCCGGGGGACGATGCCGTGTTCTTCGTTATAGTCAAGTTGGAGCTTCCGACGTCGCTCCGTTTCCATAATTGCGTTTTCCATGGATTTTGTGACTGAGTCCGCATACATTATTACCTGACCGTGGGAGTTTCTCGCCGCACGTCCTATGGTCTGGATAAGTGAGCTTTCCGAGCGCAGGAAGCCCTCTTTGTCCGCGTCAAGTATCGCAACAAGGGACACCTCCGGGATATCAAGACCCTCACGGAGCAGGTTGATGCCTACCAGAACGTCAAATTCTCCCAGACGCAGATCGCGGATTATCTCCATACGCTCGATAGTATCGATGTCGTAGTGCATATAGCGGACGCGGACTCCCGCTCTTTCAAGATAAGCGGTCAGATCCTCTGCCATTTTCTTTGTAAGGGTGGTGACAAGGACGCGCTCGTTTTTCTGCGTCCTTTCGTTGATCTCCAGCAGCAGGTCGTCGATCTGTCCCTCTACAGGCTTGACGATGATCTCAGGGTCAACAAGTCCCGTTGGACGTATTACCTGTTCAACGATCTGCGCAGACCGTTCATGCTCAAAAGGTCCCGGAGTGGCTGAAACGAAGATAGCCTGATTTACCTTGTCGTAGAACTCGTCAAAGGTCAGGGGACGGTTGTCAAAGGCTGATGGCAGACGGAATCCGTAGTCGATAAGAGTTTTCTTTCGTCCCCGGTCTCCTGCACTCATGGCTCGTACCTGGGGCAGGGAAACGTGGCTTTCGTCCACGATAAGAAGGTAATCCTCGGGAAAGTGGTCAAGGAGAGTGTAGGGGACGCTTCCCGGGGCGCGTCCCGCAAGTATCCGGGAGTAGTTTTCTATGCCCTTGCAGAAGCCGATCTCCTGAAGCATTTCAATGTCGTATCTTGTCCGCTGTTCTATCCTCTGAGCTTCGATAAGCATATCGTTGTCCTTGAAATATTTTATGCGCTCCTCAAGCTCCCGCTCGATCTCCTCGATGGAATCATGCATTTTTTCACGGGAAATGACATAGTGGGAGGCAGGGTATATCGCCGCATGGGAAAGGGTTGCGATGACCTCTCCCGTAAGAGCCTTGAACTCGGTGAGCCTGTCTATCTCGTCCCCGAAAAATTCCACCCGAACTGCGTTTTCCGTAGAGCCTGCAGGGAAGATCTCCACTACATCTCCCCGGACACGGAACTTGTTCCGGACGAAGTTCACATCATTACGCTCGTACTGTATGCCTACAAGTCTTGCAAGAAGCTCGTCACGGGAAAGCTCCATGCCCTGTCTTAAGGAGATCACCATGGTGCGGTAATCGATAGGGGAGCCAAGAGAGTAGATGCAGGACACCGAGGCAACGATGATAACGTCCCGTCTTTCCGCAAGTGCAAGGGTGGCGGAGTGGCGGAGCTTGTCTATCTCGTCGTTTATAGAGGAGTCCTTTTCAATGTAGCTGTCCGTAGAGGGGACATAGGCTTCCGGCTGGTAGTAATCGTAGTAGGAAACGAAATACTCCACCGCATTTTCGGGGAAGAACTCCCGAAACTCCGAACAGAGCTGGGCTGCAAGAATTTTATTGTGGGCAAGTACAAGTGTAGGACGGTTCACCCTTGCGATGACATTTGCCATTGTGAAGGTCTTTCCCGAGCCTGTAACGCCCATAAGGGTCTGCTCCTTTACACCCTTGCCAAGACCCTCCACAAGCCTGTCTACAGCCTTTGGCTGATCTCCCGAGGGAGTATATTCAGATATCAGCTTGAATTTATCCATAACAGCAGTTCCCGGGTCAAAGTGTCGGGAAACACCTTCCTTTCAGTAATTATGTACTCATTCCCAGAACATATAGGGACTTAATCTGAGAGAGTGAGTGTCGTTATCGCCTATTATAATATGGTCCAGAAGACTTACCTGGACACGTTCCATATCTCTTTTGATATCTCTTGTGAAAGCCATATCCTCACTTGACGGTACAGCATTTCCTTTAGGGTGATTATGCGCAACAGCAATACTTACAGCTTTTGCTTTCATCACTATCTCCATAAGCCTGCGTGTTTGTACATCTGCACCGTTGACTACACCCTTGCTGACAAGCTGACAGGTTATAAGCTCAAGCTTGCCGTTAAAGCAGGCTACCCACAGCTCTTCATGGTCAAGTCCTGTAAGATGCGCTTTGAACATATCGGTTATACGCTTACTGTCGTTATATACTGTGTCCTTGTTGCGGGAGTTATAGTATACAGGGATAAGGCGGGGTATCATTTTTAAAAGAGTTGCGGAATTCATGCTTATACCCTTGATTTTGACAAGCTCTTCATAGTCTGCGTCAAAAACACCTGAAAGACTTCCGAATTTATTCAGAAGCACATGGGCTATCTCGTTTGTATCTATCCTCGGTATGGAATAGAACAGGATAAGTTCAAGTATCTGGTGTTCTTCGAATCCCTCGAAGCTGTTTGCGTCAAGGAAGCGTTTTTTCAGTCTTTCACGGTGTCCCTCATGAAGACCTTCCGGGTCTTTTTTTGATTTTGGTGCTTTTGCAGAATCATCCGTTTTATTAGCCATTTTTTATACCCCTCTTTTTATATTTTTTAGTCCATATTCATTGGAAAACAAACGTTTCTTATATTATACTACAAAAAAATTAATTTGAAAAGGTGTTTTTCAGAAAAAATTTGTGATATAATTATATTTAATAATTCTGTAAGATTTTTTGCCGGAAATAGGGGGGATATTTTGAAAGAGTTTACAATAAATGCAAACGACGCAGATCAGCGTCTGGACAAATTTGTATCAAAGACAGTGCCGCGTCTGCCTCAGAGCATGATGTACAAGGCTATACGGAACAAGAGGATAAAGCTGAACGGAAAGCGGGCAGAGATATCCACCCGTCTTTCTGAGGGGGATACCGTTCAGATGTACATCAACGATGAATTTTTCGACAGCGTTTCGGATACAGAGTTTCTTTCGGTGTCCTCCGTCATTAATATAGTCTACGAGGACGAAAATATCCTGCTTATCGACAAGAAAAACGGACTTGTTGTCCATGAGGACAACGATAATTCGGTGGACACCCTCATAAACCGTGTGAAGCGGTATCTTTATGACAAGGGGGAGTACGACCCCGATGCTGAAAACAGCTTTGCGCCGTCCCTGTGCAACCGTCTTGACCGGAACACGGGAGGCATCGTCATTGCCGCAAAGAATGCGGAAGCACTGAGAGTGCTGAATCAGAAAATACGTGACAGGGAGATAGAAAAGCTGTATCTGTGCGTGACGGTGGGTGTCCCTCCTGAAAAGCATGACGTTCTTACTGCTTATCTGGAAAAAAACTCCGAAGAAAATACTGTCCGTGTCACTGATAAAAAGACCCCCTCAAACAAAACTATCGTGACGGAGTACACGGTGTTAAAGTCAAACGACAGGCTTGCCCTCCTTGAAATAAAACTAGGCACGGGACGGACACATCAGATACGTGCTCATATGGCGCATATAGGCTGTCCGCTGCTGGGAGACGGCAAATATGGAATAAACAGGATAAATAAAGAATATAAAGTAAAGACACAGGCTCTTTATTCGTACAAGCTGAGATTCAGATTTTCCACTGACGGAGGATGTCTGGAATACCTGAACGGCAGGGAGTTTTCCGTTAAGGACGTATGGTTTCTGGATAAATTTGTATGACTGCTGACGGCAGGATAGTAATTTTGTTACTACATTGTAATTATTTGTAACCCCTCTGTAATTGCGTGCCGATAAATAATAAAGTATAATTTATTCAGGAGGGGTCATTATGAAAAAGCTTGCATTATTGTTGGTGATATGTCTGCTTCTTTGCTCCTGCGCCGGAGGGCAGGAGGGAGAGTTTGAGGAGTCCCGGAGTGTTACGGTGTCTGAAACCACAGAGACGCCCTGGTCGACAACGGAAAAGCGTACTGAGCCTGTTGTCACCGAAAGGTCAGCGTTTCCCGGAACAGAAGCGACTGTCGATGAGTTAGTCCTGACTCCAATAGCTTCGGACAAGTCTTTTGACGCTATGGAATGCCGGATATACAGTATTTCAATGACAGAGCCTAAACGTGAGTTTTACAACAAGGATATGCTGGCATTAGCAAAGGAAATATGTTTGTCAGATGAGCACGTTCAGAGCGAGATACAGCGTTATAATGAGTCAGATCCAAGATCCAGAATTGAGTCTGCTGACGATATTAAGCTGATATCAAGCGGATACAGTGATTTTGATATGGATGGAGAGTATGAGGACCTGCTGCTTCTGAAATACACCGGATGGGGTCCCGGCGGCGGATTTTTGGTATATATAGACGGGGATAATTATGCAATTCTCGAAAACGACACCAATACAGACCTGAAAGTAAGACACATAGAATCAAACACATACAGTTTTCTGATGACGGAAACGACCCAAAGTGCAAGCTCATATCAAAATAATATTTATAGCTTTGAAAATGGTATACCTGAAAAGGTGTTTGACATCGAGGGGGCAAGCCATGCATACCGGTATAAAAATGGTGTTTTTTACTGCGAGATAAAAAATGATGATATGGTTTATCCATTTGCGTTGTGTACAGATGGTGTTTTCCGTCAGCTTGCCTGTGAAAATATCGCTCCCGAGGATTTTGAAACCCATATAAACGGAGGAAAAGAGTATCTTGATTCCATTGCGGAAAGCGGCGATGAGATCAAGGAAATATATACTTACGGATATTACAGCTACCGTCTTTATGGGAATGACTGCTGCTATATGCTTACCGAAGCTGACGGCATACTGGAAGAGACCAAATACCAGTTATCTGATAATTTTCCTGACAGCTATACCCCATTTGAATTTACGAAAGAACTTATTTACGATGCAGATGTGCACGCGGTCAGGGAAATATCCTATTTTGATCCGGATATAGGCGGAGGATATACGGTTTATGCGGTAAAAAAAGATAATGATGATGCTGTCCTTTATGCGGCTGATGAAAATGGTGTTACTGACAGTATGGAGCTCCTTTCCGGTGACGTGATATATCTTCTTGACAGATACGAATTTTATTCCAGATATGCACATATGGGATTCTATGATTTTGACGCTCCGCCCTGTTTTGCACTTCCAAGAACGGGCTGGGGTCTGACATACGATACATACTTTATTGTTGACGGCAAGTTTTGCCAGGGAGAATGGTATCTGGACGGCGAAAAGCAGGACGGAGTCGACTACACCATGCTTACCTGCTTCGGGACAGGAAGCAATGAATTTGTTTCCTATTCTTCGCCTTCGTACAATATGGATTACGTGCTTGAACCGCTTATCAGACGGGTCTTTACCTTTGACAGGGAGAATCTGCGTTTCGAGGGGTACTCCGAGCCGTATCCCGAACCAACGGGATATGCTGCAATTGCCGCTGATGTTTTCAAAAGTCATGGTAAATTTGTGGGCGGTCTGTATGATTATGATGGAAGTAATTTCGGAGAGCCGATAGAAGATAATCCCTATTATTGCAGATATGAAAAAGAAGGCTTCCGGACAAAGGAGGAGGTCATGGAAAGACTGCGGGAATACTGTACCGAGTCTATGGCAGAGCAGTTTTATTCCTACTATATATATGATACAGGAGACCTTATGGAGTATGATGGTTATATATGTCAATCCGATGGCGCTCCCGGTCATTATGAAAGCATAAAGTATATTGACAGCGCAGAGGAAAAGAACGGAGTCATTACTGCAAGAGTGTATTCTTACACCATTGGTCAGGATATCCCGCATGACATAAACCCTTCTATGTACGCAAGGATCGTTCAGGAGGATGGTGTCTGGAAGCTGGATTCATTTCCTTTGAAGGGGCTTTAAGATCTGATTGAACAGCTTTGCCGCCCCCTTGATAGGGGGCTATGCTTACTAAATTGTTTGAATTTAATAAGGGTGGGGGTAGATAAGGGTCAAGGCTCAGCCTTGTTCATAAAATGTTATTGCATTTGCTTGTCGAGTTATGATATAATTGTATTAAATGTATTTTAAGGAGGATATGGATATGGTTGGAGACCTTCATTGCCATACCAAGCTGTCTGACGGTTCCTTAGGAATCGAGGACGTTATAGTTCAGGCTAAACGTACCGGAGTGGACTTTATTTCCATTACCGACCATGATACAATGTCGTCTATTTCCCGTTCAAAAATACTTGGGGACAGATACGGCGTTCAGGTTCTTCCCGGTGTGGAGCTTTCTGCGTGGGACAAGACCCGGGGACGCAAGGTACATATTCTTTGCTACGCTCCTCAGAAGCCGGACAGGCTGGAGGGTGTCTGCCGCAAGGCTTGTGAGATCCGCAAAGCCTGCGCCAAGGAAATGGTTGAAAATGTCATGAAGCTCTACCCCATAACTGCCGAAAGCGTTATGAAATATGCTACAGGCTCCAAGAGCATTTTCAAGCAGCATATAATGCACGCTCTGATAGATTACGGGTATACCACCGAATTTTACGGGGAGCTTAACGACAAGCTTTTCAACCTGAAAAACGGTACCTGTATCGTTGAGAGAGAGTATCCGGACGTAAATTTCGTCCTTGACCTTATCCACTCTTCAAGGGGAGTGGCTGTTATGGCGCACCCTGTTTATTACGACTCTCTTGACCTGCTGGAGGAGCTCGCCGCCAAGGGCAAGATCGACGGTGCGGAGGTATATCACTATACAGCAAACGAGGAGCAGCAGAAACAGATTCTTGATATTACAGGCAAGTATAATCTTATTGTGACCGGAGGCTCGGATTTCCACGGTCTGTACAATGCTCATCCTACTCACATAGGAAGCAATACTACCGACAAGGAAAATATTGACAGGATAATCAAGCTTGCAAATAAAAAAGAAAAGTAAATAAAAGGAAGTCTTAACAATGGATATTATGCAGTCGTCTCTGAAAAAGCATTACGAATGGAAGGGCAAGATAGAAGTTATCTCCCGCTGTGAGGTAAACGACCGGGAGCAGCTTTCCAACGCCTACACTCCCGGAGTAGCACAGCCCTGTCTGGAAATTGAGAAAAACCCAGACCTGTCCTACGACCTTACAAGACGGGCAAATCTGGTGGCGGTAATTACGGACGGCACCGCTGTCCTTGGTCTGGGAGACATAGGTCCCCGGGCTTCAATGCCTGTTATGGAGGGCAAATGCGCTCTCTTTAAGGAATTTGCAGGGGTGGACGCTTTTCCTATATGCGTAAACTCAAAGGACGTGGACGAGATCGTCCGCACGATAGAGCTCATCTCCTACAGCTTCGGAGGGATAAATTTAGAGGATATTTCCGCTCCCAGATGCTTTGAGATCGAGCGGAGGCTTAAAGAAAAGCTGGACATCCCCGTTTTCCACGACGACCAGCACGGAACTGCTATCGTTGCTTCTGCGGCTATGCTCAACGCGGCAAAGGTCTGCGGAAAGCGAATAGAGGATATGACGCTGGTCATCAACGGAGCAGGTGCGGCAGGCTGTGCTATCGCAAAGCAGTTCCTTTCTTTGGGTATAAAAGATATTATCATGGTCGATATTAAGGGTATTATCTGCGATGGGGACGAGTTTGAAAATCCCTCCCATTATGAGATGGCTAAGCTTACAAATAAAGATCACCGCAGGGGAGGTCTTACTGACGCCCTGAAAGGTGCGGACGCATTTATCGGAGTTTCCAAGCCGAATCTTGTGACGCAGGACATGGTACGTTCCATGGCGGACAAGCCGATAATCTTCGCAATGGCAAATCCCACTCCCGAGATCATGCCGGATCTTGCAAAGGAGGCTGGGGCATTCGTTGTGGGAACGGGACGCTCCGATTTCCCCAACCAGATAAATAATGTTATTGCTTTCCCCGGAGTGTTCAAGGGCGCTCTTGCAGTGAGGGCAAAGGATATCAACGAGGAAATGAAGCGGGCGGCAGCTTATGCAATTGCGGGAGCGGTGTCTCCCGACAAGCTGAGCGCGGAATACATCCTTCCCGATGCTTTTGACAAGAACATAGCAAACATAATCGCAGAGGCAGTGGCAGATGCGGCTGTAAAGTCGGGGATAGCAAGGATCACAAAGTAATTTACTTGGAGGAAGTTAAAATGAATATTCGTTATACAACATCGGGCGTATGCTCAAAAATGATAAATATTGAGGTCAACGACGGCATTATAGACAGCGTTCAGTTTATGGGCGGCTGCAACGGAAACACTCAGGGAGTAGCTGCTCTGGTAAAGGGCATGAAGGTGGACGAGGCTATAAAAAGACTGGAGGGCATCAGCTGCAACGGCAGGGGAACCTCCTGTCCCGATCAGCTTGCAAAGGCTCTTAAGGAAGCTCTGTAATGGGTATGTTTGATAAGATCTCTGTCCCCGGAGTTATTCTGGGGATAGTTTTTATACTGGGATTTCTGGTTTTTCTCGCTCCCGTTTTTACCGGGATAATCAACATCGGAAACGGAGCGGGTATGGCTATTTGTGCGTTTCTGGCGTTTGTTTCTCTGTTCTGGGGCAGGCTTTATCCTGTCATAAGCAGTAACAGGACGGTCAGGATAGTATTTTCGGTCATTGCAGGTCTGGCGGCGGTATGTGTCATAGCGGCGGCGGTCATTTCAGTGCTGATGATAAGGGCGGCGGAGTCCGTCCCTGCTGATGGGAACGGCAATACGGTGATAGTCCTGGGCTGTCGTGTCAGGGGAGACGTGCCTACTCTTATGCTGAGAAGACGTATCGACGCGGCGTATGAGTATCTGGAAAAGAACCCGGGGGCTATATGCATTGCTTCAGGAGGTCAGGGCGGGGACGAGCTTATTTCCGAAGCGGAGTGCATAAAAAATGTCCTTGTGGAGCGGGGGATATCTCCTGACAGGATAATCATGGAGGACAAGTCCACAAGCACGGACGAGAATATACGCTTTTCCATGGAGAAGATGGAAGAGAACGGCTTGTCCGGAGGGGCGGTCATCGTCACAAACGACTATCACCAGCTGAGAGCTAAGATGATATGCCGGAAGTACGGTCTGGAGACCTCGGCGGTCTCGGCGGGGACGTCCCTTTATCTGCTTCCCACCTACTGGGTGCGGGAATGGTTCGGCGTGGTGTATCAGTTTTTCTTTGGGTAACTATAATAAAAAGCTCAGATGGATTTGAATTTGTTCAGAACCGTTTGAGCTTTGTTTGACTTATTTTTTGTGGTATGGTATAATGATTGTTAATATAAATCATTATTTACAGGTGATGATATGGAATTTTTTATAACTGAGAGTCGGAGAAAACAAACCGGTGGCAGTTGTTTTTTTGAGTTTCAAAGAGGTCAAAAGGAAAAAGAATATGAATCTGTTTTTTGGCTGGAAGATTCACTATTGCTCCATATGGATATTGTAGACGAAATAGAGTTGTATAAAATTGTACCTAACTTCAATTATTATTATATAACCATTATAGACAAGGAAAAATGGGAGGTCATTCAGCAGAATGCGGAAAAGGCAGGCGGAAAAGCCATGAAGGTTATTCATGAAGTATCTGCCTGGGTGGAAGAAAATTTCAAAGAGTTTGATTATTTTGTTATTGTTGGAATATAAATCAAAAATCATAATTTAGCAGAGGTGATCTAAGATATGAGTATCATAAAGCTCATACAGCAAAAGTATGGCGATTCATGTAAACTATGTTCTCCACTTGATGAAAAGCAATACAATGAAGCAAGAAAAATACTTCCTGTTGAACTATTAGAGATTTTAGAAATCAGTAATGGAATAGAAAAATTAGTGATATTCCCTGATGTAAACGATGGAAAACCTTTTGTAATGGACAATATAGTCTATTCATTTGATGAAATCAAGTCGGAAACTGAGAGTTTTTTTGATTTACATTGTGATGAAGGTACAGTCTTTGCAGGGAACGGTGCGGGAGGATTTTTTGTGCTCAAACCCGATGGAACAGTTTATTTATATGAATATTTTGATGAAGGTGGTGAATACTATGCTGCCAGTTTATCTGATTATTTTGCTAAATTATGATTTACATTACTAAGGTTTTATTATTTTTGTATGGTATGATGAGTGAAAATATAAATCGTAATTTACGGAGGTAATATTTATGATCGGTGACATTGTTACAGTAACTATTGACAGACCACTTGGAAGTTATCATCCGGAATATAATGATATGTATTATCCAATTAACTATGGTTATATTGAGGGGATCATTGCACCGGACGGAGAAGAACAGGACGCTTATGTTTTAGGAGTAAATGAAGCTGTAGAGAAATTTACCGGCAAGATAATTGCAATTATTCACAGATCAGATGATGTAGAAGAAAAGTGGGTCGTGTGTCCTGAACACTGCTTTTTCAGCAAAGATGAAATAATGGAGCAAGTAAGGTTTCAGGAACAATATTATAAGTCAGAGATCGTAATGTGAATTTCGGTTCAGAAAGGCTGGATGCATCTGACTTTGTGAGGTATAACAATGCTGAGATATAATTGGGACAATACCTTTAATGCAAGGGATCTGGGATATACTCCGGCAGTGAACGGCAAATATATCAAACCTCTGAGATTTATTCGCAGTGATGCTCCGCATAGCATATCTGATTCTGTAAAAGATTTTCTAATTAAGAATGATATAACAACTATTATAGATTTGCGAAATGAGAAGATCGCCAATACGAGCCCTAACGCTTTTGTATCCGATAACAGATTTTCCTGCTGTAACTATCCATTGTCGGTAAATGCAAAAGCTCCGGATTCAGAAAATGACGTTATTGAAAATTACTGTCGTATGATCGAGAATGACACAGCCATTGTTAATATTTTCAGAACAATGGCAAACTCGGCCGGCGGTGTGTTATTTCATTGTCAGGAGGGTAAAGACAGGACGGGAATAATTTCTGCATTATTGCTGTTATTGGCAGGGGTGTCGGACTTTGATATTTACGCAGATTATGAAATATCAAATGTTTACTTATATGAAATGATAAAAAAAGCAAAAGCTGTTCTGCCGGATCATTTGTTGTATGTCAAACCTGAATACATGGAGAATGTACTGATATATTTAAGAGAAAAGTATAAAACTGTCGAAAATTATCTGCAGTCTAAAGGGGTTTCCGAAACGGAAATATATAAATTGAAAAGCAAGCTGCTGGATCAAACAAATGCAGGGTATGATTTTTTTGTCGGGTAACTGCCTGATAAACTGGAATTTATAGGGGGATTTAAAATGTCAAAATCAAGATGTGTAATTATGATAATATTGGGGCTCTTTCTGTCCGGACTTTCCATAGTAATGTTCGTACATGATGCTGAGTATATTTTCACGGGAAATACGGTGAATCTGAACGAAATACTGCAAAATAACGAAGAATTGCCAAGGGATAAGTATGTTACTTTTACCTGCGAATTTCCTATTGACAATTATGCGGAAACACAGCAGTATCTTAACGGATTCATCCCGCTGCCTTTTAAGACCCAGCAATATGCAATGCTTGGTGATAACGGAATGATATTCTCTGCCGAAGTCGGAAAAAAAGCTAAAATTGCAGAAATGGATCAGGCAATAGAGACATTTTATGATGATGGGACAGTTTCAGTCACATTAACAGGCAATCTTCAGATAAACAGTCCGGAAATGGATTCCTATCTGCAGGAATGTGCTGAATATATATTCGGTGATGATCTGGAAACATACGGATTTTTTCTCACTTCTTATGTTATTGATACTACCAAGACAAGATCGTCGCAAGCTCTGCTTTACATATTTTTATTGTTAATTGGTGTGGTTTGCATTGGGACAGGTATCAGATCATTGAGGAGATAGCTGCATAAAATGTCAAATTCCGGTTTGGCATAATGATTTACATACAAATTAAAATGCGGAGAGCTGATAATGGATAGAACAGAAAAAGTAACTATAACCAATATGTGCATGATATACGATAATGATAAGGTTTTAGTACAGGATAGGGTAGATGATGATTACAGCGGAATTACATTTCCGGGCGGACACGTTGAAACAGGCGAGTCATTGACAGATGCTGTAATACGTGAGGTGTTTGAAGAGACCGGGTTAAAGATATCTGCCCCAAAATTATGCGGAATAAAAGACTGGGTAAATGATGATGGTTCAAGATATATGGTCTTATTCTATAAAACGGATAAATTTGAAGGGATGGTAAGATCATCTGACGAGGGGGAGGTTTATTGGATCGAATTAAAAGAAATGAAAAAATCTGCTCTGGCAGACGGAATGGATAAAATGTTGGAAGTTTTCCTGAATGAAAATATAAGTGAATACTTCTTTTATAAGGAAAACGGAGAATGGCAGGAAGCATTGAAATAAATCATGTCATTTTACTATGAAAGCAGAAAATACTGATATGATCTGATTAACGTTTAAGAATGGAGGTATAAATTTATGCATTTTTTGGAAAGTGTATTTAATTCAAATAAATTTGAATTGGAGGATGCTGTTTTAAGTGAATATAATATATTTTTTGATGAAAATGAGAAAAGATATAACCAGTTTTCTCTTGATGATGAAGATATACCTGATTTGAATAGATTTGTAAGTACGCTTAAAGATAGTGACCCTGACTGCAAAATTTATGTTCTGACCTACGGATATGAGCTGACCTCTTCAAACGGAGAAAAATTTACTTACGCTGACCAGCTATGGATAGATACAGATTTGGATATAAGTGATGTAAAGAAACTGGTATCAATATCAGAAATGACAGAACCAAGTGATATCAGGTATTTTTGTGATTGCAATGAGGTAGAATATTCTAAGATATATCTTATCAGTCGATCTGAAAACGGAGTCCCCGTTATTTCTGAAATTGAAAAAGAAAATGCAGGTCAGATAGTTACATTGTATTGGGACTGAGTTAATTTATTGACAACAAATAACATTGCAATTAAAAAAGGCACTCCTTTAGACTGTAACGGTACAGAAGATTTATGCTTCCGTGTCCGTACTTTACTCTTACCGATGCAGTATCCTGCGGTAAGGGTAAAGGCTCAGTCTTTGGAGTGCCTTTATTGTTTCTATATGACTGTTATATAATGCTGAGAAGTACGCCTGCTGCAACGGCAGAGCCGATAACGCCTGCAACGTTGGGTCCCATAGCGTGCATGAGCAGGAAGTTTGTGGGATTCTCGCTTGCACCAACCTTCTGGGAAACTCTGGCTGCCATCGGTACGGCAGAAACACCTGCAGAACCGATAAGCGGATTTACCTTGCCCTTTGTCACAACGTACATGAGCTTTCCGAAGAGAACGCCTGTTGCAGTGCCTATCGCAAAAGCTATAACTCCCAGGATAATAACCTTTGCAAATGACAGGTTAAGAATCTTGTCAGCCTGTGTGGTAGCGCCCACTGAAACTCCAAGGAAGATAGTAACAATGTTCATCAGAGCATTCTGTGCGGTGTCAACAAGACGCTGACATACTCCGCTTTCCTTGAGAAGGTTGCCCAGCATGAGCATACCTACCAGAGGAGCAGCAGAAGGAACAAGCAGGGAAATTACTATTGTAACAGCGATAGGGAAGATGATCCTCTCTGTCTTGGAAACGTCCCTGAGCTGTCCCATAACGACTGAGCGTTCCTTTTTAGTGGTGAGCAGTCTCATGATAGGAGGCTGTATGATAGGAACAAGAGCCATATAAGTATATGCAGCAAGGGCGATAGTACCTGTATCTATGGTATCTGTGGGCTTGAGAAGCTTACTGGAAACATAGATCGCTGTAGGACCGTCCGCACCTCCGATGATAGCGATGGAGCCTGCCTCTGTAGCGGACATTCCCAGGAGAGCCGCACCGATAAAGGTGATGAAGATACCTGCCTGAGCAGCAGCTCCCAGAAGGAAGCTCTTGGGATTTGCAATAAGAGGGGAGAAGTCGGTCATTGTACCAATACCCAGGAATATCAGCGGCGGATACACCTGCAGCTTTACGCCAAGATATAGCAGGTCAAGCAGACCGCCGTTGGTAAGTACGTTCAGAACGTCGATATGTCCTTCCTCATTGATGATAAACAAATCGGGATTGTAAAGCCCCGAAAGAGGAAGATTGGTAAGAAGCATACCAAAAGAAATAGGGAGAAGAAGCAGCGGTTCAAAGCCTTTTGCAATGGCAAGATACATGAATACGAAGGAAATAAGTATCATGATTATTTCCTTGATGCCAAGTGCTGCAAATCCGCTGGTTGCTGCAAGCTCTTTAATAGCTTCCATGAAAATCTCAAACATCGAAATAGTATCCTTTCTGTATTATTTTAAATGGTGTTAGAATGGACTGGTGGATTCTCTGAGTCCTGCGGAAGCCCATGCATTGCCGCCGTATGCCTTTGAAGAAGCAGCTTTTACAGAACGTACCCTGTAATTTTTTCCTTCCGCCGCGCTCATCATAGCTACTGCTGCTGAAATGACTGCGATTATCTCGTCATCGTCCGTATCGGCAGGAACGGCTGCAGCAGGCTGCGGTGCGGCTGCGGCTTTAGGGATCGGCTTGACAGCTGCCGGCGCATTTGTTTTAGCAGGTGCTTTTGGTCTGCTGTTAAGCTTCTTGAATATCGCACCGATAATGCTTATAAATGCGATCAGCAGTATCAGTCCCAGGAAAACCACTACAAGACCTGTGATCACCACTGCGATAACATAAGACATTTCCATTTGCATTCCCATAGAAAAATCTCCTTTAATCAATATCTAATTAATTATACCTTATTTCGGATGATTTTGCAATATATTTTTTGATAAAAAAATAACATTTTATAATATTTTTTTAGGAATATTTATGAACATTAAGCGGTATAAATAATTAACATATTATCCACAGAAAGGTCAAATAAATGCTTTATAGTAGTATCATAAGTATTTTTGAAAGGATATATCAAATGGAGGAATTTATAAATAAGATAACGGGCTTTATCCCCACCATTATTTTTGCCATAATCATCTACATAGTGGGAGTATTTGTCAACAGACTCGTTCTGAAGCTCTTTGCCAAGGGTGCAGAAAAAAGCAGGGTGGATCAGACCGTCCGCAAATTTCTTGAGTCGGTGATAAAGATCGTCTCCACTGCAATTATTCTTATAATCGCTCTTACTGTTCTTGGCATCCCCATGACGTCTATCATAACCGTGCTTGGAACTGCGGGAGTGGCGGTTGGACTTGCTCTGAAGGACAGCCTTTCCAATGTTGCGGGGGGAGTGATACTTCTCATAAACCGCACTATAAAGGTAGGGGACTATGTGGAGATAGGCTCTCAGGCAGGGACTGTTGAGGAGATATCCATTCTCTTTACCAAGCTGGCGACTCCCGACAACAAGGGTATTTTTATTCCCAACGGCGTCGCAGTGACCTCTGCAATTACCAATTACAGCTCCGAGGAAACAAGACGTGTGGATGCCGTTTTCGGTATCTCCTATGACAACGACCACAGAAAGGCGGTCTCCGCAATTGAGGAAGTTATTGAAGCTCACCCTCTTATTTTAAAGGAGCCCGAGCCTTTTGTCCGTCTGGGAGAGCTTTCCGCAAGCTCGCTGAATATTACTGTGCGGGTCTGGGTCAAAAGCGCAGACTACTGGACGGTACATTTCGACCTTATCGAACAGGTAAAGGAAAAATTTGACAAAGAAGATATAAAGATACCCTATAACCAGCTTGATGTTCACATCGACAACAAGACTGAGCAAGACTGAGCCTTGAGCGGGGAAGCCACCGCGGGCATATCGTTACATATTGTGTCTGTAACAGTAATTGAGCGGCACGGCAATTTAAAATGAAATTGGACTGAAGAACAAAATGAGCTATATACATCATTATGCCTCCCCTCTGGGAGGCATCACTCTTGCAAGCGAGGGCGATTCCCTGACGGGACTGTGGTTCGACGGGCAGAAGTATTTCGGCTCAACGCTTTCGGGCGACCCTCATGAAAAAGACCTCCCCGTATTTGAGCATACGGAGAGGTGGCTGGAATTTTATTTCGGAGGAAAAGTTCCGGACTTTACACCTTCTATAACAATGAAAGGTACGGATTTTCAAAAATCTGTGTGGGAGATACTTCTCACCATCCCTTTCGGTCAGACCATGACCTACGGGGAGATAGCCGAGAGAGTAGCGTCCCAAAGAGGGCTTTCCCATATGTCTGCGCAGGCAGTGGGGGGAGCGGTAGGACACAATCCCATTTCCATTATTATCCCATGTCACAGAGTGGTAGGCTCTGACGGGAGCCTTACAGGCTACGCAGGGGGAGTGGATAAAAAGCAGTGGCTGTTATCTCATGAATTTTCGGTAAGATAAAGCTTTACTCTGTTTTGTATCATGTCTGCGGTCTCCTTGGCGGACTTGCTTCCTGCAAAGTATGCGGAGGCTTCCTCGGCGGCGATCTCTCTGATAGTGGAATTGTACAGCTCACGACGGGATACCGAAGTAACCAGAGTATTTATCCTGTCAATGTCCGACTGGGAGGGCTTACCTATATCAGAAACAAATTTCGTGCTTGCCAGTGACCAGTCGCCCATGGTTATTATTGAACTGTAGGAGCCATCGTCGCCGATGTTCATTTCCTTTTTTGCCTTGTTGTCCAGTGCAGACTTTCTTACGGGGAAATCCCCAGTCTCATTCTGGAATTCGGGGAGCAGCAGGGTGCGGATAAACTGCCATGCACCATCTGAATTTCCCGACTTTGCCGAGATGGCAAAACCGTCGTTTGTAAAGATCGCAGAGCCCGGTTCTCCAGAAACAGAGGGGAATCCTACTGTAGTAACGGTATCGCCGAAATATCCGCGCTCGTAGCAGAAATAGTCGCCATAGCATGAGATCATGGGCATCATAAGAAGCACGCTCTCGTCCAGATACATACTGTCAAGATGCTGCCAGAATCCATCGTCAAAATTAAGCTCAGCCGAAGAGGGGAAGCTGTTTGCAAATTCCAGAAGCTTTATGAATTTATCGGAATCAAAATAACATTCTCCTTTTTTGTGATCGATAAAATTGTCGGCACTTATCCGCAAGCCGTACTGCAGAACATCATTCTTGCTCATTCCGGAAAAGATCTCGGTTCCTTGGGGTGAGCCGTTTTTTATTTCTTCAAGACGGTCAAAATCAATTCCGCTTTCCTTGAAGATAGAAGCTTTTCCGATAACTGTGGAGATCATAAAGCTGCTTGTAAAGTCATACAGCTTGCCGTCTGTTTCAAAAGCAGAAAGGACATTCGGTAAAAGATCGTCACGGCTAAGCTCGCTGTCGCTGTCTATAAATTCGTACATATCGCAGAAAAGTCCCTTTGAAATGTAGCTTTGCAGGTTCATCTGCGAATCTACAATGAGAATGTCGGGGATATTTCCTGAGATAATATCGGAGTTCAGCCTTGTCAGATAATCGTCATCCGTATATTTTTTTATTTTGATTCGGTAGCTGTCGTTTTCTGTATTGAACTTTACTGCCTGAAATTCAAGTGGAGCAGTCACTGCATATGACGAACCTGCCATGATAAGCTCTGTCCGTTTCGGAAGCTCAGATGCATCATGGGGAGTTATCAATGTAATGACAGGGGCTTCACCAGGGTAGGAAAGTCCTATGCAGACAAATCCGCTGCCATCCTCAGAGGGAAAAATGCCGCTTATCTCATTGCGGATAAGGTCGGAGTCCACCCAGTTAAGAATTTCGGTGATCTCTCCGCTGACCGGGTCAAGGCTTGTGAGAGAGGTACCATTGTCAACGTAAATTTCCGTTTTTCCTGCTCCGCTGTAGGGGACGGACGTGTAGTCGTACTCGGTGTCCGAAAGCTTGATGTCTTTTCCGAGTTCTCCTGTAACAGGGTCTATCTTTTTTATTACCAATCCGTCCTGATATATCCTGCCGTATACATCTCCGGTCGCTGAAACTACAAGGAGGTTTACGTAGCCGAATTGTTCTGTTTCTGTTCCGAAAACAAGCTTTCCCTCTGGGGAGAAGGCTAAAATATATGTGCTGCTGGCTATGTAAATGTTTCCGCTGCCGTCCACGGCAATGCTTCTGTCGTAAAAATACTCGTCCGCGGTGGATTTTACAGCGTCTGTGATATCAACAGAGGAAAGCTCACTGCCATCGGTGGAGAATTTTTTCAATAGAAAGGCGGTCTTTTCCGGTGGAGCGGAATCGTCAGTGATAACAGTCTCCATAAACACGATATTGCCGTCCCCGTCAAGGGTAAAGCAGTCAAAATATTCGGTTTTTCCGTCAACAACAGGTATGCTCATAAGATCGCTTCCGTCTGTATTTACGGAATGGATAGTGACTGCCACTCTGTTTCCGCTCGGATCTTCCATGCCGTCCGGATACTCTGTTGTTTTGAAATATACCCGTCCGTCACGGTAAAGGAAATTGTCTGTGCGTGTAATTCCGTTTAGTGTGATACCGTCAATGTAAATTCGTTCTCCCCGCCAGACGGTCTCCCCGGTCAGGGACAGTCCGTCGACAGCGGATTTTTTATTATCCTTGCTGCATGAGGGCAGCACGAAGCTAAGCATTGCCGCTGCAAGGAGCAGCAATACCAATTTTTTGATATTCATATATTAAGATCCTCTCGTATTTTTTATTTTACCATTACTATAGGAGTGTCCGGAAGAACTACTATAGAGGTGTCCGGCAGAACGGACGAAAACAGCTCTTGTTTTTCATCATGCAGTGCGTATGCTTCATCGGAGCATTCGGTTACGCCTGCAAGAACACCATCTTCATATACCGCTTCAAGGTCTATCGTTCCGGTATAATAGTTTGTGAATGACGCCCCCTCTATCGGGTCATAAAAGAACCTTACCGGATCGCCGTTATAAATATAGCAGTTTTTCTGATAATCATAGTACATCCCGTATGGCTCGTAAAGAATGCTCATGGTGTATTCTCCCGATTCATGCATAACAACATATTCCCGGACGGAATCTATTGCATCGGTGACGGTTATATATACGGGATATTCTGCTGTGCTTTCGTCTTCACTGCTGTATTCAAAAATGGTATCCTGGATTTCTGTATCGGAAGCTTCAGCTACAGCTACTTTAAATTCAGTGCTGCTAAGATCGGAAAATGCAAAAAGCTGGTTTTCTGCAATTGTAAATTCTTCAATGATCCCGTCAGGATATGATATCAACACATCGTAAGTTTTTACAGGATAGTCCGTATCGGAAGCATATACTGCATAGCTGAAATTTTCAGCCTCAGCTTCCTCGGCTTCAAGTCTTTGTGTGATCCCTGCGTATGTCCATTGCTCGCTCGCTTCACTTGCAGGGGATACTGCTGTCTGACCCTGCATAAGAGAGCCGCTGTCATAAACCTGAGAAATTATGGCAGTATCCTCTGATACAGAAGCAGCACCCGATGCACTGTAGCTTTCCACCGCATTTGTCCCAAGAACAGCGCAGGATGATACTACTATCAGAGCTGCAAGAACAGTACCTGCGATCCCGGGTTTCTTGTATTCCAGAACATTTTTTACTCTGTACTTTACTCCTGTCTCTGCAAATGCAGGAGCGGCTGCAAGTCCGCTTTTTTTCATGGATACCTTTAAAAGTGCCTCGGAGTAATCTTCTTTTTCCTCCGGACCCAGCGATTCCAGTACGGCTTCATCGCAGGAAAGCTCCATATCCCTTGCCATAAGAGCAAACGCCGCCCAAATAAACGGATTGAACCAGTGGAGAGCCAGTCCCGCAAATGCCAGAGGCTTCAGAATGAAGTCAAAACGCCTGATATGTACCTTTTCATGCGCGATTATAAGTCTCCGTTCGTTTTCGGAAAGACCATATGGGAGGTAGATTCTCGGAACAAAGCATCCGGCAGTGAAAGCGGTGGATATCATGTCGGTCTCGTATACACCGTCAGGCATTTTTACAGCAGCACTGACCTTCTGCATAAGCATCGTATAGGAGATCACGGCATACCAGATCATGACCATGACTCCTGTTACCCAAATTGCAAATATTACAGTATCACGGTCTATCGGCTTTTCTTCGCTTGCTGTGCCGGGAACGGCATCGGCGGTCGTTCTGTTGAAAGCTGCATTGCCGCTGTAATCCTTGTATATAGGGTCGTCAGATGATACCTGAACATTTCCGTAATGGTACTCTGTCACAAGGTTTGTCTGTACATCATATACCGCTTCTGTCACTTGTACAGAGGTACTATGTTCGGAAGCAAAGACATTGAAAATGCTCACCGCACTTTCTGCCGAAAGGGGGCACAGACAGCGAAAGAACACCACCGCCCAGAGCATATACGACCACTTTTTCGGAAGCTTCTGCATTGGGATACGAAGCAGCATGACTGCAATTGCCGCGATTCCCGCCGTAAAGCTTGCAGTCAGGATAGTCTGCATAATACTTTCCAACATAATCATTTATTTCTCCTTGCTTTGTCGATCATTCTTTTTACTTCGTCTGCTTCCTCTGCGGAGATGGTTTTTCCGTCCAGAAATGCTGATATGAAAGCGGGGAGGGAGCCTCCGAAATTCTTTTCCACCACCATTTCGCCCTCGTACTTTGCCACCTGTTCCTTTTTCACAAGAGCGGTAACGGTGGCGTTTTCGCTTTTCAGAAACCCTCTTTCCGACAGCTTGCGTATCAGATTATAGGTGGTGGGCTTCTTCCAGCCCAGTTTTTCAAGACACAGCTTGGATAGCTGAGTGGAGTTTATTGGTTCATTCTCCCATATCAGGGACAAAAGCCTGTATTCTGCGTCAAAAAGCTTGTATTCTTCCATTTCAGATACTCCTTTAAAACTAATTTGTTCAGACAAACCCTATCGTCTGTATATAGTTTATCATGACAAACTATCATTTGTCAATAAAAATACCGCACAAAATTTGTGCGGTATTTTTAGTTTGTTTTGACAAACTTGATAATTTTATTTTCCGTTGTCCACAAGGGAAGCCATATCGTAAAGTCCTGCAGAGCGAGTGCAAAGATATACTGCTGCATTTACGGAGCCTACTGCGAAAACTTCCTTTGAAGCGGCAGAGTGGGAAAGTGTGATGACCTCGTCACGTCCTGCGAAGATTATCTCATGCTCTCCCACGATAGTCCCGCCCCGGATGGAGTGCATACCGATCTCGTGCTTCTCACGCTTTTTCCGCTGGGAATGTCTGTCGTAGGTGTAGTTGTACTTGTTGTCCAGAGTCTCATTTATAGCATTTGCAAGCATGATGGCTGTTCCGCTGGGAGCGTCTATCTTCTGGTTGTGGTGTTTTTCTACTATCTCGATGTCAAACTGCCCTCCAAGGACTTCCGCTGCAGTCTTTGCAAGCTTGCAGAGCAGATTTATTCCCAGGGACATATTGAATGTGAAAAACACCGGTATCTGGTCAGCGGCTTTTTTTATAGAGCTTATCTGCTCCTCGGTGTAGCCTGTGGTGGCAATGACAATTGCCGTCCCCGTTGAAAGACAGTAATCAAGCAGATCGCTCAGTCCTGTCGGGTGGGAGTAGTCTATGATAACGTCCGGCTTTTCGGGAAGCTCCGAGGGCTTTGCATAGACGGTGAAGCCGTCTCCCGGCTCGGTGTTAAGGTCTATGCCCGAAATAACGGTGCAGTCGGTGCGGTCCTTTATTACCGAGGAAATGACCTTTCCCATTTTTCCGTTTGCGCCGCATATTGTAACTTTGACCATTTTTATCGTTCCTTTCGTGATAAGGGTGCAGGCTCAGCCAGTGTCTACTTTACCAGTCCCATTTTCTGCATAGATGCTTTGAGAGTGTCTATCTTGCTCTGCTCCATTTTAAGCAGGGGCAGACGGCATTCTCCGGCGTTAAAGCCCATGATATTCATAGCTTCCTTTACGGGGATAGGGTTGACGTCCATAAACAGGTCATTGCAAAGCTCCAGATACTTGATCTGCAGCTTAGCAGCCTCGGCGAAATTGTTGTCCAGACAAAGCTGTGCCATCTGATGGGTCTCCTTTGGCATAACGTTGGAAAGTACACTGATAACGCCTTTTCCGCCAAGGGACATGATGGGGACTATCTGGTCGTCATTTCCGCTGTATACGTCAAGATCGTCTCCGCAGGCTTCGATTATCTTTGCGATAGCGGAGATATTTCCGCTTGCCTCCTTGGTTGCAGCGATATTTTTGTGCTTGGAAAGTGTCACGTATGTATCAAGAGCAATATTTATTCCTGTTCTGGATGGAACGTTGTACAGAATGATGGGGATATTCACATTGTCGGCAACTGCGGTGAAATGAGCAACAAGTCCCCTCTGGGAGGTCTTGTTGTAATAGGGGGTCACCAGCAGCAGAGCATCCGCACCAAGCTTTTCAGCCTCTTTGGAAAGCTCCACGGCATATCTGGTGTCGTTGCTTCCTGTGCCTGCGATGACGGGGATGCGTCCCTTTACACGGTCCACACAGTAGCGGATGCACTCTACGTGCTCCTCGTCGGTCATTGTGGCGGATTCTCCTGTAGTTCCGCAGACTATGATAGCGTCTGTTTCGTTCTCTACCTGAAAATCAATAACTCTGCCGAATTCATCATAGTTTATTGAACCGTCGGCATTCATGGGGGTGATTATCGCAACTCCCGCGCCGGTGAAAATTGTATTTTTCATAGTAATTTCTCCTTTAGAAAATCAGTCAAAATATCCCTTTGCAGCAAGAAGTTCTGCCATAAGGACAGCGCCGCCTGCAGCACCTCTGAGAGTGTTGTGTGAAAGACATACGAACTTGTAGTCGTACTGTGTATCCTCGCGGAGACGTCCTATAGAAACAGCCATGCCGTTTTCAAGCATTCTGTCAAGCTTAGCCTGGGGACGGTTATCCTCCTCGAAATAGTAAAGGAACTGCTTGGGTGCGGAGGGAAGCTCCAGCTCCTGGGGAACGCCGCTGAAATTCTTCCATGCTTCAAGCATCTGCTCCTTGGTTGGCTTCTTCTTGAAGGAAGCGAACACTGCCGCAGTGTGACCGTCTGAAACAGGGACACGGAGACACTGAGCTGTAATGGAGGGCTCAGAAGCGTTTACTATATTGTCGCCCTCAATGTGTCCCCAGATCTTGAGGGGCTCCTGCTCGGACTTTTCTTCCTCTCCGCCGATAAAGGGGATGATGTTGTCAACGATCTCCGGCATAGTGTCGAAGGTCTTTCCTGCGCCGCTTATAGCCTGATATGTGCAGACAAGAGCCTTTGTCACTCCGAACTCCTTCATAAGGGGGTGGAGTGCAGGAACATAGCTCTGCAGTGAGCAGTTGGATTTTACGGCAACGAAGCCCCGTTTTGTTCCCAGACGCTCACGCTGTGCCTTTATGATCTCGATGTGGTCGGGGTTGATCTCCGGAACTACCATAGGAACGTCCGGTGTTGCTCTGTGAGCGGAGTTGTTTGAAACTACGGGACACTCTGCCTTTGCGTAACGCTCCTCAAGAGCCTTGATCTCGTCTTTTTTCATATCTACTGCGCAGAAAACGAAGTCCACCATAGAAGCGATCTTGTCGATATCAGCAGTTGCGTCCATAACTATCATATCCTTGATATTTGCGGGGATGGGGGAGGTCATAGCCCACTTACTGCCTACAGCGTCCTCATAGCGTTTTCCTGCGCTTCTGGGGGAAGCTGCTACAGCTGTAACGTTGAACCAGGGGTGATTTTCAAGTATAAGTGAGAATCTCTGTCCCACCATGCCTGTTGCTCCGATAATACCAACATTATACCTTTTCATAAAAATTTGTCTCCTTTAAATAAAATTTTACACAAAAATAAAAAAATCGGTTGCAAACCGACCCGTCATACTATATAATAGAAATACTGACATAT
>JAFLUI010000025.1 GCA_022508825.1 Oscillospiraceae bacterium
TGCTCCTGCCATGGGTATGATCGGTACGCTGGTTGGTCTTATCAACATGCTTGCGTCACTTGACCCTACAGACCCTAACTCAGCGGCTTCTCTGGGTGCTTCCATGTCAACGGCGCTGGTTACTACATTCTACGGATGTATCCTCGCCCACCTTATCTTTACTCCTATAGGAAACCTTTGTAAGTATAACCACAATCAGGAGGTTCTATGTCTCCAGATCATTGAAGAGGGCACACTGGCTATTATTTCCGGCGCTAACCCCCGTTATGTTGAAGAAAAGCTGAGAATGATGCTTCCTGCTCACCACAAGCCCAAGAAGGGTGCAGCTCCAGCAGCTGAAGGCGGCGGAGAGTAAGCGGTCGGACGGCGGCGAGCGGTCAGAGGCGGCAGGCAGACTGTTAAGGACTATCGGCAGACGGCTTGAAATAAGCTGTGAGAACGGCTTAAATGCGTCTATGTGTACAATATAACCAAAGGACAGGCTAAAATTCCGTTTTTTTATAATAGAATTTTTTCAAAAAAATACTTTAAATTTTTCTGAATTTATGCTATAATAATTAAACTAAGGCTATTTATGCGTATTTTCAGGACCGAAAGGGGGAATAACCTTGGCAAAGAAGAGACAGTCTCAGGAAGAAGAGGGCGGCAGCTGGATGGACACCTATGGTGACATGATAACGCTGGTTCTTACGTTCTTCGTTCTGCTTTATTCAATGTCCAACATGGACGCAAGCAAGTGGCAGTACATTGCTGAGGCGTTTACCAAGGGCAAGATCTCCAAAACGGAGGTGCAGGTAGTCGGAGAGGAAAATCCGGAAAATGACCCCACAGCGGTCTATGACGATACTATCCCCGAGCTTGACGATTATGACGAAATAGTGGACTTCGAGGATCTCTATATGTATCTTAAGGAGGTCGTGACCTCCAATCAGCTCGATGAGAGCGTAAGCGTGGAAATGTCCAATACAGGCGTTTACATGCGTTTCAGAGATAACGTGTTCTTCGCAGGAGACAGCGATGTGCTCCTTGACGAGGGCAAATACATACTTCAGATAATTTCAGACGGTATCAGACAGGTAAACGAGCGCATATATGCGATAAAGGTAAGCGGGCATACAGCAGGTGCTTCAAATTCGGACGTTAACGAGTGGAACCTTTCTTCGGGACGTGCAAATGCAGTTATCAACTTTATGCTCAGCCTTGATGTGTGTGATTCAGATAAGTTCTCGTCGGCAGGCTACGGAAAATACCGTCCTGTTGAGGATAACGATACAGAAGAAGGCAGACGGCAGAACCGAAGGGTTGAGATCGTCTTTGTCAGAAACGACGTGGACTTCACAGACCCGGAGGTAGTAAACGAGCTCCTGCAGCTTGAATACGGTCAGGGCTTTGTTCAGCCTTCAAATGATGACGGAACGTCTCCGGGAGGAGATAAATCGGCAGAAGAGGCTCCGGCAGAAGTGAGCCGTACAGATCCGGACAAAGTATATGTATCAAAAGGTGACATTCTTGGTCAGAGATAAAAAAGGCGGATGACAGAAAAGACCGGAAAGGCTTTTCGGATCTCCGCTTTGTGAGAGAAAAAATGACCTTAAGAATAAATACGGAACAGACAGTGTTCCGGAAAGGATGGCTGCAAGTAATATGGCTGACGTATTGTCACAAAGCCAGATCGACGCGCTGCTGAACAGCTTCTCGAGCGAAGGAACCAAAGCCTTCGAGGAGATCGAGGAGAACATGGAAAAAAAGGTAAAAGACTATGACTTTAAGATGCCGAAGAAATTCACTAAGGAGCAGCTTAAGATCATAGAGGGTATCTTTGAAAACTACGCCAGAGTGCTTTCCTCGTACCTTACGAGCCTTCTGAGGCTCTACTGCAGAGTAGAGGTCCTGCAGATAGAGGAGCAGCTCTATCACGAGTTTAACAACGCGCTTCCTGACTACGTTATGATGTCCATGGTAAACATGGGTATAAACGACGATGATATTATGGAAACAAACAGTATCATGCAGATATCAAACCCCGTAGTCTATACTATGATGGATCGCCTTATGGGCGGCGCGGGTACTTTCATTGAACAGAACAGAGATTTTACAGAAATAGAAATAGGACTATTCTCAGGAGTATTCAGCAAGATAGTGTCACTGCTTAAAGAACCGTGGGGAACATACATAGATATAAACCCGGTGCTGACTACACTTGAAACAAATGCAAGAGTAATGCAGTCCATTCCTCCTGATGAGGTGGTTATCCTTATATCTCTGGAAATGGAGATAAGGGATATAAAAAATACCATGACATTCTGTATCCCTGCATTGAATCTGGAATCGATAATGTCAAAATTCGGCGACAGATGGTCCAGAGGTACAAAAAAGCTGGATCCGAAAAGAGAAAAGGAGCGGCGTGTTTCGCTGCTTGAGACTATCAAGGATTCCGAACTGAGAATACAGACAGTCCTGTGTGAGACCAAGCTTGACCTGTACGATGTACTGACAATGCAGGTCAATGATGTGATACCGCTCAATATGTCTATAGACAATAATGTAACGATAAAGGTAGGCAGCAACGTCTGGTTTGACGGAAAGCTTGGTGTCAAAAATAACAGGAAGGCTGTCAAGATAGACAATGTCATTTACAATGAACTGGATCTAAGCAAATAAATAACCCCGATTTTGCGGTATTATCCACAGGTCATCGCGGAACGGAAAGGAAGGTTACAAAAAATGAGTGAAGAAAAGCTCACCATAGAAGGCTTCGGCGACGTGGAGATGGACGCCATAGGAGAAATAATGAATATCACTATGGGCTCCGCTGCCACGGCTGTTTCGAATATGCTTTCAGCAAAGGTGTGGATCACTACACCACAGGTAAGTATAGTTGAAACATCATCGCTCAGTTTCCCGGAGCTTGAGCCTTCGATCATGGTCAAGATCAAATACATACAAGGAATCGCAGGTCAGAACGTTCTGGTTCTTAAACAGAATGACGTGCAGCTCATACTCAATCAGCTTATGGGTCTGCCCCTTGAGATCTCAGAGGACTTTCAGTTTGACGAGCTGAATATCTCGGCAGTGTGCGAGGTAATGAATCAGATGATGGGCGCTTCTGCAACAGCGCTGTCGGAAATAATAGAAACAACAGTTGATATCTCCACTCCGGAGGCAATGGTACAGAGCGGAGACGATAATATAGGCGCCGAGGTATACGAGATAGCCGGCGACGAATATGTGTGCACGGTCAAGTTTGACCTTACTATAGACGGTGTAATAAATTCCGAGTTTATATCCGTGCTTACTATTGATCTTGCCAAGGACATGGCAGATAAGATGATGGCAGGCTATAACAATGTTATGGACGATGTTATAGCAGCAGAGCCCGCACCGGCTCCTGCACCTGAACCGGCAGCACCGGCAGGCGGAGGCGGAGGAACGATGTCCCAGGCAGAGATCGAAGCCCTTATGGGCGGCGGAGCAGCACCGGCACCGGCACCGGCACCGCAGCCGATGCCTCAGATGGCACCGGGAGCAGCACCGGGGGCACCAATGGGAGGAATGCCGGGTTACGATCCGAATATGGCAGCAATGCAGCAGCCTATGTATGGATATCCGCCCCAGGGCATGTATCCTCCACAGGGATATCCCATGCAGCCTATGATGAATATTCAGCCGGCTCAGTTCCAGAGCTTTGAAGCATATAATAATAAAGACCTTTCAAAGGATCAGAATGACAATCTGAAGCTTCTGATGAACGTTCCGCTGAATGTTACTGTCGAGATAGGCTCTGCTGTGAAAAAGGTCAAGGACATCCTTGATTTTGCACAGGGTACTATCATTGAGCTGGAAAGACAGGCAGGCGCTCCCGTAGACATAATCGTAAACGGGAACCTGGTAGCCAGAGGAGACGTTGTGGTAATTGACGACAACTTTGCAGTGAGAATCACAGAGATAGTAAAATCCAAATTTCTTGATTCCCTGAGCGGAAATTGATCCGCACACAGCATAGGTCAGTAATATAAAGGTCTGCGGTCCCGCCCGCCGCGACGAAAAGGAAAATACTTAATGAGGCGGAGAAACGGAGCTTATTATGGATAAGAAAATTTTGCTTGTTGACGACGCGGCTTTCATGAGAATGATGATCAAGGACGCGCTGACAAAGAATGGCTATACAAACATTCTTGAAGCAGCAGACGGAGAGATCGCCTGCAATACATACGCAGCAGAAAAGCCCGATCTCGTTATAATGGATATCACAATGCCTAACAAAACAGGTATCGAGGCTCTGAGAGATATCAAGGCATCCGACCCCGGCGCAAAGATCGTTATGTGTTCTGCAATGGGTCAGGAGGCAATGGTTGTTGAAGCTATCAAGCTGGGCGCTCTCGACTTTATCGTTAAGCCTTTCAAGGCAGACAGAATCCTCCAGACAGTTCAGAAGGTTCTCGGCTAAAAATGTTCGGCGAGGTATTTACCGTTATTTGTGCGCTGCTTGGGGTCATCGGACTGATGATCCTGGGATTTTACGCCGCAAGATGGCTGAACAAGCGCTTCAATATCGGAGGATTCAGCACCTCGGGACAGAGAACAGTCAAAATCATTGAGTACACAGGTATTGCGCAGGACAAACAGCTCATGATCGTTTCTGTAGGAAAAAAGATCATGCTGCTGGGAGTAACACCTACCTCGGTAAATAAGATATGCGATCTTGATGAGGAGGATCTTGCCGTCCCTGACGGGGAAGATGCTGAATCGGGATCGGGATTTATGCAGAGCCTCAAAAAGGCATTTGCAGAAAAAAATCAGGATGCCGGCAATAAGTCGGAAAAGGACTTGCGGAATGAAAAGGATGATTTTTAAAGGGCTGGCAGTAATATTATGTACTGCAGCTATAGCAGTCTCATTCCCCGGTGCGACCGCTTATGCCGCTAACGGGGCGGACGACAGTCTTGTAACAGGTATAGTGACGACTATACCAAATCTTGAGACCTCCGTGCCGCAGACATCACAGACACAGGCAGAATCCCAGACCATAGATGAAACAGAAGCAACAACTACAGCGCTTCCCTATGAGGAGCCTGTATATGATGATGACAATGACAGAGAAAGCCTGCTGGATCAGCTGGGTATAAACCAGAGCTCCACAACGCTGGATCTCATACTGCTTCTGACAATATTTTCGCTGGCGCCGTCCATACTGGTACTGCTGACCTGCTTTACCCGCATAATCATATCCTTTTCACTTCTCAGGAATGCAATGGGTGTACAGCAGACTCCGCCGAATCAGGTAATGATCGGTCTTGCGCTTTTTCTGACGCTGTTTATTATGACACCTGTTTTGAATGAAATGAATGACGTTGCATATGTCCCCTATAAAGAAGGACAGTATACATCGGTGGAAGCTGTTCAGGCGGCTTCTGTACCTTTGAAGCAGTGGATGCTGAAAAACACAAGCAACGACTCAATGGACTTTTTCCTTGGACTCACAGGCACAGAGATCATAGCGGAGACAGAGGAAGAATTTCTTGAGGAAGTCAGCTTTGTTGTAGTAGTCCCTGCATTTGTGCTTAGTGAAATAAAAATAGGATTTGAAATAGGATTTCTCATTTATATCCCGTTTCTTATCATTGATATCGTAGTGTCAACGCTGCTTATGTCAATGGGTATGATGATGCTTCCGCCGACCACGGTGTCGGTACCTTTCAAGATACTGCTGTTCATACTTGCTGACGGCTGGACACTGCTGATAGGCTCCCTTGTATCGGGTTTTAATCATTAGCTGGGGTGCGGACAATGGTGCGGCTTTGACCGGAGGGTGTGCAATTTTAACGGAGGCTGCAGCTTTAACTGGAGGTGAGCGTCGGTGACTGAGGGAATGATACTTGATCTGTTCAGAGAAGCGCTGATGCTTGCAATAAAGCTGGCAGGACCGCTTCTTCTGATAAGTATGCTGGTGGGTCTTGTTATCGCGATCTTACAGGCGGCAACACAGGTCCATGAGCAGACACTTACATTTGTGCCGAAGGCGCTGACGATAGTAGTTCTGCTGCTTCTCATGGCGCCGATGATGATAAACTCCTGCAATGAATTTGTAACGCACATTTTCGACATAATAAACCGGGTCGCCCAGCAGACAGACTACGTTCTTCTTTAAGGGGTGCGGACTGTGGATTATTTTACGGTGCTGTTCCGGAGCTTTGAAACCAATTTGCTGGTTTTTGCCCGGATACTGGGCATATTTATTTTCAATCCGATCCTGTCAAGACGGAATATCCCGACTATAGCAAGGATCGGGATATCGATTTTTATATCATACATAATAATTCTGGTAATTCAGCCTGAACCGGTGGACAGCAGCAATACAGGAGAGTACCTCTTTATACTGCTGAGAGAGACTGCCGTGGGGCTTATTATAGGATTCATTACCGATCTGTTCTTTTTCGGCACTCAGGTCGCCGGAGAAATAATGGATATGCAGTCCGGTCTCGGAATGGCAAAGGTATTCGATCCGGAAACCAATGTACAGATGTCAATCATGGGTTCATTCCTGAGCTTTATGCTGTACCTGTACTTTTTCGCAACAAATGCGCATATGTCATACATACAGCTTTTTGCAGTATCGTACGACATAATACCTATAGGAGCGGAGGGCTTCCATCCCGATTTCGGGTATGCAGTGGCGGCGTACTTTTCGGTACTGCTGGCGATGGTGATAAAGCTTGCAATGCCTATCATGGCGGCGGAGCTTATACTGGAGTTCTGCATGGGAGTTCTTATGAAATCCGTTCCCCAGATACAGATCATGGTGGTCAACATCCAGCTCAAGGTTGCCTTCGGCTTCCTGATGCTGTTCCTGCTGGCAGTACCGATCTCAGACTTTGTGGACAGATACCTTGACACCTGGCTGGAGACCCTCACGGAATTCGTCGAAGTCATGCCCGCGGTGTGATGAAAGGAAGATAACGCTATGGCAGAGGGCGATACCGCCGAAAAAACCGAAAAAGCCACCCCCCATAAACTGCGCGAGCAGCGCAAGGAGGGCAATGTAATGCAAAGCAAGGACGTGGCAACGGCGGCGTTCATACTGCTTGTGTTCTTCGTTCTCAGGATCATGGCGAAGCTGATGTACAAGATCGCTACCGACAGCGTCGCTTACTGGATGGGCATTGCAGGACAGGGCATGGGAGAAAACGGCACCCGCATAGACGGTATGTATGTGGCTCCCAAGCTGTTCATAGAGATAGGCAAGGTGGTGCTCTTTACTGCAGGGCCTGTGCTTCTGGTATCACTGATAGTACCGATCATAGCTTCAGGCATCCAGACAAAATTCATCTTCTCACAGAAATCATTCCAGTTTAAGTGGGATAAGCTCAATCCCTTTCAGGGGATAAAAAAGATGTTTTCAATATCATCCGTATTTGAGCTTGCAAAATCCCTGGCGAAAATGATAATCCTGATGGTGGTGGTCTACAGCGAAATAAGGAGCCGCACCGCAGAGTTCGCCAGACTTCTTCAGTTGGAAACAGGCGCAAGCCTTGTTTATATAGCCGAGACCATCTTTGCCATATGCATGAAGATAGCCATGGTTTTCGTGGCGGTAGCGGCAGTGGACTTCCTGTTCCAGAAATATAAATTTGACAAGGACATGAAAATGACCAAGCAGGAGGTCAAGGAAGAGTACAAGCAGATGGAGGGAGACCCCCAGATAAAAAGCAAGCGCCGCCAGAAGCAGCAGCAGCTTGCAATGAGCAGAATGATGCAGGACGTTCCCAAGGCGGACGTTGTCATCAGAAACCCTACCCACTTTGCAGTGGCTCTCAGGTATGACGAAAAAAATGACAGAGCGCCTGTGGTTCTTGCTAAGGGCGCGGATCATTTAGCATTCAAGATAATAGAAAAGGCTGAGGAGAACAAGGTATCGGTGGTGGAAAACGTTCCGCTGGCACGGGGACTCTATAAAGCCGTTGATGTAGGAAGAGAGATCCCTTACGACTTCTATCAGGAGGTCGCGGAGGTTCTGGCGTTCGTTTACGGACTGAAAGGCAAAAAGCCCCGGGGTATGTAAACGGCGGAGCGGCAGGCGCCGCAGAAGCTTAATAGGCGGATGCTGTGTTTATTAAATCAGTGTCATACAGATAAAAAGGGTAGTTTAAGGAAAGGAAGGCTTCGTTTATACCGTGAGAAGAGTAATGAACAATATGGTAACGGTATTCGTTATCCTTGCTATTTTCCTTATCATCATCCCGCTGCCCACATGGCTGCTGGATATGCTCTTTGTTGTAAATATCGCTTTATCACTGGTTATCCTCCTGATAACCATGTACATAAAGGAGCCGCTGGAGTTTTCAATTTTCCCCTCCATGCTGCTCATAACCACAATATTCAGACTTGGTCTTAATATTTCGTCCACCCGTCTTATCCTGTTCCAGCAGGGCTATGCAGGACAGATAGTACGTGCCTTCGGTCAGTTCGTTATGAAGGGCAACGCCCTTATCGGATTTATCGTGTTCGTGCTTATCACTGTAGTTCAGATGCTGGTAGTAACAAAGGGTGCGGAAAGAGTTGCTGAGGTAACAGCAAGATTTACTCTGGACGCTATGCCCGGTAAACAGATGGCTATCGATGCCGACCTTAACTCGGGTATCATCGACGAGAGCGAGGCTAAGATCCGCAGACAGAAGATCCAGCGTGAGTCCGACTTCTTCGGAGCCATGGACGGTGCTTCCAAGTTTGTAAAGGGAGATGCTACATTCTCCATTGTCGCAGCCATAGTAAACCTTATCGGCGGCGCCATCGTAGGTCTTGTTTTTGACGGCATGGAGTTCATGGACGTGCTTTCCACCTATACCATCTCAACAGTAGGTGACGGACTCTGCTCACAGATCCCCGCACTGCTTATTTCCACGGCAATGGGTATGATCGTTACCCGTTCCGCTTCCGAGGACAGCCTTAATATCGACATCAAGAACCAGTTCACAGCCCAGCCTCTTGTTATGATAATCGCAGGCATGGTAATGCTGGTAATGATGCTTATCCCGGGCTTCCCCAAGATACAGCTTATCGTTCTGGGTGTAATGCTGATCGCACTGGGCTTCGTTCTTATGAGGAACCAGATGAATCTTGCCGCTGAGACCGATTCCGCTGCAATGGAAATGGAAGCGAACCGCGAGGCTATCTCTGAAATGGAATACTACAAGGACATCGACAACGTTTACAAGCTCCTTAACGTAGAGCCTATCGAAATGGAGTTCGGCTACAGCCTTATCCCCCTTGCGGATGAAAGCTCCGGAGGAACGCTTATCGAGCGTGTGGTAATTTTCAGAAAACAGTTTGCCATGGATATGGGTATGGTTTTCCCCTCGGTAAGAATGACCGATAACCAGCATATCAATCCTAACCAGTATGTAATAAAAATAAAGGGAGAGGTAGTTGCTCAGGCAGAGATACTTATGGATCACTACCTTGCACTGGACAGCGGAAACGTCACCAAGGAAATAGACGGAATAGACACCGTTGAGCCCGCTTTCAACATCCCCGCCAAGTGGATCTCCGAGCAGAACAAGATGCGTGCGGAGATCGCAGGATATACGCTTATTGACCCCACGTCGGTAATAATAACCCATCTGTCGGAGATAATAAAGAATTACGCTCACGAGCTTATCTCAAGAGAGGATGTATCAACAATGCTTGAAAAGCTCAAGCAGACCAACTCCACTCTTGTTGATGATATAGTACCTGCAGTGGTACCCCCCGCATATCTGCAGAAGGTTCTTTGCCTGCTGCTCAAGGAGGGCGTGCCTATCAGGGATCTCCAGACAATACTGGAGACCATCGCAGACAACGCGCATAACATGAAGGATGTGGACATCACTACAGAGTACGTCCGTCAGGCGTTAAAGAGAACTATCACCCGCCGTTTTTCGGACGGAGGTCAGATACGTGTTCTTACTCTGGACACCGAAACAGAAAACAAGATAGTAGCGTCGGTGAAGAAATCCGAGCAGGGCTCATATCTTGCAATGGATCCTCAGACGATACAGCAGCTTATAACCGCCCTGAACGAGCAGATAGACAGGGTAAAGGAGGTCGTTCCCACACCCATCGTGCTCACATCGCCTATTGTGCGTATTTATTTCAAAAAGCTTATTGACCAGTTTATACCCAATATCACCGTACTGTCCTTCAGTGAGATAGACAACTCCGTGCAGATACAGGCTGTGGGAAACGTGGCTCTTGAAAGCGCCAGCGCGTAAAAAAGGTGTGCCGGAAGTGTGAAAGGGCGCGGACGCAGATGTGTGAGGTGCAGAGCAGGCGTGTGTTTAGTGTGAAGATCTGGAAGTAAAAATCAGGGGAGGCGGCTTTGTGGACGAGAACATGGACAAGGAAGAAAAGGCGCTTTTACTTCTGAAATATAAGGAAACAGGCGACAAGTCACTGAGAAACGATGTTATACTGGCGTATATGAATATCGTCAGATATGCAGCGGTCTCTACAAGAAATATGTACCTTAAGTTTACCGACACAGACGACATCATAAATGAAGCCACCCTTGCGCTGATGTCCGCAATAGACAGCTTCGACCCGGACAGGGGAGTCAGGTTTGAGACCTACGCATCCATAAAGGTGCGCGGTGCAATAATAGATTACATAAGACAGCAGGATTTTGTCCCGCGAAGCATAAGACGCTTTGCAAAGGAATACGACAAAGCATATTCCATGCTTTACAGCGAGCTTGACAGAGAGCCCACCAACGAGGAGATCGCAGCTTATATGAAGCTGCCCGTAGAAAAGCTTCAGGGCTTTTCCGCACAGGCAGCAGCAGCGCAGACCGTCTCCTTTGAGGATATGCTCTCCAATGACAATTTTGACATCCCCGACAAGCCTGACGATGACGGGATGTGGGCGCCGGAAGCGTCCATCCACAGAGAGGAGAAGCTTAAATATCTTGCGGAGGCAATAAAGTCTCTTAAAGAGAACGAGCGTCTTGTTGTGACCTTGTATTATTACGAAAAGCTCAGATTTTCGGATATAGGAAAGGTTCTTGATATGTCCGAAAGCAGAGCCTGTCAGCTTCATGCACAGGCAGTCAGGAAAATGAAAAAATTCATGAAAGATTATGTAAATCAGTAGACCACACCATAGAAAGGAAGAGATATATGTTAAGAGGCTATTATACCGCGGCTAACGGAATAATCAACGAGCAGAGGATAATGAATGTCATTACCAATAACCTCGCCAATGCCAAGACCGCAGGATATAAGTCGGACGAGGCTATACCAACTACCTTTGCGGAAAAGCTTCTTCTGCTCCAGCACGGAAAGAGAAGCGAAACAGGCACCATAAGATACAGAACTATCGAATATACCTTCACAGATCTTGAACAGGGTACATTTGAAAATACAAACTCCCGTCTTGATATGGCTATTGTGGGAAATGTTTACTACAATATCGAGGACAGACGTACCGGAGAGGTGCTTCTTTCCAGAAACGGTCAGTTCACTATAAACGGCGAGGGCTTCCTTACACTTGGCTCATCCGGATATGTGCTTGACGAGAACGGCGAAAGGATACCCCTTGGCACAGCGGATTTCCAGGTGGACCGCTTCGGGACCATCACTGTAGGGGACGGAAGACAGTACAGACTGGGACTCAGCTACATAGCCCCCGGAACAGACATTGAAAAGGTCAACGACAATCTGATGAGACCCTACGGGGACGCTCCTATAGGAAATCTCCCGGACGGCGAGTTCTATCAGATAAAGCAGGGCTGGTTCGAGCGCTCCAACGTGGATGTAGCAGAGGAGACAATAAAGGCAATGGACGCACAGCAGGTCTTCAATGCCTGCAGCAGTGCCCTGAAAGTCGCAAACAGTATAAATCAGCTTGCAGTGGATCTTTGCAAGCTTCAGTAAAAGGAAAGGGGTAATAAATTATGGGTAAGATAGGTTATTACAGCGCAGCTTCTGCAGTAATGGCGTACCAGATGGCAATTGATATCACGGGCAACAACCTGGCTAACGTAAATACAAACGGATTTAAAGCCTCCAGACCCTCCTTTGCGGATCTTATCTATACGGAAAGAAACAACCGCAACGAGGAAACTCAGTTCGGTCACGGAACTTACATCCCCAAGACCGACATGATGTTTGAGCAGTCCCAGCTCCGTTCCACAGGCAGAGAGCTTGACTACTGCTGTCTTGATGAGGGCTTCTTTGCGATAGAAGCTCCGGAGGACGGAGTCATCACATACACAAAGGACGGAGCATTCTACATAACACAGGATCCGGATGTGGAGGGCGGATGGCTCCTCTGCAACGAGTACGGCGGATGGGTGCTTGACTATGAGGGAAACAGGATCAGCATTCCCTTTGATGAGTACGGAGATATGGATTCGGGTGCTATAACACCGCAGATAGGCGTATATACATTTGAAAACCCATACGGACTTGACCAGTACGGTGACAACTACTATATGCCCAACGCATCAAGCGGACCTGCAATAGCAAATGAAATGGCAGGCAAAAAGCAAAGATGGCTGGAGGCATCTTCAACAAATATTGCAAATGAAATGTCCAAGGTCATTGAATATCAGAGAGCATTCCAGCTCAATATCAACATGGTAAAGACACACGATGAAATGCAGAACGTGGTAAATAATCTTAGAAACTGATAAACGGGAGATAGTATATGGCTATAAAAAATGTTGAGCAGCTCCAGGCAATGCATCTGGATGTGCTCAAAGAGATAGGAAATATAGGTTCGGGCAATGCCGCAAGCTCGCTGTCTACTTTTTTGCAGACTTCTACGGATATAACAGTCCCTATAGTAAGACTGCTGGATTTTAACGAGACAGTAAACTTCCTCGGCGGACCCGAAAACATCACCATCGGAATGCTGGTGAATATCGTAGGCGACATAAAAGGAATGATGCTCTATATCCTTGAGGAGGAGTTTGCAAGTCAGCTTACAGGCACTCTTTTCGGAGCTCCGATAGAGGATCTGATGAACCTGAACGATATGGAAAAATCGCTTATATCCGAGGTGGGCAATATCATGTCTGCGTCTTACATAAACGCCATTGCATCGCTTACGGGCATGACGATAGACATCTCCGTTCCGATGCTTACAACGGATATGGTAGGAGCCTTGCTGAGCGTTCCTGTAATTGAATTTGCGCAGGTGGGTGATAAGGTTCTTTTTATAGACGACGGTTTCACTATCGGAGGCAAAGAGATCAAGAGCAACATGATACTTGTTCCGGAGATGGATTCCCTGGAAACTCTTTTTACAAGACTGGGAGTGAGTGTGTAAATGGGAAAGGCGATCACAGTCGGAATAGCCGATCTGAATGTGGCAAAAGTACCGGACAGCCTTGTTACATATGCTCTTGGTTCATGTGTTGGTGTTTGTCTTTATGACAACTCCAAGAAGATTGCAGGAATGGTACATATAATGCTTCCTCTCAGCACAGAGGCGGCGAACGGAGCAGATAACAAAAGGCGTTATGCGGATACAGGAATAAAAGAGCTGATCGAGCTCATGATAAAGAACGGCGCTTCAAAAACCAGCCTGACGGCAAAGATCGCAGGCGGAGCCCAGATGTTTAAGGTAGCATCAGCGACCTTCAATATCGGAGAAAGAAATGTGGCAGCAGTAAAAAAAGTCCTGGCAGCAAACGGAATAAGAATAGTGGCAGAGGATACAGGACTTGATTACGGACGGACGCAGTATTTCTATGCCGAGAACGGAGCTATGGAGATACGCGCCGCATCCAAGCCAACGAAAACATTTTAAAAGGAACGATAGGTATGGCAGATAAAGAAAAGAAAAAGGGTGTCTTTGCCGAATTTAAGGAATTTATTTCAAAGGGCAATGTAGTTGATATGGCTGTGGGTGTTATTATAGGAAGTGCTTTCACAGCTATCGTAAATTCACTTGTAGCGGATATATTTACACCGCTCATAGGAATTATAATCGGGGGTATTGATTTTGCGAGCCTGTCCATAAAGATTCCGGATACGGTAATTGACGGAAAGGTCATTACACAGGGAGCAGAGCTTACATACGGAAATTTTATTCAGAGCATAATAACATTTCTGCTGACGGCAGTGTGCGTGTTTATTTTCGTAAAGGTAATAAATGCAATGAGAAACAATGCACTGCTTAAAAAGAAGCAGGAGGAGAAAGCGGAGGAAAAGGCGGAGGAAGAAAAAGCGCCGGAGCCTCCCAAGCCGTCTGCGGAGGAAGCGCTTCTCATGGAGATCCGCGACCTGCTGAAAGCGCAGAACGGCAGCAAAAAATAATAAATATGTTTATGTCCCGGTCAATTCATTTTGTCCGGGGCATTTTTGCCTATTGACAATGACGCTAAAAGTGATATAATTAAGATAAAGGACGTGAATGTATTGGAGCAGGCAAAAACTCGCGACCACAAAATATATATTAACGATGTAGCAATTTCAAAAGTTAATCCCCCAACCATACCCGGATTTTCTGACGAACAAAATCAAAAATTTTCTGAACTACATAAAGAATTGCTCAGAAAATCGATGGAAGAAAACGACAGCAACGAAACGGCTTGTTTGTTTGACCCTATAAGCTTGAATTATGTTTTTCATCACGGAGGCATAAACAGTGTGGACATTTTAGAAAATCCGGAAGCCTTTTCTATGTTAAACAGCGATAGATATTCAGGCTTATATTTGCTTCATAACCACCCATCAACAAAAACTTTCTCATATGCGGATATTGGTGTGCTTTTATTGTATTATAATATTGAGGGGATTACTGTTATCACAAATGATGGTGATGTGCAGTGTCTGATAAAAACCGATAAATACAGTTTTGATAAAGCATATGAGGTTTTGCAAAACATACGAAACGAATATACATCTGACGTTCCTGACGAACAAGAGGACGCAGAAATTGTAAAGAAATTTATTAAAAATAGTAAAAAGACGGGGATAATTATTTTATAGAGGAGGTATTCTTATGAAAGATAATAATTTTGGCAAGCTTGATGCCCATAGTAAAGAAGATATTAAAAAAATGGAAGAGCTATTGAAGAAAAAGTATGAGTCCGGGTCACAATTAAAGGAAAAGGAAACCACTGAAAAGAAAATAATTGCATGATTTTCAAAGCCGCCAAAGGCTGAGCCCTTGGCGGCTTTCCTGTGCCTGAATTTAAAAAAAATCAAAAAAACTGCAAGCAAACCGCATCAAAATCGTACTTAATAAGTGAGACCGGTTTTCTGTAAAAAAGAAAGGAGATGCTCTATGGACGACAGCGAGATCATTGATCTGTTTTTTGAACGCTCGGAAAATGCGCTGGTGGAAACAAAGCGGAAATACAGCGGACTTATTATGAGCATTGCAATGCGCATCCTGAATAATAAGCCGGATGCCGAGGAGTGCGAAAACGATACATACATGGGCGCATGGAACGCTATCCCTCCCCGTAAGCCGGGGAACCTCACCGCATTTTTAGCCCGTATAGCAAGAAATCAGGCAATGAAAAAGTACGAGTTTATCAATGCGGAGAAAAGAAATCCCAAGGCGGCAGTGTCTCTGGACGAGCTTGGAGACTGCATTTCCGACGAGGGCGACACTATCCGCTATTCTGACGGTGTACTTGCAGAGGCTATCAATTCATTTTTATCTGAGCTTGGCGAGGAAAGCCGTCGGGTCTTTCTGCTCCGGTACTGGTACTTTGCCAGCATTAACGAGATCTGCGAAAAGTGCGGTATTTCAAAAAGCAAGGCGGAGTCCATGCTTTTCCGCACAAGAAAAAAGCTAAAACTTTTTCTTGAGGAAAGGGGACTGTAGGTAAAATGAACAAATTTGAGTTTGAACACATGGTATCACTTGTGGACGAAAAATACATTGACGAAATGTTTACTGACAGACTGCATAATAAAAAGAATAAAATTTTTGCCGGTCTCTGTGCCGCAGCGGCTGTCATTGCGCTGATATGCGGGATAGGATTTATTTCCGGGAAAATAAATAAGGACACGGATGACATCATTGCAGATACCACCCCCGACAGCATAATTATCGACGAGCCTGTGGATTATAGTCAGTACTTTCTTAATAACGAGGGATACTTATTCGGCTTTTATGTGGAACCCGGATGGATTTCCTGCCAGTTTGAAGCCAAATATATAAAACAATTCATGCCCTTTGATACAAGCAGTTATGATGACGGCGCAGTCAGTAATATCCATTTTGACCATAAGGACGAGGCAAAATATTATGGCATATCTCTGACCGGACCGAATGGCATAAGTGAAAATGCAAATAGAATGCTTGGAATTACTGTAGGAAAGGAAGGCAGCATTTTATCCCGTATTCCCAATATTGACAGATGCACTCCAGTGGAGCGTCTTGGAGTAGATGTTTACGGAGCGGAACATGCTTCCAATTATGAGCTATATGGTTTTCCCAGCTGCTTCCTTATGTTTTCGTGTGGCGGAAGAGATTACAGTATATCTGCAGGAAATATGACCTATGACGAGATCGGCATGATAATGGACAGTATTATAAGGGACGGTATCCCTGTGGAAAATATTGAATTGTCAGAAGCTTATGATGTTGAATACAGGGATGTGGATACAGTCATTTCCCTTGCGGAGGCAAATACAATAAAGCCCTTTGCAGGGTGTGTTCCCCAGCTTGACCGCATTTCAGATATGCAGCTTGACGGTATCGGTGATATGAGGTATACCGGAACGGTGTCTTATTTCGCAAGAAGAAATGAAGCATATGAACTTGTCCCTGAGTATATTTCTTACCACTATTATAAAGACAGCGAAAAGAATATGGACATCACGTTTTTTACTAAGGATTCGTATATTGTGCCGTCTGAAAAAACTCTGCAGATCAACAATGTCACCCCCGGAATATTTGAGCATTATATGGAGGACGGCAATCTTTTCTGCACTATCGAGTGCGATGGCTTCAAGATAAATATCTGGGCGAACAACTGCACGGACGATGAAATTTACATCTTTAAAAATGCAGTTTGGGACGCGATCTCAGCGCCTGATAAGTCTGATGAAATATCCCTTGCGGAAGCAGGTCAGCTCAAAACCTTTGCAGGATATGTCCCTCAGCTTGAAAAAATAGGAGATATGAACTTCCGGCGCTGTGAATATAACTCCTATGCAAATGCGGAGGAGGAGCTTTCTGTCAGCTATTATTCACCTGATAAAGAAAAGGGATTATGGGCGTTTTATGAGTCCGGGGGAGAACCGGGCTATATTATGACGGACTATGTAAGGCTTGAAGACATTGCAGTAAATGTGGTGCATGACTTTGGAAATCCGTCCGGTATTGAAGGGTGCAGTGTATACAGCCTTACTGTGGACTGCGGAAGCTTCCGGATACATATAAACGCAATATGCACTCCCGATGAAATGTGGACGTGGCTCAGCGAGGTCAAAAAGGCATATGACGGCTCAGAGCTGAATTACAGCGGAGAGCATCCTCTTGAAAGCGAGCAGGTCACCCTTGAATATGCAAACGAAGCAACAGCATTTTCAGGATTTGTACCCCAGCTTGAAAGCATAGGCGGAATGACTGTCGGTGATGTCCTTTACAGCGAGTTCTTTCTGGACAACAAGCCTGTGGACAGCACCCTGCATATTGAATATCATGACGGAGACAGGTTTATAATTACATCATATAAGCAGGACCTTAATATGTCGGATGCGGGTACTATAAAATTTGAAGATCTTACCGAGGATTCCGCCGAGCGGTTTGCAGGCTGGTCAAAGCTGCCGGATGCCGACTTCTATAACATCGCCGTCAGATGCGGAGAGTTCAACATCTACATAGTCGGGGAGTGTTCTCCCGAGACCATGAGGGAGTATATCCGTCAGCTTAAGGAGCACTGTCCGAAATATACTGCGCTGACTTTAGAGGAAGCAGCGGCAAGCGGGCTGACCGGAGGGTACGTCCCAATGACTGAAAAAATCGGCGACATGACTCTCGAAGACGGCTACTGCCGAATCGAGGAGCAGCCGGAGGTTGGACAGATACTGAGAATCAAGTACAGGAATACAGATTTCAAATATCAGAATAAGACCTACAACTATTACGGCAAATACATATCAACATTCTACTTTAAATCGGACAGCAGGGTGGTTGGTGCAGCGAAATTTGACGACATAGCTCCTGCACCGTCAATAGACGGCATTGACCTTGGTGACAGTCAGATATGCAAGTACAGATTTGTCATTGACTGCGGGGACGGCTTTTACATCAGAGTGGAGTCCCTCTGTGATGAGATTGAGATGTGGGAGTATTTCACTGCCCTTAAAGCAGCGGCAGCAAATATCGGTCAGTAACCGGAGGGGTGTTTTTAAACACATTTCACCTTACAACCGCTAATTGCAGAACATCGGAAATTTTAGAGCTGTCAAGGTCGGTTTTACCGTTCATTTTAACCTTGACAGCTCTAAAAAATTTCTGATATAATTGAATAGCGGTTGTGGGGTTTTTCTTTTCGGAGGTATTGACAAAATCCTGTCTATGGTGTATAATAATTAACAGATGTGCCGCAGTGTTGGAATAGGCAGACAAAAGGGACTTAAAATCCCTCGCTGGCAACAGCGTACCGGTTCAAGTCCGGTCTGCGGCACCAGCGGGGAAGCCCCGCGGCAAGACCGTCTCTGAATGTCAGGGACGGTCTTTTTTGCGCTCGATCGCATGATGCTCTTGATACATATAAAACTATCGGGAAGCATCAGGCTGGATCATTTATTGATTTCCGCTTCCGCCGCAGCGTGTGCAGGTCGTAGAACCTGTCCCTCTGCATTTAAAGCAGTTTTCTCTTGTTGTGTAGCTTTTTGCGCCGCCTTTTTTACCGCTGTAATTCGGGGTGGATTTAGTCTTTTCCTTATATCCTCTTCCGCCGCAGTTTGTGCAGCTGACAGTTCCGGAGCCGTGGCACTTGGTGCATTTTACAGTAACTCTGCTTGTTCTTCTTGAACTGCTTGAGCTGCTGCTTCCTGAGCTGCCTGAACTGCTGCTTCCCGAACTTCCGGAGCTGCTTCTTGAACTGCCTGAACTGCTGCTTCCCGAACTTCCGGAGCTGCTTCTTGAACTGCTCGAACTGCTGCTTCCCGAGCTTGTTGAACCGGAGCTGCTTCCCGAGCTGTTTTTCGGAATCATAGACTGCCAGTCTCCGCGGTCGCCGTTGTCTGCGAACTTGACATCCTTACTGTGGTAGATCGACAGCAATACCCGCGAATTTGGAAAGTCATACGTGAGTGTAAGAGTGGCGGGAGTCGGGCCCCATTCTCTGATCAATTCCATACCGGCGACATTTTCTTTTCCATTATACGTGAGCGGAGCAATCATTGTCAAACGGGATTTTTCAGTGTCCTCTAACTCTATTCCGTCGCCTATGCTGAAGTTATACTTGCTTTTGATAAGAGCCATATATGCCGGGATGCACATACCGTTTTTATTCATGTCAAGCATAACGCTTGAGCAATATCCGTCCTCGTATTTCTCTGTTCCGATATTTGCAGTTCCCGAACATCCGAAATAAGCCGCAGGGTCGGGCAGATATACGGTCTGGCTTGCAGCTGTAGTTTTTGATGTGCCTTTTACCGTTACATTACAGCTTGCAGAATAGCTTGTGCCTTTTATTGTTGCTGTTATCTTTGCGGTCCCTGCCTTTTTTCCTGTAATGATCCCGCCCTTGGCAATGGTAGCTACGGACTTGTTTGACGTGCTCCATGTTATGGTATATGATTTATATCCCGTAACAGTTGCTTTCAGAGTGTAAGTTGAGCCTTCGTTTACTGTGACCGAAGACTTGCTGAGGGAGATGCCTTTTTTCGTTGTGGCGGCAGAAGCGTTTACTGCAAGTGCGGCAATGCATATCATTACTGACAGCAGCAGTGCTGTGATCTTTTTTAGTTTCATAGGGTATCCTCCTTTATATTGTAATTATATTAATTATAATATATGCTCACGGGTATGTCAATACTTACCTGTTGTTTTCTATAGACGAATTCTTCTGCCACAGACCGCTGAGATAGTAGCTCCATGTGATAAGGCATCCCATGCCGAAGCCGAAAAGACCGTTCCACCAGATGATAGAGTATCCGAAAAAGTCACTGTATCTGAAAAGGTATGTGACAAGTACTCTCGTGCCAAGAGCTCCCGTGGCAACAATGGTTGGAGCGCCTCCGTGATTTGCTCCCTGAAACACTCCGAAAAGCGGGATGTATATGGCAAGTATCACATTGATGACCGCAATGGTCCTGATGTGGGAATTGCAGTAGACCGTCGCCTGCTCGCTTATCTTGAACAGACCGATAATATTGTCGGACAGCAGCCATACCAGCAGGGAAATGCACAGCGTCAGCAGCAGGGACATCAGCACCGTCTGACGGGCGCCCTTTTTGACACGGTCCATCTGTCCCGCCCCGATGTTCTGTCCCGTGTATGTGGCGAGAGTGGTCTGGAACGCATTGCAGGGGAGGTTCATGTACATCTCTATCCGCTGTCCCACAGTAAAGGAGGCGGTCATGGACTGTCCGAACTCGTTTACCGCTCTCTGTATAAAGGTAAGTCCGAAGGATACTATTATAAGCTGCAAAGCTATGGGGAAGCCCGTTACAAGCGTCTTTACCGCAAGGATACGGCTCCATGTAAATTCCTTAAGCCTGAACCTGAACAGGGGATATTTCCTTGTCATATAGAAATATGCCGCAATGAAGGACGCCGCCTGCGCAATGTCCGTTGCAAGAGCCGCACCAACAACTCCCCAGTTAAATCCCGCCACGAAAACAAGATCAAGGATTATGTTCAGGACGGAGGCTATCAGCAGAAAATACAGGGTGGCTGCGCTGTCCCCCACTGCCCGCAGGATAGAGGAGAAGATGTTGTAGCCGAACTGGAATACCAGTCCCAGAGCGTATATCCGGAAATACTGCAGGGTCAGCTCAAGAAAGCTTTCGTCCACCGCAACAAGATATGTAAATGCAGGACGGGATACAAGCACTCCCGCTATGGTGGAGAGCAGTCCCATGCCAAGCATGAGCAGTATTCCCGTGGACGCATTGGCGCGCACCTGCTTTTCGTCCTTTGCCCCGAAATGCTGAGCGATTATGACACCGTTTCCTGCGGAGAAGCCTGTGGCAAGCGCAAGGAACAGGAATGCAAAGCTTCCGGTGGTGCCTACTGCGGAAAGAGCAGCCTCTCCCGAAAAATTTCCCACAACAATGGTGTCCACCGTGTTATATAGCTGCTGGAGCAGGGAGCCCGCTAAAACAGGAAGCGCAAACATAAGTATATGCTTCCATGGAGTACCCTCTGTCATTGATCTGCCGTTCATTATTTCACCTTTCCTTAGTTCTTTATTTTTCTGACCTGTCAGAATAATATTATACAATTATTTTTTTAATGAATCAAGTATATATGATTTCAAAAAAAATTCCCCGTCAGGCACTGAGACCTGACAGGGACAAGAAAGGAAGGTATTATGCCAATCGGATATAGAAGATGTCAAATTTAATAGGGGAGCGGGTCATTCTTTTGAAATGTCAGAGGAGCGTTCCTCCTGCTTTTCGGGGATATCCTCTCTGTCATGTATCCTTTCCATGACAGAGGAGGGCTTTATCCTGTCCATGAGCATTCCCCGCTGACCCCGTTCAAGTACCCATACCTTGTCTATGGGCATATTCATTATCACATCGCTGGGCTTGGAGACACGGTGTGCTATGTATTCGGCGGTGTCCAGGTCAACCCCTCCAAGGTACAGGATGTGGTCACAGTTGTTGATGATAGTCCTGCAGGCTTTGCCGTACATGGACTCTAACTGTGAAAGGCTTTGCAGGATGACGCTCACCGATATCTCTCTGGAGCGTATGACAGAGATGGTCTTGTCGAAATCGGGTATGACCGCATTGGTGGCGAAGTCGTCAAGAATGAGACGGACGGGGACTTTAAGCCTGCTGTCCGGGTTCTTGTCCGCCTCGTTTATGAGAGCCTGCAGAGCTTGGGTGTAAAAGAGGTTTATCAGCCCGTCAAAGGCTCTGTCGCAGTCACTGACGTTAAGGAATACGATGGTTCTGCGGCGTCCCAGATCTTCAAATCGGAAATTCGGCGGCGCCGCAAACAGCGTCCTGGCTTCCTCGAACTGGAACGGGGACAGGGCGTTGGTGACGAACTGGGTGATGCTGCTCCATGTCCTGTCCGAGGTGAAGACGTACTTGAACATCCTGTATTTCTGCACCGCAAAGCTGTCGGGATACTTCAAAGCCCATTCTTCCAGGAACGGCACATTGGGAGCCTCTCCAGTGATACGCATATTTATCTGATTTGCCATGAGGTTGTAGAGTCTGAGCACCGAGTACAGATTCTGCTTGTCCCGTGGGAACGCTTCAAGAACGTACCCTATGAGACAGGACACCACATTTTTGGCTGAGTCGCTCCAGAATACATCCACGGAGTTGTCCTGCACCAATGCGTTTGTGACGGTGATGATGTCCTGCTCCCTGAACCTGCCTGTTTCTGGGTCACGGTGTATGTAGTCCAGCGGATTGTACGCCGATGAATTTTCGGGGTGTACAAAGTCGATGACCCGTATGGCGTACCCGTTCCTTTTCAGAGCGGGTGACAGCGTCCTGTGCAGATTGCCCTTGGTATCGGCAACAACCATGCTGGAATTGAACTGCAGGATATTGGGAATAACATAGCCTGTGGTCTTGCCTGCACCCGAGGGACCGACTATCATGTCGTTATTGTTGAGCTGCGATATTCTGGTGTCATTGCTTACCGTGAAGTTTTCGGCGAGTATCCGCTCATTTCTGAGCGGAGCTGCCTTTCTCTTTGCTATCTCGGTCTTGTTTGCGTTTGTGTTTACTTTAGTGTTCTTGTTTTCCATTTCGGACATTCCTTTCTGATTTGTGATCTTCTGTGAATTAACGGCTGAATTTTTCATTGTGGTTTTCCTCCTTGATTTTTAAAGATTTTCTGCGGCTCCGGTTGCAAGTCCGAAGTCGATGGCTTCCTGTACGCCGAAGTAGCTGTCTACGGCAGTCTTTTTGTATATCTCTTTTATCGGATGCCCCGTGCGCTCGGCGATTATTTTACAGGTCTGCTCACGTATCTTGTTGAGCTCGTCTACTTCTTTCTGAATTTCGTGAGGCTTTTTGCCTGCATAGCCTCCGCCCCCGTAGGACGGGTCGTGTATCATGATCTGGCTGTGAGGGAGCATCTCCCGCCTGTCCGCGCCAAGGAACAGTATAGCGCCCATGCTTGCGGCTGTGCCTATGCAGACCGTCCTGATGGGAGACTTAAGCATCCGCATGGTGTCATAGACCGCAAGACCGCTGGACACAAATCCGCCGGGAGAGTTTATGTACATGACTATCTCCTCGTCCTGATTCTGGCTGTCGAAGTAGATGAGCTGCTGGATGAGAGCCCTGCAGCTGTCGTCATCTACTTTTTCTGTCATAAAGATCTTTCTCTGTGAAAGAAGTGCGGCGTCAACACCTATAGAGCTGTAGCCGTGAGCGGATTCCATTAAAAGATTGTTTGTTAACATGATTTTTCATCCTTTCTTGTTTCTGACGATAATATTTCGATGGGGTACAGCAGGAGCAGCGAGATGATGTTCAGGGGTCTGCCGTTTTCTATTGGCATTTTGTATTCCACGCAGTTTGTGAACATACAGCGCGTCATGGAAAACAGCATACCTATGGTCAGGTTGTCGGGATCGAAGCATTTTTCCTGCTTTGCCAGCTTCTTCATAAGCTCAAGATATCTGCTGTATTTGTACCGCTTGTCTATCCTGCCTGTGCTGTACAGATAGTCGATGTAGTCGTCCACCCGTATCCTGAAGAACATATTAAGCAGCATCTGGGGGTCTGTTTCTGCAAGCTCAGGAGACAGCAGCTTTTCGTACAGCTGTTCCTTTTCCTGCTCGGTAAGAGTTTTTCTTTCGGCTTCTGCTAAGGCTTCCGTCATAGGCATAGCGTTATTTTTCGCTGACATATTCAATCCTCCTTTTTCTTTGTTACCATACCGTTTTTGACAAGATACGATTTGTAGTCCATCACCATAGTTGCAAGACAGTCGCACAGCTCGTCAAAGCACTCAAAATATTCTGCGCATCTGGGAAGGTATTTCCCTTTGATATGGAACATATAGTTGGGGTACCAGCCCTTGATGTTTTCCACCACCTCTTTCATGGTGAGGCTTTTGGTATCCTCGGGCAGCTCCAGATAGGCGAGAGTGTCTCTCACCCATCCCCGTCCGAATTTGTAGTGGACGTCTGCGCCGTGCAGCACCTTCAGGATGTCCGCATCGGGGATCGCCTTCATGATAGCCTCAATTGATGAAGCATCACGGATGATCATTTTGCTTTGTGTGTCAAAGAATTCTTCTGTGGTCATAAATTTTTATTTCCTTTCTTAGTTGATTTTTACAGGAATAAGGCAATTGTTCCTTGTCTTATCCCTTGAATCGATGGTAATGTAAATATAGTTTATTACCTTCATAATTTTAATTGTTATGCGTGATAGCGCATAACAACAAAAAACTATATATCGCGTTAGATGTTCGTTGTATATTCTTATTGCTTAAGATAGTATCTCTTTGCTTAACGGTCTGAGCAGCTGCGGCTCTGTTTATTATCCGTCCGCAGTGCGCCATGCGCAGAGATCTGATATGATATAATATATCTGATATATTTCTTTAGGAAATATATCAGATATAGACAGACATATAGCAAAACGGATAAAAATAAAAAAAGCGCTTAAACAAGCCGTTTAAGCGCTGCATTTAAATCATGATATACGTGTATTTTTTACGGATGATACCTGTATTTTTACGAAAATATATCTGTATTATTGTTCTTCAATACCTGTATTATCGACATTTAAAGCTATATCAGGGCTCAGAGGGTTGTTTATACCCCCCGTGATCTCAATGACCGTTTCACTTCCTGAGCCCTCTGTTTTATATCCCTCCCCGGTAAGACAGCCAATACTTTTGAAATGCTCCAGTACCCTCACAGCTTCCTCAAAGACCTCCGCTCTGTGACCGGAAAGGCCCTTGTTATTCGGCTTCCGCCAGCTTTCGATGGTTTTGCTGTCCCATTCAAGACCGCGGAGTATCTCTCCCGATCTGCCGATGATGCTGAACCGTATCTCATTGTAGCTTTTGAAACGGGCGGAATATTCCATAGCTTCCTTGTCATTGCCGTCCGACTCTGCCCTTTTCCTGTTCCGGAGAAAATTATTCAGAACTATGAGCCTGCCGATGAGATAATACCGTATCAGCAGCACACGGGCAGTGTTCCATGTGCTTTTTTTGCGGACGGCAGCACCGTTCTCTTTGCGGTGGTATGTGCGGCTGTCCTCGGAGCTGCTGCCGACGACCTCGTCAAGCAGCTTACAGGAATACAGGACAAACTGCTGGTTCACCGCAGAGGCATATTCATAAAGCGGGGGAGGCGCTGCGATGCGGTATTTGTGACGGTCCGTTTTTTCAAGAGACAGCAGAGGACCTTCAATAAGTCTTCTGCCGTCCTTTGCCTCACGGTAATTTTTCATGCTGGTCACATTGCGGGCGTAATTTCTTTTGTCGCTGTCATTTTTCATTGCCCCCATGTGCATTTTCAGCTCACTGGATATATCTATGGTGATATTTGTCCTGCATAATTTTTCAAGGATCATGTCGATGTCCTTGTGCTTGCGTCTTGCCTTTTTGCTGCCGTAAATAAATTCAGCCATGTCGGCGGCGGAAAATTCTTTATACCATGCTCCTGCGTCTGTGGAGCCCGCCATGAAGAACGCCGCAGCCGCGTCAAGTATAACACAGTCCATAAGGGAGAGAGTCTCTGAAAGACGGAATGAAACATAGACCTCGGATGATCCCCGGCGGCTTATTTTCAGACGGCATTTTTCTCCGTCAGCGGTGTATTCCTTTACCCTGTCCGGATCGTTTGCAGTGTCACGGATATAATTCATGATCCTTGTGTTGTTGTAGTATCCGTTTATATGTATACGGCTGTTTTCTGCCATGATATTTTATCCTCCATAGGAACGGGCGGAAGCTCAGGTATCGGGAGCGTCCGAAAAATCATCGTAGTCATCGGATTCATTGGCATCTTCCGCAGAAACTGCTTCCGCAGAAGCAAATTCACGGAGCAGCTCTGCCGCTTCGTCCTCAGACTCAGGCTGGGAGTCATCGGCACATCTGAAGCAGCCGTAAGACGGGATATAATCGAAGTTTACAGTCCCGCCGACCGCTCCGTAGCGGTTTTTCAGGATGACGAGCTCCAGCTCCCGCACAGGCTGTTTTTTGATCTCTTCTATTGTGATCTCATTTTCCTTGTCACCGCCGCTGCGTCCCTGCAGTCCAAGCAGGATATCTGCAGAAAATTCTATGCCGCCGGACTCCTTGAATGAGGAAAAGCTTATGGACGGCTGCTTGTAGCTTTCCCGATTGGTGGAGCTTATTGCAATGATCGGGGTCTCAAAGCGGTAAGCCATCTTCCACAGCTGTGCAACATTGTAGTCTACCATCCGCTTGTCCGAGGTCATAAGTGATTTGTCTCTGGTCTGGAGAAGCTGGAGATAGTCCACAATGACAACAGGAGATCTCTTATATTTTTCTTTGAATCCGGATACATAATCATGGATCATTTCCGCACTGAAAAATATACTGTCTTCTGTATTGTCTGAGCTCATTACAGCAATACGGTCGATAACATGGAGATTTTTTGTACGTCTCCGGAATTCTTTTATTGCCGTACCGAGCACACCGCTGCTGTCCTGCTTTGTATATTTTTCAAGGAGACTTCTGTTCATCAGGACGCCGGCACGGGGAGCGGACTTTCCGGCTAACAGATAAGCTGATCTGCTGACAGAAAGGCAGGCGATATTATACGCAGCCATTTCCATAGAAAAATACAGGACTGGGATACCTTTTTCCGAAATGTTTTCTGCGGTCTGGAGCAGAAACGTGGACTTTCCCATACTGGATACTGCCCCCAGAACATACAGTCCGGGGACAAGACCGCCGCCCAGACTTCTATCCAGAGCCGTAAATCCTGTTGAAATATAGTCCGGACAATTATCTTTTATTGTGGTCAGATTTTTTATCTGCTTACTCAGACTTATTTTGGCAAAATCAATATTATCAATTGTATTATTTTCTGGATTATTACTAATTGTATTATCAGTCATATGTCCTCCGCATCATTTCTCAGAGTTTTAGTACGACCTGAATCGAGCTGTCCACAAGCTTTTTAAAGGACTCCCCGTCCTCGGGACTGCCAACCACCGAGCCGTAGTGAGTGGGGATCACGACAGGAGGTCTGAGCTCGCTGATAAACTCGGCAGCCTCACGGAAGTCCATGGTAAAGGTACCGCCGATGGGGATCATTGCGATATCGCAGGAGACGGCTTTTGCTTCGGGAGTGGCGTCGGTGTCCCCTGCGACGTAGATGCGCTTTCCGTCCAGAGTAACGATATAGCCAAGCCAGCCGTTGTCACGGGGATGAAATTTTTTGCCGGGATTGTATGCAGGAACGGTCTCCACGGGTATGCCCAGGACATCTGTCTTATCCCCGGGGGACAGCGTCACAAGCCTGTCCTTTGAGACGCCCGAGTCAAGGACGGTTTTTTCCATGCTTGCAGGCGCCGCGAAAACGGTGTCCGGCGAAACCACCTTTGCAATATCATCGGGAGAGAAGTGGTCGAAATGTTCATGGGTAATAAAAATGATGTCAGCGTCGTTCAGACTGTCCGTGATTTTGAATGGGTCGAAATACACGACCTTTTCAGCAGCAATGCGGATACTGCTCTGAGCGTTTACAGTAATATTTTTGGGCATATCGATACCTCCGATTTTATATGATAATTTAATTATAACATATACAGCGCCAATTAAATGTAAATAATTAATTAACAATTATCTCTTGCTATTGACACATTTTTTATTTTGCTGTATAATATATGTTGTTGCGCAAGCGTGCAAAGGCGTCAAGCGTGCAGGGACGCAATGATTATTTCGCATATGGCGGTATAGCTCAGTTGGCTAGAGCACTTGGTTCATACCCAGGGTGTCACTGGTTCAAATCCAGTTACCGCTACCACGGGCTGCTGAAATATCGGCAGCCTGTTATGGCCCGTTGGTCAAGCGGCTAAGACGCCACCCTTTCACGGTGGAATCATGGGTTCGATTCCCGTACGGGTCACCATTTTAGAATCTCGCAAATGACGCAGGCAAGCCATTTGCGAGGTTTCTTTATTCTTTTAAAATGGCGATTGTTCTTTGTTTGTTCTTTATTTCTGAAAAATTGTTTTTTGAGCCGAAAGTTACGATACTTTCGGTGTTTTTTTGTCTCCGAAATTCAGTGCGTTTGATACCGCATCGG
>JAFLUI010000026.1 GCA_022508825.1 Oscillospiraceae bacterium
CAGGCTCCCGACAAGCCTACTTATGTTACTATCCATTTTGAAAAGGGTATCCCCACCGCTATCGACGGCAATAAAATGGACAGCGTTTCCCTTATCAAAAAGCTCAATGAGCTGGGCGGAGCAAACGGTATCGGTCTTGCCGACATCGTTGAGAACCGTCTTGTGGGCATGAAGTCCAGAGGCGTTTACGAGACTCCCGGCGGTACCATCCTGTACCACGCACATGAAGTTCTGGAGACCATCACTCTTGACAAGGCTACACAGCGCATGAAGCAGAAGCTTGCTATAGATTTCGCAGACATCGTTTACAACGGTCAGTGGTACACACCTCTCCGTGAGGCTCTCTCCGCTTTCGTGGACAAGACTCAGGAGACCGTTACAGGCGACGTTAAGCTGAAGCTCTACAAGGGCAACATCATCAATGCAGGCGTTACCTCTCCGTACACGCTCTATGATGAAGAGGTTGCTACCTTTGACGAGGATCACGTTTACGATCAGAAGGATTCCGCAGGCTTTATCAATCTGTTCGGACTTCCCATCAAGGTAAAGGCAATGCTGGACGCTAAGAGAGATAACAAGTAAGGCTCACTGATAATATCCGGGGCGACAGGGATGGCTGTGTTTTTGAATGCGGCTGTTCTCCGCCCCTTTGTCGCTTTTTAAAGGAGGGGGATCATGTCAAAAAAAATCGCATTATGTACGTCTGTTTTGGCTGTTTTGACGGGAACCTTGTCCGCTTGTCAGGCGAAGCCCATCGAAAATCCCGACCTCCCCGCTGTGGCGACTACAAGAATGACAACATCTCTGTGGGTGGAGGGGACATTTGAAACAGACCCTCCTGAGGAAACAGAGCCGGAGACAGTCACGTCAGCGGACGGACAGTCCGTTCCGATCGTGACTCCTGCAGATCAGATCTATAAAATGTATCCCATGAAGATAATCTATCAGGAGAAGCGTCCCACTGCGGTGACAGTGACAACAGAGTCGGTGCAGGAGAATATTTACACTCCCGACGGCAGGCTTGCGGCGGAGTTTTCCGCGGAGTACCCCGTTATATCGGGGATAGATGAAAACGTCTGCCAGAGAATAAATAACGAGATAAAGCTTTTTGTGGACGGTACTTTTGACGAGCTCAGGGAATATGCAAAGGTCACAGAGGAAATACTTTTCGAGCCTGCCCACACATGGAAAATCAATATGGACGGTGTGGATTTCGCAGGGGACGGATACGACATAAACGGAAATATATTTACGGTCTACTTTGCGGACTATGGATACGGAGCTCCTGCTGCTCACGGCTCGGAGACCCCCACTCCCATGATATTCGACCTTAGGACGGGGGACAGGATAAAATTCTCCGAACTGATAGGGGACAGCGGCAGTTTTGCAGATGTTCTGGAATCCTGGTTCGGTTATTATCAGTTTGCATACGGGGGAGTCCCCTACGGTATGCTTGACGCCGATGCATATGCGGATATCCTGAGACAGGAAAATGAGGGCAGCGGCGGAGAAAAATTCGGCATGGATGACAGCGGAGTTTTCCGAGTGGCGGGAAACGATGCAGACGAGAGAATGACAGTGCATGACGGATGCGTGGGATTCTATCTTGCGGCTTATGAGTACGGAAGCTTCGCAGACGGCATAAGACGGGTGGATATCCCGGTGAATGAAATTTTCCCCTGTCTGAATGAAAAGGGACGGTCCCTTTTTGAAGGGTATGTGTCTGCGGGAAGCGTCCCGGCAAACGTCATTGAATATAAGGGCGGCAGGTATTTCGACACCACCATGTGGGTGCCGAATATCGTGGACGAAAATGCTCCCACCGATGGTGATGTGGAATTTGTCTCCCTTTTTGAAAACGCATGGAAATATTATCACAAATTATACGGTGATGAATGAAATTAAATGAATATTCCGGCAATACTAAAATCATCAGATCATGGAGGAATAAAAAATGTTTAAAAGGATCTTATCAGCTAAAAGAATTTTAGCCGCTGCTTTAGCGGCAGTGACAGCCGCTGCCGCTGCAGTATCAATGTCAGGCTGTTCGGAATATACCATGACAGAAGAGGATCTGGAGCTTCAGAAGTCACTTGTCGGATTCTGGGCTGTAGACGACACCAAAGGGCAGAGCGAGTACAATGAGTACGATGAAAACGGCATTCTGACAATGATGACAGCTATCCAGTTTACGGATGATTTCAAATATCTTTTATATCAGTGCTATCTGCAGGATAATTATGTCATGACATTTGAGCCGGTAAGTTACACTATTGAGGACGGAAAATTCCGTGTAGAAGAAAACGGAAAGGCGTCCTATGCAGGAGTAAGCATAAGCGGGGACGGAAAAAACATGAGCTGGATCACTAACGAAAGTACAGACCCGTATATAAAATTTTCCGCAGAAAAAGCAGCAGAGCTTGGCATACCTGAATATGATCCGGAAACATGGAAAGAGACCGAAAGCGATGGCAGCGGTGACGGCAGTGACAGCGCAGAGGACCCCGCTGTTTCGGAGGATACAGGCGCAGAGGAGACATCAGCAGAGGAAAGCAGCAGCGATGAATAATTTTGGAGGAAAAAACGATGGCTGATAAAATGTGGGCAGGACGGTTCAGCAAGGAGCTGGACAAAAGGGTCAACGACTTTAATTCCTCAGTGTCCTTTGATGCAAGAATGTACGCTCAGGATATAAGAGGCTCAATTGCGCACGCAGCGATGCTGGGGGACACCGGTATCATCGACAGGGAGGAAAGCCGTAAAATCATAGATGGTCTTAACGGCATACTCTGCGATATCGACAGCGGCAAGCTGGAGATAGACCCGAACGCAGAGGACATCCATATGTTTGTTGAGCAGGTCCTTACCGAAAGACTTGGAGACACGGGAAAGCGTCTCCACACTGCAAGGAGCAGAAACGATCAGGTTGCTCTTGATATAAGGATGTACCTCAAGGACGAGATAATGAATATCATTCCCATGCTGAAGGAGCTGACCGAAACGCTCTGCAGGATAGCAGAGGACAATCTTGACACTGTCATGCCGGGGTACACTCATCTGCAGAGGGCTCAGCCCATCACCTTTGCGCATCATCTTATGGCGTATGCAAATATGCTTGTGAGAGACCTTGGCAGACTCTGCGATACCTATGAACGGATGAATTATATGCCTCTTGGCAGCGGAGCGCTGGCGGCGACTACCTATCCAATAGACAGACGGCAGGTATCTGCAATGCTGGGCTTTCAGGACATCACCCAGAACAGTCTGGACGGAGTTTCCGACAGGGATTTCTGCATAGAGCTCTGCTCTGCGCTGTCTATTTTGATGATGCACCTTTCAAGGTTTTCCGAGGAAATAGTTATGTGGTGCTCGTGGGAGTTCAAGTTCATCGAGCTTGATGATGCATATTCGACAGGGTCGTCCATAATGCCCCAGAAGAAGAATCCCGACATCACCGAACTTATAAGAGGCAAGACAGGACGTGTCTATGGTGACCTTAACACTCTCCTTGTAATGATGAAGGGCATCCCTCTTGCCTACAACAAGGATATGCAGGAGGACAAGGAAGCTATCTTTGACGCCATCGACACAGTGAAGCTGTGCATAACAACATTTATCCCCATGCTGGATACCATGAAGATAAACCGTGAGAACATGAGAGCAGCGGCGGCAAAGGGGTTCATCAACGCCACCGACTGCGCGGACTATCTTGTAAAAAGGGGACTGCCCTTCCGTGACGCTTATAAGATCACGGGCACCCTTGTTGCAAGGTGTATCGAAAAGGGCACTACATTGGAGGAGCTTCCCATAGAGGAGTACAAGTCCCTGTGCGAAGCATTTGAAAAGGACGTCTATGAGGCAATAAACTTAGAGACCTGTGTGAATATGCGAAAGGCGGACGGGGGTCCCGCACCCGGGTCTGTAAAGGCTCAGATAGCATATATCAGAGAGGCTATGGAGATCAATATACGTCAGTAATCTATACATAAGGAAGGATTTGAGGAGTATGGCATACAAGGTATTTATAGACGGTCAGGAAGGCACAACGGGGCTTAGAATAATTGAGAGATTCAAAGGCAGAAACGATGTGGAGCTGCTTAAAATAAGCGAGGAGTTAAGAAAGGATACGGCAGAAAGGAAGCGTCTGATAAATGAGTCGGACTTCACCTTCCTTTGCCTGCCTGACAGCGCAGCGGAGGAGTCTGTTTCTCTGGTGGAGAACAAGGAGACACGGATAATCGACGCATCTACAGCCCACAGAACAAATCCTGCGTGGGCATACGGACTGCCCGAGCTTTCCGCCGCTCACAGGGAGAAGATAGCAACATCCAAGAGAGTTGCTGTTCCGGGCTGTTATGCAAGCGGATTCAACGCCCTGCTTTACCCTATTGTAAAAGAGGGACTCATTGCGCCGTATCATCCTATAATCTGTCATGCTGTTTCCGGTTACAGCGGAGCAGGCAGAAAGACCATTGCCGTCTATGAAGGACCCGACAAGCCTGACGAATACAACTCCCCCCGTCAATATTCCATGGGAAAGCATCATAAGCATATAAAGGAAATGATGGCGGTGTCCGGGCTTTCCTATCCACCCATTTTCAATCCTATTGTGGATAACTATTATAATGGTATGGTGGTGACAATACCCCTCCATCTGAGAGTAATGGCGAAAAGGACATCTGCAAGCCATGTGTGGGAGGTGCTGACCGAACACTACGAGGGACAGAACTTTGTAAAGGTCATGCCCTTTCAGGGAGAGGGAGTTCTGCAGGACGGTTTTCTTGCAGCCAATACATTAAAGGACACAAATCTCATGCAGCTTTTCGTGTTCGGAAACGACGATCACATACTGCTCTGCGCAAGGCTTGACAATCTTGGCAAGGGAGCATCGGGAGCGGCGATCCAGTGCATGAATATCATGATGGGTATTGATGAGACGACGGGGCTGGTGTGAGGCAAGCTTGCATTTGCATAAAAGAGAGGTAAGATCATGAAAACTTTTGAAACTATAGAAGGCGGAGTCTGTGCCGCAAAGGGCTTCAAAGCAAGCGGCACATACTGCGGGATAAAAAAATGGGGAGCCGGAGGGGAAGTCCCGGACGGCAACGAGTCCCCCGTAAGCAGTACAAAAAACGACATCGCAATGCTTTTTGCGGACGTCCCCTGCAATACAGCGGGAGTCTACACCAGCAATAAGGTAAAGGGTGCCCCCGTCATCGTGACGAAAAATAATCTTGTGAAGTCGGGAGGAAAGGCTCAGGCGGTGATCGTCAATTCGGGAAACGCCAATACCTGCAATGCAGACGGCGAGGAAAAGGCTCTGGAAATGTGCAGGCTTACCGGAGAGGCGCTGGGTATCCCGTCGGAGCAGGTCATCGTGGCTTCTACCGGAGTTATCGGACAGGTGCTTCCTATAGAGCCGATCAGAAATGCAGTCCCGGAGCTTGTTAAAAAGCTGTCCTATGACGGGAACATCGAAGCAGCAACAGCTATCATGACCACCGACACCGTTAAAAAAGAGTACGCCGTGAAGTTCACCATAGACGGCAAAGAGTGTCATATGGGCGGCATGGCAAAGGGAAGCGGAATGATACATCCCAACATGGCGACCACTCTGAATTTTATCACCACCGACTGTGCAGTGTCTGCAGAAATGCTGCAGAAGGTTCTGTCGGAGACAGTGAGAATTACATATAACTGTCTCAGCGTTGATGGGGATCAGTCCACAAACGATACCTGTATGCTGATGTCAAGCGGACTGGCAGGGAATAAGGAAATTTCCTCTGTTGACGGCGATTTTGAGACCTTCAGGGACGCTTTGTATCAGGTCATGGCGAACCTTACAAGAATGCTTGCAAAGGACGGGGAGGGAGCGTCCAGACTCATCACCTGTGTATGCAGCTCCGCCCCCGATCTTGATACGGCAATTATCGCGGCAAAAAGCGTTATACGCTCCCCTCTGGTAAAGACCGCGATTTTCGGTGCGGATGCAAACTGCGGACGTATTGCCTGCGCTCTGGGCTATGCGGAAACGGATATTGATGTAAACAAGTTCGATATTTTTCTCAGCTCCGCAGCGGGGAAGATACAGACCTATGAAAAGGGAATGAGCATTGAATTTTCTGAGGATACGGCTAAAAAAATCCTCTTAGAGGACGAGATAGAGATACTTATCGAGCTTAACTCGGGAGATGCTTCCGTAACAGCATGGGGCTGCGATCTTACATACGACTATGTAAAAATAAACGGGGACTACAGAAGTTAGGCGGGGAAGCCCCGCGGGAATACAGGCGGGTGTTTTATGGAAAATAAATTCAATATGACCGTGGAGGAAAACGTCTTTGCCGCCAAGCGGAATATTATCGACTATATCTGGAAAAGTGCTAAGCTTGAGGGTCTGGGCGTTACCTATCCGGACACGGAAGCAATATATAATGGTATGCGCGCTCCTGATGTGAAGGTCTCGGACATCGTTGCGGTAAATAATTTAAAGCACTCATGGCAGTTTTTGTTTGACACACTGGACAGTCCCACGGACTTCAGATATATCTGTCAACTCAACCGCATTGTAGGCGGGGATAACCTTGTTATCCGTGCGGGCTTTCTGCGGACGGCCCCTGTTTCAATGGGCGGCACCACATGGAAGCCGGAAATGCCCGAGGAAGAAAATATCTGCAGGGAGCTTGAAAGGATATCACAGATAGAGAACGCCACCGAAAGAGCCATTACCCTTATGCTTTACTGCATGAGAGCCCAGATGTTCTTTGACGGCAACAAGAGGACGGCTATGCTTGCGGCAAACCACGAGATGATAATGAACGGCTGCGGGATAATTTCCGTACCCATAGAAAAACAGCCCGAATTTACAAAGCTCCTTGTTGAGTTTTACGAGTCGGGGGATCAGACAGAGCTGGCGCAGTTCGTATACGATGAATGTATTGATGGAATAAACTTCTAAAGAAAGGCGGGGAAGCCCCGACATTATTACCCCACAAGCTTGCCGATGTTTTCGCTCAGCGAAAACTCGGAGGCAAACGCATTAGCGTTTGCCATGCCCCCATATCAAGGGGGCGGGTTAAAAATGTTGTAGATAAATTATAAGAAAGGTAAAATGTCAAATGGATATGGATAATCAGAATAATATTTCAGGAGAGCTTAAGATCTCCAATGAGATACGCTCGAAAATTCTTATAGACGCTCTGCCCTACATACAGCGTTATAACGGCAAGATAGTAGTGGTAAAATACGGCGGCAACGCCATGACGAATGAGGAGCTTAAAAATGCCGTAATGAGCGATATCGTCCTGCTTTCGCTGGTAGGTGTAAAGGTAGTGCTTGTACACGGGGGAGGCCCCGAGATCAACGAAATGCTGGCTAAGGTGGGCATTGAAAGCAAGTTCATAAACGGTCTCAGATATACAGACGAGGCTACCGTGGACATTGTAAAGATGGTTCTGGCAGGAAAGGTAAACAAGGAGCTTGTCTCTCACCTTACGCAGCATAAAGGAAAAGCTCTGGGAATGTGCGGCATCGACGGTCAGATGATAATCGCCCACAAAATGGAGAGCGAGGTAGACCTTGGCTTCGTGGGAGAGATAGTGGAGATCAACACCACTCCCATTCTGGACGCTCTGGAGCATGGATATGTACCTGTCATTGCCACAGTCGCCTGCGACGAACAGGGTCAGACCTACAATATAAATGCGGATACGGCGGCAGCGAGAATTGCTGCAGAGCTTGGCGCAGAAAATCTCATCCTTATGACGGATATCTCCGGTTTGCTGCGGGACAAGGACGATGCAGGAACTCTCATTCCATCGGTTCAGGTAAGCGAGGTGCCCTTTATGAAAAGACAGGGTATTATTTCCGGCGGCATGATACCCAAGATAGACTGCTGTGTGGAGGCTGTCAGACGGGGCGTAAAAAAAACCTGCATCATCGACGGCAGAGTGCCCCACTCTATTCTTATAGAGCTGCTTTCAAATGAGGGTATAGGGACACAATTTGTTTAAGTTAAAATAAAAATAAGGGGAGGGGGTCAGTTATGTTTCTTTTAATGTTTCCATTGTATATATTGACCATAGTAACATTAATGGTGCTTGATGCTATGGATAAGCTTTCGCTTTCGGGAGTTGCGGGAAAGCTTATCGGTATGATAGTTCTGCCCCACACTGTGCTTATTGTGTGGCTTGTATCTGCAAGCAAATTCTTTGAAAGTGCGAGTACAGTAAGCATTATCATTCTTGCCGCTCCCTTCTGCATACTGACTCTCTACTGGCTTTTGAGAATAGCCGTCAAGCCCTATAAAACAAAATTTGACAAGTCGACAGTGAATGTCAGAATAAGAGCAATGTACGGCGGAAAGCACCTGCTTAAATATACTGCCGTATCCCTTGTTTTTCAGACGGTGTATTATATCATCGCCATCGGGAACGGCTTCTGGGACATCCCCAAGGGCATCTGGATAGCGGACGCTGTTGTGACCGGTCTTATAGTTTTCGGCTACGGCTGGAACGGCATCCTCAGAATAATGGTGCTGTGCAGACGTCTGGGAGTGATAAAAAGAGCAGCGGCGTTCTTTCTGCTGCCCGTCCCTGTTGTGGGTTTCTTCGCTCTTGTGGGACTGTATAATTCCGCAAAGGCAGAGTACGACTACGAGACCACCCGTGCCGCCTGCGACAGCCAGAGAGTGGAGTCCCAGATATGCGCAACAAAGTATCCCATACTGCTTGTCCATGGAATGGGCTTCCGGGACTGGAAATATTTTAATTACTGGGGAAGAATACCCAGAGAGCTTATCAAAAACGGCGCGAAAATTTATTACGGACATCAGGAAGCCTGTGCAACAGTGGCTACAAACTCGGAGCTTATAAAGCAGAAAATTCTGGAGATAGTAGAGGAGACAGGCTGCAGCAGGGTCAATATCATCGCCCACTCAAAGGGCGGTCTGGACTCAAGATACGCAATATCAAAGCTTGGCATGGAGGACTATGTGGCGTCCCTTACAACAGTGGGAACTCCCCACAGAGGGTCACAGGTCACCGATCTTGCAAACAAGCTCCCGGACAGCTTCTATAGAAAGGTCGCCGATTTCATGGACAGACGGTTCAGAAGCTTCGGGGACAACGATCCGGACTTTTACACCCTCTGCCACCAGTTCAACAGCAGCTATGCGGAGCAGTTCAATAAGGACGTCCCCGATTCGGAAAAGGTGTACTATCAGAGCTATGCATCGGTGATGAAATATCCTTTCAGCTTTAACTTTCTGGGATTTTCACATCTGCTGCTCAGACCCTATGGAAAGAACGACGGACTTGTAACAGTGGAGTCCGCAAAATGGGGAAATTTCCGAGGGGTGTATGAAACGAAGCACGTCAGAGGGATATCCCATGGCGACACTATCGACCTGAAGCGTGAGGACTACAGCGGCTTCGACCCCAGAGAGGAATACATAAAAATGGTGTCCGAGCTTAAAGAAATGGGTTATTGAAAGGCTGAGCCTTTACCCTTTCCGTTACACAGTTTTGAGTTGACTTGTAAATTTGTGGCTCGGTAACTTTAGAAAGGTTATTAACATGATAGGAGGCATATTATGTCAACAATAGAAAGGTTCAACGAACACGTTATGTCCACCTACGGACGCTACCCCCTTGTACTTGAAAAAGGACAGGGCAGGAGCGCAGTGTCCGAGGACGGCAGGGAATATATAGACTTCGGCAGCGGCATCGGCACAAACTCTCTCGGCTACTGCGACGAGGACTGGGCGGACGCAGTCTGCAAACAGGCAAGAGCGGTACAGCATACGTCCAACTACTACTATACAAAGGTGCAGGCGGACTTCGCCGCAAAGCTGTCCGAGGTCACAGGCTATGACAAGATGTTCTTCGGCAACAGCGGCGCAGAGGCTAACGAGTGCGCAATAAAGATCGCCCGCAAATATTCCTTCGACAAGTACGGCAGAGACGCAAAGCGGTACAATATCATCACTCTGGTAAACAGCTTCCACGGACGTACCCTCGCGACTCTTTCCGCTACGGGACAGGATACCTTCCACAATTATTTCTTCCCGTTTCTTGAAGGATTTATCTATGCGGAAGCCAATAATATTGATGACCTCCGGTCAAAAATCGACAATACCGTCTGTGCAGTTATGATAGAATTTGTTCAGGGAGAGGGAGGAGTAAATCCTCTTGACAAGTCTTTCGTGGACGGGGTCTTTGAGATCTGCGCAGAAAAGGACATCCTTGTCATTGCAGACGAGGTGCAGACGGGAGCAGGTCGGACGGGTACCTTCCTGACCTCCGAGCAGTACGGCGTGAAGCCGAATATCACTACTCTTGCAAAGGGAGTGGCAGGAGGCGTCCCGGTGGGCATATGTCTCGCGGACGAAAAATGCAGCGGAGTGCTTACAAAGGGTACCCACGGCTCCACCTTCGGAGGAAATCCTCTCGCCTGTGCAGGAGGTCTGGCAGTGGTGAATAAAGTGTCAGGCAAGGATTTTCTTGGGGAGATAAAGGAAAAGGGAGAGTATTTCAGAAAGAAGCTTGGGGAGATGTCCGAGGTAGAGGGCGTTGACGGTCTTGGTCTGATGCTGGGAATAAGACTGAAAACAAAGGACGCCTCGGAGGTGTGCGGAAAGTGCTTCGAGAACGGTCTGCTTGTGCTGACAGCAAAGAACAAGCTGAGACTTCTTCCGCCGCTTAATATCACATATGATGAAATTGACAGGGGACTGGAAATTTTAAGGAGAGTGATGGAATGATCTATTATGAGAAATACGGCGAGGATTCCCCGGGAGTTATAATGTTTCTCCACGATATGAATTTTGTCCATTGTTTTACAAAGCAGTGCGCATATTTTGCCCGCAAGTGTGAGGTCATCGTACCCCATATCCCGGGCTTCGGCAGAAACTGCGAGGTGACCTTTTCGGTGGATCTTGCAGTAGAGCAGATATCCGAGCTGGCAAGAAGCCTTAAAAAGCCAATAACCCTCATCGGATTTTCGCTGGGAGCAGAGCTTTGCATACCGCTTATCTGTAAGCACGGGGACCTTTTTAACGGTGTCATTATGATAAGTCCCTGGCTTATCAAGGAAATGGACGAGATAGAAGCGGTCATGAAGCAGCAGGCGGATAATGAAAAGTCCATGCGCAAGGGCGACCTTGGCGGCTCTGTGGGACTGAGCAAAATGGAGAAGCAGGAGCATAAGGAGTTCTGTAAGAACGTGACCATGAAGTCCATCCTTGCATCCATCGACAACGGGCTCCAGATAGCGGACTACCCCGAATTTTCGGAAGTCACCAAACCTATGATGGCAATATGCGGCTTAAAGGAAAGCCTGAGCGTAAGAAAGAGCACAAGAGAGCTTGCACGCCTGAATCAGGGCTGCACATATGATATGTGGGACGGCGCAGTGCATAATATACCGTATAAATTTGCGTCCAGACTCAATAAGACCATTGAAGACTTTATTTTGCAGTTACAATTATAAGAAAGGAAATGATACAAATGAAACATCTTTTAAAAATGCTTGATCTTTCCAAGGAGGAGATCATCGACATACTGAACCTTGCCGACCAGCTCAAATACGAGCTCAAGCACAACATACCCCACCCCCATTTAAAGGGAAAGACTCTGGGAATGATCTTCCAGAAGGCATCAACACGTACAAGGGTCTCCTTTGAGACGGGCATGTATCAGCTTGGAGGGTACCCTCTGTTCCTGTCCGCAAACGATCTGCAGATAGGACGTGGCGAGCCTGTTCAGGACACCGCCCGTGTTCTTGGCAGGTATCTGGACGGCATCATGATCCGTACCTTTGAGCAGAAGGAAGTGGAGGATCTTGCAGAGTTCGGCGGTATTCCCGTAATAAACGGACTGACGGATTTCTGTCACCCCTGTCAGGTGCTTGCGGACCTCATGACTATCCGCGAATTCAAGGGACAGTTTGACGGTCTTAAGATGTGCTTTATCGGAGACGGCAATAATATGGCTAACTCCCTTATCGTAGGCGGTCTTAAGGTGGGGATGTCCGTTTCCGTGGCTTGTCCCGAGGGGTACCATCCCGACAAGCAGGTGCTTGATTTTGCAAAGCAGTACGACTGCTTCGAGCTGACCGACTCTCCCGCAAAGGCAGCGGAGAATGCAGATATCATCATCACCGACGTGTGGGCGTCCATGGGTCAGGAGGAGGAAGCGGAGAAGCGCCGCATCGCCTTCAAGGGGTACCAGGTAAATGACGATATCCTTGCTGTGGCAAAGTCGGACGCTATGGTACAGCACTGTCTGCCTGCCCACCGTGAGGAGGAGATCACAGAGAAGGTGTTCGAGGCTCATGCAAACGAAATTTTCGAGGAAGCAGAGAATCGCCTCCACGCACAGAAAGCAGTAATGGTAAAATTAATGGCGCAGTAAATAATGGATAATGGGTTTCCAAAGGAGGACGGGGAGCCCCCGCGGGCTTTTTCTACCCCCAAGGGTTAATAAATGCTTAATGGTTTTGTTTGTCTAGCCCCCCTATCAAGGGGGCGGGTAAAAAAGCAAAATATGGAGGATTATAATATGGGATTCGATCGTATACGCATAAAGAGCAACGCCAGACTGTTCTACAAAAACAATACAGGAACATCAATATGCTCGCTGCTTATTTATCTGGGCATTACAATGGGAGCCACTATAGCTTTTGCTCTGATCGGTTTTATAACCGGTTTTGCCGCAGGTGCAGGGGGCAGAGGTGAAGACCCGTCTGCAGCGTTCATGGCGGGCACATATATCTTTTCATTTGCGGTGGGCATAGCTATTATGCCCCTTGCCATGGGACTTCTGAACTGGTACAGACTGTCCATTTACGAAAAGACCCCCCTGTCGGAAATGTTCTGCCTTTACAGGGACGGGCATTTCCTGGGAGCTGTGGGCACTACGCTTCTGATCTCGCTCTATACCTATCTGTGGAGCCTGCTGTTTGTTATCCCCGGTTTAATAAAAGTATACAGCTACTCTCAGGCAATGTTCATAAAGGCGGAGAATCCGAATATCCCTGCTTCAAGAGCAATAGAGCTGAGCAAGATAATGATGGAGGGACATAAGTGGGATCTGTTCATCCTCCACTGCAGCTTTTTCGGATGGGCGCTGCTTTCATCCATTACATACAATATCCTTGGCATAGTCTATGTTTTTCCGTATTTTTATGCAGCCCTCGCCTTTGCCTATGAGGAGATCAAGGCGGACGCAGCCGCAAGGGGAGCCATTTCCCTTGATGAGATCAGCGGCGGATTCTCATACACAGAGAATAATAATTATTAAAATATACAAACAGTATATTGCTGTCACGGCTCCCATTCGTACATAATTTTAACAGTTTGTATAAAAATTCGGGCGGTGTTCCGACTGTATATTATATGAAATTTTGATGTTATATTGCAGAATTTGTGCAAAACCGCCAAAAGATACACGTTGTTTACAACGAAATTTTGTAACAGCGTGTACTTTTTTGTGAGCTTTAGGAAAAATTAATAGATTTACCGTTAAAATTTTTACAAACATTTTAGTATAAATTTTGCGCTTGCACTTGCTTTTTTTTCGGAAATGTAATATACTTATATTAAATAACGGGCTAATTGCGTCTTTTGATAAATATTAAAAATTTATTAAGAAAGGATCGGTGCTTTATGGGACTTTTTGAGACCGGAGCTCATTCTCTTGCAGAACAAGCGCTGGACGCTACCTGGTACAAGCAGCGTGTCATCAATCATAATATCGCAAATGTGGATACTCCCGACTTCAAGGCAAAGACGGTCAATTTCGACTTTATCCTCAGGGAGGCAAAGTGCAGGTGCAAGTACCACGGCGGCATCGACCATGACGATTGCCATGGCTACTACGGCAAAAGCGACGAGGAGCCTCTGAAGCTGTCGGTCATCACTACATATGAGACCAATACCAACCAGATCCTTGACGGCAACAACGTGGATATGGAAAAGGAGCAGATGGCTCTTGCAGATGCACAGTATCAGTATGACGCTCTCATCGACTATCTGAATCACAACTACTCCATGATAAGAAAGGCCATCAACAAGAACTGATGACCGGATAAACCGATAAATCAATGAAAGGACGGTCGCTATGGCTTTCTTGACTTCGCTTGATATAGGCGCTTCGGCGCTTTCCGCACAAAGACTGAGAGCGGATATCATACAGCAGAATATTGCCAATCAGGAAACATACAACACCGAACGGGGCGGAGACCCCTACTGCCGGCAGCTGACAGTCTTCTCCGAGAAGAAGACCTTCCACAGCGTGCTGGATAAATATGTTGAGATGTCCAATATGGAGCCTGCTCAGAAGTACAGACGGGGCGTGTATTATCTCAGCCACCCCAACAAGTACAAGAGCGCAGGCGTAATGGCAGTGGAGGTAATAGAGGACGATGCTCCCTTTGTTCCGGTCTATGACCCCGACAACCCCCTTGCCGACGACGAGGGCTACATCTACAAGAGCAACGTCAACAACGCCAAGGAGCAGATCGACCTGATGGCTGCCCAGCGTTCCTACGAGGCTAACGTTTCCGCCATCCGGGCTGTACAGGCAATGTACACCAAGGCAATGAGCCTGAACGGCAGATAACCGGGTGCGGAGATGACGGTGCGGCGGTGAGCCGGGCGGGATGGCGATAAACCGGACGGGATGGCGATAAACCGGGCGGGATGGTGATAAACCGGACGGGATGGTGATGAGCCGGACGGGATGGTGATGAGCCGGTCAGTTCGGCATGACGTGAAGTGATATCGTATATAATTAAACTGACCCCCTGAGTTTGCGGGGGAAATCAATAAAAAGTTCTGAAAAGGAAGTTTTCGATATGGATAATATGTTTATAGTACCTCTCACAGGAGCAATAAGCCCTGTTGAATCCTATTTTGACAAGGACACAGTGAACGGAACGGAGGAAAGCGGCGACAAGCCCAGATTCTCAGACGTTTTCAGAGAGGTATTCAATGAAGTGCAGGAAACAGAGCGCGTTGTTCAGGAGGATTCTGTAAAGCTTGCTCTGGGAGAGATCGACGACCTGCATACCATATATAACAATATGACAAAGAATGCTATTGCAGTTGAGACCTTCGTTGCTGTAAAGGACGCTGCCATAGATGCATACAACAGGATACTTCAGATCAGTATGTGATCGGCGCTCAGACCCGGTTGATGTGACGTATCTTGTTTTGCCGCGCCCTGCGGCAGGGACATTATAAATGTAAAATTGTACGATTTAAAAAGAAAGGGATCATCAGACAATGAATGAGCAGGTTCAGAAGGTCGTCAGGACGGTCACTACGTTCTGGGAAGCGCAGGATAAAAAAAGAAAAATACTTTATATTGCGCTGCTGGCGGCAATAATCCTGATCGCCGTTATAACTGCGATAATACTCAACAGAAAGGAGTATATCGTCCTCTACGAGGGGCTGGAGACCTCAGAAGCCTCCGAAATGGTGGCTCTCATCGAGGATATGGGCTACAGTGCAAGGCTTTCAAGCGGAACCATCTCCGTTCCCCTTGGCACCGAGAATTACATAACCATGCAGCTTGCTATGCAGAACTATCCCAAGAGCGGTACAAACTACCCTCTTACCACTACAGCTACAGACCTGTTCTCCACAGAGACAGAGCGCAGGGAGTACGCCAGGATAGATCTGGAGAACAGGCTCAGCGCTCTTATCGGCTCTATGGACACTATCGGGGACGCTGTTGTAACTCTTGCGATCCCCCAGCAGAAAAATACGGTCATTACCGCTAACAGGGAATATCCCACCGCTTCGGTAGTGGTTTATCTGGACGGTATCACTAAGCTTTCAAACGAGCAGATAATCGGTATCAAGAATGTGGTAAAGACCTCTGTTGTGGGTCTTATTGACGACAATATCGAGATCGTTGACGGAATGGGCATACCTCAGTTCCTTGAGGAAGATGAGATCACCAGCTACGACCGGATACTTGATGAGACAAGAAAGCTTTACCTCAAGAGAAATATTGAAGGTGAGATCAGAGATAAGATACTTGCACTGTTTATTCCTGCTTACGGCGAGGACGGCGTATCCGTTGCTGTAAACATGGTGCTGAACTTTGACGCTAAGGTAAGCGAGACTACAGATTACGGTCCCGATTCACTTATCCAGCACGCGGACGGCTCCAACGCATGGGGCGGCACAACGGTGGACGGCGGCGTGGTGGGCGTCGAGTATAACGCAGACGACACCTACCCCACAGGCGATACTACAGGAAGAGGCGACTGGGGAGAAAACTCCTTCTCGAACACCTACCTTGTTGATACATATAAAGAGCAGGTGGAGAAGGAAGGATTTACGATAGATCAGCTTTCCATCGCAGTAGTTCTTTACACCGACTATCTGTCGGAGAACCAGCGTGCCGATATGGTAAGGCTGGTGGGCAATGCAGGCTCTGTAAATCCTCAGATAGTTGAGGATGTTGTAACAGTCACCAACCTTGCCAAGTACATTGATCCCAACGATATCGAGGTTGTCAAGCCTACATACCTGTTCGGTCTTACATTTGACCAGCTTATCCTTGTGGGCGCTATCGTTATCATACTTATTCTGGTCATCCTTATTGCCCTGGCAATACTGTCCGGAAACGCAAAGAAAAAGAGAAAAGCTTTCGAGCAGCAGATCATCGAAACAAGCGGTCTTGCCCTTGCCGACGGCGAGGAGCCGGTGGATATGTTCGTTCTTTCCGATGCGGAGGATCTCAGCATTATCCCCAGTCTTTCCGACGAGGAAGTGGAGACCAAGGAGGTCGTTATCAGAAGAGAGATCACCGAGTTTGCACAGCACAGCCCGGAGATCGTCGCTCAGCTGCTTAAAAACTGGATCAAGAATGAGGAGGAATAACTATGCCTGATATGGAAGAAATGGGCGAATTTAATTCGCTGCAGAAGGCTGCAATAGTAATTACCTCCATCGGAGCGGAGAACGCTTCCGAGGTATACAAGCGGCTCGGCGATGACGATGTTGAAAAGCTGACATTTGAGGTGGCAAGTCTTCCCTTTGTGGATATAAATCAGGTAGACGCAGTGCTTAATGAGTTCTATGAGCTCTGTCTGACCCAGAAGGTCATCACCGAGGGCGGTCTGGACTACGCGCGTGCAGTCCTTGAAAAGGCTTACGGTCCCGAGATGGCTCAGATACTCATGGATAAGGTCGCAAAGACCATGCAGTCCAAATCCTTCGAGTTTATCAGAAAATCCGACTACAAGAATATACTTGCTATCATTCAGAACGAGCACCCTCAGACAATTGCTCTGGTGCTCTCATATATAAACTCAGACCAGGCTTCAAAGGTCCTTCAGGAGCTTCCTAAGGAGAAGCGTGTTGAAGTCGTTGAAAGAATCGCCAAGATGGAATCTGCTTCTCCTGAGACCATCAAGGCTATAGAATCCACTCTGGAGAGAAAATTCGCAGCAGTTGTTTCCATGGATCTTACCGAGGTCGGCGGTATCAACTACGTGGCGGATGTCCTCAACAAGGTGGACCGCGGAACAGAAAAGTTCATCTTCGACGAGCTGTCTGCAAGAGATCCTTCCCTGGTGGACGAGATCAAAAAGAAAATGTTCGTTTTCGAGGATATCATGTCTTTGGATTCCATGTCCATACAGCGTTTCATCAGAGACGTGGAAACAAAGGATCTGGCTATCGCTATCAAAGGCTCGAATGCCGATGTTGCAGCAACCCTTTACGCAAATATGCCTCAGAGAATGCAGGAGTCTATCCAGCAGGAGATCGAGTACCTCCACAATGTGCGTATGCGTGATGTTGACGAGGCTCAGCAGAGAATCGTTGGTATCATCCGTCACCTGGAGGAAGAGGGCGAGCTTGTTATCGGCAAGGGCGGAGAGGACGAGATAATTGCTTAAGATCGTCAGGGGCATGAGCCCCATGTATGGAATGGGCGAGCCTGTCAAGATCAATAACGAGGTGCATATGCCCGTGGTTGAGACCGCAGAAAATGATGAGGCAGGCGATACCCGCACACCTGAAGAGAAGCGCTTGCTGAAAGAGCTCCGCAAAAAAGAAGAAGAGCTGCAGACCATGGAGGCTGAACACAGGTATGAGCTGGAACGCCGAATCAATGAGGAAGCGGAAGCAAAGCTCAAGCAGTTCCTTGTAAGACGCAGCGAGTCTCTTGAAAAGGAACGGACAGAGATCCTTGACAGCGCAAAAAGAGAGGCAAATGCTCTTACAGCGGATGCCAAGGCAACTACCATGTCCGTTATAAAAAAGGCGGAGACGGAGTGCATAAAGCTCAGGGAGGAAGCCCGCAGAGAGGGTCACGACCAGGGCTATGCCGAAGGCAGGACAGAATCGCTGGAGAAATATAAAACCTATATTGATGCAGCGGGCAGGCTTCTGTCCGAGATAAATTCCCGAAAGGAAGCCTACTATATTTCCGGTGAAGAGGAAATGCGGGAGACCGTCTTTGAACTGGTGCGCAAGGTGATAGGGGTGGAGCTTAAAGCAGACCCTGCCATCATCGACGGCATCATCGGAGAAGCGGCAAAGAACTTCCGTAATTCTGATTACATAAAGATCACCCTGGCAGATGACGAAATTTCCGAACGCTTTATTACCGACAAAAAGCTTATGAGAGACATCATACCATATATACCTGAGATCGAGATCGAGTTTGACGACGAAGCTCCGGAGGGTACCGTTATCATTGACGACGGCGCCGAGATAGTTGACGCCAGCATACCCACTCAGCTTGACTTCCTCAAGGAGATACTCCGCAACACCCGCGGTGAGGACACTGAGGACGAGGCGGAATTCATGGAGGAGATCAAGGGACGCGCTCACAGGCGCAAGTCCGTGACCATCGGCGCAGGCTCCGAGACAGCTGAGGAGATCCACCCCCGTGCAGAGGCGGCAAGAGGCGAGGCAGCAAGAGGGGCGGCAAGACCGGCAGCGAGGGCAGCAGAGGTGGAGACGGCGGCGGTGGAGACAGCAAGACCGGCGGCAGGTGCGGAGATGACGGCGGATGCGGAGACAGTGAGAGCGGCAGAGGAGGCGGGTGAGCAGGACATGAATGAAACCGAGATCACCGAAGCAGTTATGGAAGAAACAGCAATGGCAGAGACCATCGAAGCTGCAGCACAAATGGCAGAGACCGTTGAAGCAATGGCGGAGATGGTAAAGGAAGCCGAAGCAGCAGAGATGGCGGAGGCTGTTGAAACATCCCTTGAAATAGCAGAAGCTGTTGAGGCTGCGGCACAGATGGCAGAAGCTGTTGAGGCAAGAATGGCAGATAAAACAGATGCAGAAGCCGTGGAAACAGCAGCAGAGATAGCAGAAGCTGTGGAAGCAGCGGCAGAGATGGCAGAAGCTGTGGAAGCCGCAAGGAAGGTCAAGAGGAATGAAGCGGCCGCAGAGATAGCAGAGGCAGTAGAGGAAGAGACAGCAATGGCAGAAGCATTCGAGGCGGCAGCAGAGATGGCAAGCGCGGTAGAAGCGGCGGCAGCAGAGATGGAGACAGCGGCAGCCAAGCCAAAGACCACCCGCAAAAAGAAGACAGCAGCGGCAGCGACAGAGTAGTTTGAAAATATTCTGCCCGCGGGGGCTTCCCCGCCAGGAGAAAGTGTATGAATTTTGCAGCTGTAAGGAACGCCGCCAGACAGGCGGATCTGTTCCGGTATCAGGGTAAAATTGAAAAGATAATCGGTATGACCATTGAGGCTTCCGGTCCCGAGGCGAATATCGGCGATGTGTGCAGGATATACCGCAAGGGCGAGGGAGGCAGAGGCTCCACTGCTTTCATTTACGGTGAAGTGGTAGGCTTCAACAACGGTAAAGTTATGCTTATGCCCTATACCGATACCGAGGGTATCGGTCCGGGTTCTATAGTTGACAACACCGGCAGACAGCTTCAGGTGGGTGTGGGAGATGCACTGGTGGGACGTATCATAAACGCCATCGGTCAGCCTATCGACGGCGGCGATGAGATAAACACCATCGACAGCTACTCCATTGCGGGAGAGCCTGTCAACCCTCTCACAAGACCACGTATCGACGAAATAATCCCCTTCGGAGTGAAAGCTATCGACGGGCTTCTGACAATAGGCAGAGGACAGCGTATGGGCATCTTCGCAGGCTCGGGCGTCGGTAAATCCACGCTTCTGGGAATGATAGCCCGTGAGGTGGAGGCGGACATCAACGTTATCGCCCTTGTAGGAGAGCGTGGACGTGAGGTGCTTGAATTTATCGAGCGTGACCTCGGAGAAAAGGGCATGGCGCGGTCTGTGCTGGTAGTTGCTACCTCCGATCAGCCCGCTATGATGAGGAACCGGTGCCCCATGACGGCTACGGCTATCGCGGAGTATTTCAAGGATCAGGGCAAGAACGTCCTGCTTATGATGGACTCCCTTACAAGATTTGCCATGGCGCAGCGTGAGATCGGTCTTGCCGTGGGAGAGGCTCCCATTGCAAGAGGATACACCCCCTCAATTTACACGGCGATGCCTAAGCTGCTTGAAAGAGCAGGAAACTTTGAAAAGGGCTCCATCACGGGAATATATACAGTCCTTGTTGAAGGTGACGACACCAACGAGCCTATCTCCGATACGGTAAGAGGTATCATTGACGGACACATCATTCTTTCGAGAAAGGTTGCGGCAAGGAATCACTACCCCGCTATCGAGGTGCTGGATTCGGTCTCCCGTCTTATGTCGGAGATCGCTGACAAGGATCAGCGGGACGCGGCTTCAAAGATGAGAAACCTTCTCTCGGTCTACTATGCTAACTACGACCTTGTTTCCATAGGCGCTTATAAAAAGGGTACCAACCCCGCCCTGGACGAGGCACTCAGAAAAATAGACAAAATAAACGGTTTTCTGCAGCAGGCTACAGACGAAGCCTTCTCCTATGAGGAGACAGTGAATATGATGAAGGCTGCCATCAAGTAAGTGTGGGAGCAGGCAAGAGACCGGCAGGCGGCAGAAGGGGCGGAGGCTCCATGAAATAAAGGGGGCAGAGGCTTTCTGAAATAAAGAGGGCGGAGGCTCTCTGAGGAGGATCAGCGCTTGAAAAGATTTGAGTTTTCTTTGAACAAGCTTATGGGTTATAAAAAACAGGTGCTGGACAGAGAAAAAAACAGCCTTGCGCATCTTCGGAGACAGCAGCAGCAGTACATCGACGAGAAACGCGCTCTGGAGGAAACGCTGAGACGTTCCAATCAGGAATTTTTAGAGAAGTCCGCTGCGGGAATGACCATCATGCAGGTGACTACCTTCAAAGGGTATCACAGCTCACTTTCCGCTCAGATAAAGGAGCTGGAGGCGTCCATTGAAAAAATGGAGGAGCGTGTCCAGAAACAGCTCGGAGTGGTCATTGAAGCCACCAAGGAGGTATCCTCTCTTGAAAAGCTGGAGGATAAGCAGCTTGAAGAGTACAATTTCAAGGTTGCAAAGTCCGAGGAGCAGTTCATCGAGGAGTATGTGACAAACGCGTCCTATCGTGCGGTTTAAGATACCGAGAGGTATTTTAAATAAATAATTTTTTGAGAAAGGAGGATATGCTATGGATTTTATGATCGACCTGCAGACGTCGGCAGCGTTCCTTAACGCAGCAGCGGCAGCAGGCGGCGGAGTCGGCGGGGGAGACCCTATAGCAGCGGCAGAGGAAGGCACAAGCTTTTCTGATGTTCTTGCTCAGGCAAGCGGTGCTTCCGATGAAACGGCTCAGGCAGAGGGCACAGATGGTGCAGCTAAGACTGAGACGGCGGACAGTACAGCTCAGACAGAAGCAGCAGAGGGCACAGCAGAAGGAGAACTTGTTACCGATGAAAGAGGCATGATCTATGTTCCGAAGCTGTCTATGGGCAGTCTGACAGATCTCATTGCAAAAAATGTCGATAAGGCGGTCAATAAGGGTATGAAAATGCTTTTCAATACCATGATGAAGGCTATCATGGGCGACAGCAGCAAGGACAAGAAGACCGACCTTTTCTCTGTACTTTCAGGCGGCAGCTTTTTCGATGACGACGATGAGTACGGCTTCCTTTTCAGTGCAGAGCTTATGAACAACATCGGCTTTGCTATGGATATGGAGCTTGCGGCAGGCACAGACGAGGACGAAATCATCGACGAGCTTGACAGACTGATGAACGGTCTGTTCGGCACAAAGGATGAGGACGATGACGAGACAGATGAGAACACTGCAGCAGACATTCTTGCAGGACTGTTCAGACCCGACATTCAGGAAGAGATCGTTATGGTCGTTGAGCCTGAGAAAGAGGAGCTTTCACCGACAGAGATCGCTGCAGAGCTTTTCAGACTGCCAAAGCAGATCGTACTTAAGGAAAAGCCCGAGATGGCTCCTAAGATGGAGAAGCTCTATGAGGAGTTCACTGCAGAGTTCAGGTTCACACCCGCTGAGGAAAAAGAGGATACCGACCTGGATATCCGTGCTTTCATAGGAATTGACAGATCCGCTGTAAAGGTAAACGACGCAGCAGACCAGATAAGGACTATGGCAGGCGAGGATGTACCGGAGGTTCCTGCGGAGATCGCAGCAGCAGGCGTACAGAACAGCGCTCCTGCGAATAGTACCGCAGAGGTGGTTCCTACAGAGTCTGACGAGTTTGTTCCGCAGTCAGTGGAGAACCAGGTCACCGAGCGTATCACCGAAAAGCTCTTTGACATGAAGAGTGACAACGATACCGAGGAAATGGTCATGGTGCTTAAGCCTGAAAATCTCGGTCATGTAGCTGTCAAGCTGGTGAAGGAAAACGGCGCGCTCACAGTTCTGCTTTCCGCTCAGTATGAAGAGGTAGGCAAGCTTATGGCAGACCGTGCAGCAGCACTCAGCGACAGCCTCACAAGCAGAAATGTTGAGGTAAAGAGCGTTCAGGTGGTTGATCCCAGCAGCGCAGCAGAGCAGATGGGTCTGAATTTCACAAATCAGGGCTTCGGCTTCAGCCGCGGACAGGAGTATTCCTCAGACGGGAACAACAACAGCTATTCAGGCATTGACGCAGTGGACGAGATCGAAGAAACAGAACCCGAAATTAATGTTATAAGGGAGGCAAGAGTATGGACGGCTTAGAGCTTGATTCAAGAGTTGGCAACGTCTACAGTAAGTATTCAAACAAATACTACAATACACTTGAGGAAAAGGACGACAGCAGCAACTATCTTGATTTTGACGGATACCTTAAGCTTCTTGTTGCACAGATGAGCAATCAGGATTTCAACGATCCTATGAGCGACTCCGAGATGCTTCAGCAGATGGCTCAGTATTCAATGCTTGAGGGTATCAAGAACATGACCCAGCAGACCAACATCAGCTATGCAAGCTCTCTTGTTGGAAAGGTCGTAACAGTAAGCGAGAACGGAATGTATCTTACAGGACGTATCGATTCAGTTACTATTTACAACGGACAGCCATATATCATCATAAACGGCAATGCATTCAAGAGCAGCTCCGTTTCTGATATTGTTGATGAGGGCAAATATGCAGAGCTCCAGGATTATCTCGGCAAGGCTGTTGAGGTAACAGAGGACGGCAAAACAGTAAAGGGCAAGGTACAGAACATCCTGTTCATCGGCGGTGAAGGATATATTGCTGTAAACGGAAACATCTACTATCTGCGCAATGCAAAGATCATTGACGATTCCGAACTGGAAGACGGCGGAGACGAAGACGGCGAGAACGTTGAAGGTGCTGAAGGCGAAGGCGGCGAAGGCGCTGAGGGCGTTGAAGGCGAGAACGGCGAAGGCGTTGAAGGTGTCCCTGGCGTAGAAGGCGACGGCGAGCTGGAAGAAAGCGATACCATCGGCGGCGAGGATGATGACATTGACGAGACCCTTGTGGAAAACTCTGATGTCAACACAGTTGCTGCAAACGAGGAGCGTCTTGTAACACAGTCAGTTCCTATGTCCGCAATTCCGGGAAACAATGTTTCCACAAGAGCACAGTCACTGGCTGACGTTCTTATGAAAGAGATCGACAGAGTGAATTTGGCTGCAGGCGCTAAGGAAGAGGACGACGAAGAGGAGCAGCATTTCAACAGCTATATCACACAGAATGCTGATGTTATAGTTCCCGAGTATTCCGCAGGTATCCTTGCAGACAGCGATATACTGACAATGTCCGCTTACGAGAACAATTATATGGCGTCAGGAAGCAGCGATGACAATACAGTAAGCAGAACAGAAGCAATAAACACAATGGATAATGTAAAGGCTACATATGTAAGAGATGAAAACGGAAACGTAAGAGTTGTCGAGGACGATGACGAGATCACCCGTGACGAGTTTACAGACAACAGCGGCAACAGTACATCTGCAGTATCCACAAGCCGTTATGTTGATACCTCTGCAGCAGACAGATACAACAGCTATCTTAAGGCTTATTCTGCAAGAAGAGGTACAGTAAGAGGCGTTACTACTCCAAAGGGCGTTTCTACAAGCGATTGTACTCCTCACAGAATCTCAGTTGAGCAGTATCCCGAGGAAGCTGCACTTGCTGATGCTCTCGGAACAAGAATGTATGACATCCGTTTCATCCACAACACAGCTATCACATCCAGAATCAAGACCGGTGAGGTCATCGGACACACAACAAGCGGAAAGGCTATCACAGAGATCGGCTACAGCGGCGTAGGTCAGCTCGGCGAGGTCGTTACATTTTCAGACGGCACTCAGAGAGTAGAGATCATGCTTAAGGACGGAAGATCCTGCTGGCTGCACACATCCGGAAAATACACTCTTGATGAGATCTGCACTACAAACGGAGCTCCGGGATCACTTAAAGGACTTAACCCCTCAGAGTCTGCTATCAGACACTATGCAAGAGTGATCGGCGAACCGGGTCCGGCTATAAAGTCTCAGCTGGGAGTTTCATGATTCGGATTTTCGCACAAAAGTAAATTGATTGAAAGGATCGGTGCCGACTGATGTTAATAAACGAATATGTCAAGCTTCGTAACGTGTCGGTATCAACAGGCAGTACGGCTGTCACACCGAAAAATAAAGGTGTCAGTCCGGGTCAAAGCGATTTCGCCAAGGAGCTGCAAAGTCAGCTTGATGCGCTGGGCAGCAGCGGCGTTCAGTTTTCAAAGCACGCTATGGACAGGATAGCCGAAAGGAATATCGACCTCAGCGAGGACAACAGACTGGACAGACTGAACAGGGCGGTAACACTGGCAGGCGAAAAGGGCTCTGACGACGCGCTTGTGATGATCGACTCAACTGCATTTCTCGTCAGCATAAAGAATAATAAGGTAATAACCACTCTTACCGCGGACGATATGCAGGGAAATATTTTTACAAACATTGATTCTACTGTTATTATGTAAGTAAAAAAACAATGCTGACAAGTACGATCGGACCGAAAGGAGATCGTTCCGTCCCGACCGACTGAAGGACGGAGCATGACCGGGTCATATCAAGCTTGATAGACCGCAGGCAGAATGTCAGCGCAAAATTAATGAAGGAGAGCTTGAATTAAATGATTAGATCACTTTATTCCGGAGTTTCCGGACTTACAACTCACCAGACAAGAATGGACGTAATCGGTAACAACATCGCTAACGTTAATACCTACGGCTTCAAGGCTTCAAGAACCACATTCCGTGATATCTACTATCAGACATCCATCAACCCTACAGCCGGCGGACCCGCATTTGCAGGTAACAACGCTGCACAGGTAGGTTACGGCGTACAGCTGGGTTCTATCGACAAGGATATGAGCCAGTCCAACGGACAGAGCACAGGCAAGGTATTCGATATGATGCTGGACGGCGACGGAATGTTCATGACAGCTACATACAGCAGTCTTAACCTCGCTTCCGACGCTTCTGCTTCTACCGTAAGATTCACAAGAATGGGTATGTTCGGTATAGACAGCTACGGAAACCTTGCATCCAGCAATAACGTATTTCTTGTTGGTTCCAGAAACTCCCTTGCAGGTCTCCATAACAACGGAGATATAAGCGCCAATTATCTTGACAGAGTTGAGATCAAGGACAGAGACGGCGACGGCATTATAAGCTCCAGCGACGTTACATACAGAAATACTATCAACATGAATGAGCTTATCCAGTCATCATACAACGTATTTACCGATGAATACGGCTATATGTACGGCTATGACTGGAAGGCACTGATAAAATCTTCTGAGGGAGTATTGGGTAATCCGGCTGCTACTCCTCCTACAGAAACCACACTGCCCGGCGAACCTCTTATGAAGTATGACCTTACTCTTTACGGCGGTACAGCTGAACAGCTGCTGCAGGAATATCAGGCTTATGAAAATGAAGACGAAGGAATAGAATTTCTGAAGCAGTTCATAGATGTTCATGATACGCTTGAGAATCTGAACGGTATAATCAGCGGTGAGATCGACCCGCCTGAAATGGCTCTGCCTGCCGGTATGACAGCTATAGCAGGTCTGGCTGGCGTGTTTGGTCTTGATACAACCGCTGGAGGCGGCGGTGGCGGTGCTGCCGGTGCTAATAGCCCTGCTAATGCTATTCAGGTAATTCTGAGCGCAAGATATTATGTTGACAAATACGGCAATGAGCTGGACTGCAATGAGACCGATCTCGGTACAGGCAATGAGACTGTAAACGGCGGAGGCGATACCAAACTGTCAGATTACCTGGAGAGCTATTCCTATCTGCGTGCGTCAACCAGTGCACAGGATCTTATCGACAGAAAAGCAAGCGTTGATCACTTCGGCGGTATCACCGGCGAACTGACATACAAGGATGTTGACTCTGTAAACGTAGGTACGGACGGCGTTATCACAGTTAATTACAACGGAAAGATGAGAGCTCTTGCAAGAATCGAAATTGCTGTATTCGATAACTATGACGGTCTTACAGAGGACGGTCAGACCACCTTCAAGGACAGCCCCGCTTCCGGCATATGCGGTATCAAGAAGCCTTCCGAGCTGGCATATACAAACGTTAAATCAGGCTATCTTGAAGCTTCAAACGTAAACCTTGCTCAGGAATTCTCCGACATGATCGTTACTCAGAGAGGATTCCAGGCTAATGCAAGAATCATCACCACTTCCGACTCCATGCTTGAGGAGCTTGTAAACCTCAAGAGATAATTACAGTATATGCGGTGATGGTTTGGCGGTCATCGCTGCATGATCCCTCTGCTTAAAATTATAATAGTATCTGCGGCAAGGCTCAGCCTTGCTGCAGGCTGTTATTGAGAGGGATATACGCCGAGTACACTTTTTGAATGTTATACTGAAAGGAAAAGTTATGATCAAGCTGACAAGAATCAATGGATCAGTTCTTCTGATTAATGAAAGCTTTATTGAGGCGGCGGAGGAAGCTCCGGATACTGTTCTTACAATGCAGAACGGACACAAGTACCTCGTAAAGGAAACGGTGGACGAGATAGTAGATCTGTCAGAGCAGTACAGAAGGAAGTGTTATCCGACAATTGCCGGACAGGATTGACGGCAGAATCAGGCAATAACGGTACAGAAGCTTTCTGACGTTACCGAGCCGCAAACTCAGGGGTTATTTCAAAACGAAGTAACGGAAAGGGTAAAGGCTCAGCCTTTCGCTTTATATAAAGAGATTCTCCGAAAACCGTGATGCGAGCAGGAAATATGCCCGGAAAGGTTTTTGAGGTTCTATAAATAAATTTTATTACCGGAGGACGTTTTTATGAATATTTCAGGTATTATAGGATTGGTTCTTGCATTCGGACTGATCATCTGGGGAATTATGAGCGGCGGTGAGCTCAGCGGATTTATTGATCCTGCCTCCATCGCTATCGTTGTGGGCGGTACTGTCGGTGCGCTCATATTCAACTTCCCGGTGTCTGTACTGACTAAGATTCCGAAAATGCTCAAGGTGGCATTCCTGCCTCCTAAGTTTGACCCGGACAAGTACATAGGCGAAATGGTAGAGCACTGTAAAACAGCCCGTATGAAGGGTATCCTTGCTCTTGAAGAGGCGGCTAACTCCTGTCCCGATCCGTTTATGAAGACTTCGCTTATGCTTATCGTTGATGCCAACGATTCGGATAAGGTACAGAGTATGCTTGACGACTCCATCAACTTTGTATGTGAGCGTCACGAAAGCAACTTCGCTCTCTGGGCAAAGGGCTCCGGTATTGCTCCTGCCATGGGTATGATCGGTACGCTGGTTGGTCTTATCAACATGCTTGCG
>JAFLUI010000027.1 GCA_022508825.1 Oscillospiraceae bacterium
ATTTAGCGCAAAGCGCTAAATCAATCGCCCACTCTTGTGCGCTAAATGATAATTTAATCACTCATACCTCAGCGCTTCAATAGGATCAAGCTTCGCAGCCCTGTTTGCAGGATAGTACCCGAAGAAAATGCCTATCGCCATCGCAAAGGATACCGCCAGAATTATTGAGCCAACAGACGGCGGCGCAATAGTTCCCACTATGATGCCTGCGATATTTCCAAGCAGGATGCCTAAAAGTATCCCCACAAATCCGCCGATAAGACAGATTATGACAGATTCAATGATGAACTGGCTCCGTATTGCCCCGTTGGGCGCTCCGAGAGCCTTTCTTACACCGATCTCACGGGTACGCTCCGTCACCGAAACCAGCATGATGTTCATAACGCCGATACCGCCGACCAGCAGGGATATTCCCGCAATTATGGATATTACCATGGAAACTATGCCCATTATCTGACTCATCATCTCCATCTGGGACTCCATCGTCATGTACCGTATCTCCACGCTGTCATTGTCACGGTACCATCGGTGATTCATGTAGGACTTGACTTCCTCACAGAATCTTGTTGGATCCACCCCGTCGTTTACGATCGCATAAAAATAGTAAAAGGTGGATTCATTTACCTGGTAAATTTTATCAAGAGTGGAATATGGGATATAGACCTCATTGTTCCAGTCCTCACCCATCATGTTTACCATGGCGCTCATCATGGCGGTCATCTTGTATTCGTATACGCCCACCACAGTAAAGTCATAGCTTCCTCCAAGCATCTTTACGGTAATTCTCTGTCCTATAGCGTTTTTTATCCCTCCGTAAAGCTTTTCCGCCTGCTTATCGCTTATGACGCAGACATTGCCCTTTTTAGCCACATCCTTGTCGCTGACATATCTTCCCGCTATCACCTCTGTTGAGGACTGGGCGATAAACCCTGAATTTACACCGTAAAACACAAGCTCCAGCTCTTCACGGTTATGCCTGAGCGTGGCATTCTGCGAACCGCTATTCATAGCTACGGCATTCAGATCATCGTCAAACCGCTCACAGACCTGATTTACCATATCATCCGTTATGTAATCCGAGCTCATTATGTAATCCCTTGTACGGTCAGGCTTCATGGATATCTGAAATGCCACAAGGTTCGAGCCGCCCTCTGCATTGATGGTGTCGGTGATGCTTTTCTCCAGGATGTTTCCCATGGTAGCTATCATTATTACCGAGCTTATTCCGATGATGATACCCAGCATCGTCAGGATAGCACGCATTTTATTTGATTTAAGGGACGCCAGCGCAAGCTTGACGTTTTCAAATAGATTCATTCAGCAAGCCCTCCTGTTGCTTCCCCGCTTACTTCCTCATTTACTACCCTGTCACCCACGATTCTTCCGTCGGAAAGGGTTATGATGCGGTCTGTCTCCTCCGCAAGCTCAGGGTTATGGGTGATAAGAACGATGGTCTTTCCCTGCTCCCTGTGAAGCTTGTGGAAGATGTCCATTACCAGACGTCCCGTTTTGGAGTCCAGCGCACCTGTAGGCTCATCCGCAAGGATTATCGCAGGATCGTTAGCCATAGCCCTTGCAATGGCGATACGCTGCTTCTGTCCGCCGGAAAGCTCGTTGGGCATATGCTTTGTTCTGTCCGACATCTCTACCATCTCCAGAAGCTCCATAGCCCGTCTTGTACGCTCCTTTGCAGGAAGTCCTGCGTAAAGCATGGGCAGCTCCACGTTTTTCAGAGCGGAGGTCCTTGCAATAAGGTTGAAGGTCTGGAAAACGAACCCTATCTTCTTGTTCCGTATGCCGGAAAGCTCTGCATCGTCGATGGTGGTTATGTCGATACCGTCAAGAATGTACTGACCGGCAGTCTGTCTGTCAAGAGCGCCCACAATATTCATAAGCGTTGACTTTCCCGAACCGGACGCTCCCACTATTGAAACGAACTGACCCTCGGGGACGGAGATATCCAGTCCGTGAAGGATCTCAAGCTCGTTGGGAGTACCCACATAAAAGCTTTTGACTATGCCCCTCATCGAGATTATTGGTCTGCCTGCCCTGCTCATTCGTCCAGCGCCTCCGATTCGTCGATCATTACCACTGCGCCGTCAATGAGGGTAGCCGTATTGGTCAGGACAAGCATTCCTTCCTTAAGACCGTCAGCGATGACCTCTATTTCATAATCGGTCTCAAGTCCTATCTTTACCTGGACTAACTTGGCACGGTATGTGCCGTCATCGCCCTTTTCGGCAATATAAATGATATCATTGCCCTTCTCGTCCACTGCAAGAGCGTCGTATGTAACTGTAAGAGCCCCTGCTTTTCTTTCGCTGATGATGTTCAGCTTTGCGCTCATTCCTGCAAGGAGCCTGTCGTCCTTGCTGTCTATGCTTGCCTCGATCTTATAGCTTGCAGCCCCGTTGGCGGACATGACCGATGTAGGAGCAACACTTGTCACCTTGCCTGCAAATTCCTCCCTGTTGAGAGCATCGCAGCGGATCACCGCCTCCATGCCCTCGTTTACATACGGTATATCGTACTCACCTACAGAGGCGGTTATCTTAAGGTTTTCCAGATCCTCGATCACAAACAGGACCCCTGCTGCTGCGGCTCCCTCCTCTGCATTTACAGCGGTGACGATACCGTCGCAGGGAGCGGTTATTACAGCATATTCCAACCTGTCTTTATAATTCTGCAGCATGATGACCTGGGGATCGTTCAGTCCCGAGACTGTACGCTGCTGCTCGGCAGACTTTTTAAGGGTAGCAAGCTCAGATTCCACCTGCTGGATCGTAAGGTCATAGTCCCTCTTTGCATTTTCAAGAGCGTCCTCTGCATTTTTGACTGCAATGCTGTAGCTTTCACCTGTGTTGTCATTCTGCTTGGATGTAGTGTCATAATCGGATACTGCCTTGTCATAAGCAAGCTGTGCATTGTTCAGAGTTATCTGGGCATTGTCCAGAGAGGTCTTTGCGTTGTCTCTTACCTTTTTCAGATTGTCCAGAGCTATGTCCAGCTGATCCTGATAAGCCTTGACCTGATCTTCAAGGGTATCCTTGTCATATTTTTTCTTCATTGCCTCATATTCAGTTTTCGCATTGACATATTCGTCATTGATCTTCTCAAAGGTCTCGTCCGAATATTGCTCCCGGTTGTTCACAGCGTTGTAGTATTTTTTCTGAGCCTCATCGAACTTTGACTTTGCTGTTTCAAGCTCCGCATTATATTTGCCGAATCTTACAATATCATAATATCCGTTGTATTCATCCATCTTGCCGAGGATATTTTTCACGTCTATAGGATAGTTTTCCGGTTTAAGTGCGTCCTCTGCGTCGTTGTAAGCCTTCAGAGCATTGTCATAATTAAGCTTTGCGCTGTCCAGCTGAGAAGAAGCGCTCTTTATCTGAGTATCCGCATTTCCCACATTGACCTGCTGAGTAAGGTCAGAGCTTATACGCTCCTGACGCTTTGCGTCCTCAAGATTTTTTTCCGCCTGATCTACCATCTTCTGCGCGTTTATGACAGCGGTATTTTTTCCGTTCTGATAGTCTGCCAGAGCGTCATTGTATCTGCGCTCTGCTTCGGAAAGCTGATAGTCGGAGTTCACTCCGCTGCTGTCAACAGACGCCTGCTGCTGGAGTATCTGCTGCTGAAGATCCTCAGTGTTGATGGTACAGAGCACATCGCCCTTTTTGACAGAGTCCCCCACTTCGACATTTATAGTATCCACAGGATATGAAAGCCTGGAGTACACATTTTTCTTGCTTGCGCTTGAAATGGTACCGCTGACTGAGACGGTGTTTTCCAGCTCCTTCTGTGTGATACGCACCGTATCTGCATATGTACCCCCTGCGGCTGCTCTGCCCAAAGCCACTACAGCAACTCCTATCGCTGCCACTCCCAATATTATTGAGACAGGGATTATTACCTTTTTTGCTCTCATAAAACTTATCCTTTCTTTTATATAATATATGAGGTATAATATCATACATTATTTACCTTGTCAAGAAACCTATGGTTGCACTTTGCAGAACAACAAGGAAACCATCGGTTGCGTAAATACATCCAAATTATATTATACATTTTTTTGTTTAATATTTCAATATATAATAAATAATTTCATCAAATTTCCACAATACATACACCCTGTCTTGACAGAGTACATTTTAGCAGTGCTTTTTCAACAAATTATCAATACTGCAAAAAAATTATATCATAAAGTCCCTGCCGGTTTCCATAGCCGTATATTACAATTTTACACCCCGGTCTTACAATTTTGTAATATTCCCGTGAAAAAATTTTTCAAAAACTATTGACTTTTGAACAGTAGTGTGATATTATTGTCTCAGAAACTACTGTTTAATAATCAATAGTCAGAAAGGAATGGTACATATGACCCAAAAGCAGTATCTGTCAGAATTGAGCAGGCACCTGCGTTTCCGGTTTTCAGACAATGAAATATCCGACATAATTTCCGATATGAAGGAGTGCTTCGATGCAGGAGCCGCAGAGGGAAAGTCCGAGGAGGACATCTGCCTCAGTCTCGGAGCTCCGAAGGATGCCGCCGCTTCCCTGCTTGGCGAGCAGAAAAAAGACCCCGCCGGGTTTGCCGCAAGGGTTCTTGACCACTGGATCCCTGTGCTTATCAGCGCATTTGTCATCGGAACATTCTTTTATTTCGGTTTCAAGCATGAAATAGAATATATAAGAATAACCGAGACAGCCTTGTATGCGATCCCCCTGCTTGTATGGCTCCTGCTTGAACGGGCAAGTCTTTTCAGCCCATACTCAGATATAAAGCAGACCTCTTTACCTTAGCAGGCTCTGTGCTTATTTTCACATCGGGAATAGTTCTGAATACATTCCTGAGAAGCATTATAATAGCCGGCTTGAATAACATGATATCTCCTCTTGCTGCCCCTCTTGCTGTATCAATTTCTGTGCTTATCTTCGCGTCAATGGTCATGCTATTGATATCCATATGGAAATACGCTCCGAAACTGCTTTTCATTGCCGCAGTCATTGTATCTGCCCTGTCGGTATATAAATTGATCCAAATTTGCCATTATTTCGCGGTGCAGTTCAACTCGGAAGTGCATATTTACGGACTGTATATCTCATATTACTGCGACATGATATTCTTCTGGGGAGGGCTGCTTCTGGTATGGTCACTTTTCCGCAGAAGCTCCCTGACCCTGCCGTCGGCATATTTTTCACTTGTGACAGTGGCTGAAATATTTTATATAGCGCAGTGTATGTCAAGATTAGACCCCAACGACGAAAGAAGCTTACCATTTTTGCTGAACGATATCCTTAATTACAAAAGCTACCTGATAGGAGGCATTCTGTCAGCAGCAATGCTTGTGATGATCATAATTGTAAAAAAGACAGGCAGCCGCAGAAAGGATGACATATAATGGAAAAAGGACAGATGAAAAAGGGCGTGCTGGAGCTTTCGGTGCTGCAGGTAGTCTCCGGAGGAGAGCTTTACGGCTACGAGATAATGAAAAAGGTCACAGAAGCCTTTCCGGACATCAGCGAAAGCACTGTCTACGCCATTCTGAGGAGACTGCACAGCGACGGCTGCACCGAAAGCTACACCGGGGAGGTCTCGGGAGGCCCCACCCGTAAATACTACCGCATAACAGCGGAGGGACGTGCCAGACTTGAAAAAATGCATCTTGAATGGGAGGAGCTCCTTAAGTCGCTTAAAATACTTGGGTTATAATAATGGGATTCCAAAGGGGGCGCCCTGCAAGAGAGGGCACCCCCTTAATTTGCCACTAAATCACTTATCAGCCTTGTCAAAATATGCAATACCCAGACCAACAGTGCTCATGTAGCATCTGCCGTAAACGTTCATGTCTCCTGTGACAAAGACGCCGTTGCCCGTTCCGCCGAACTGATGCAGGTCGTCATTTACCTGTACCCATGTGGCACCCTCGTCCTCGGACATATACAGATTCGGAGTATCCGCTTCCATGGGAGTTCCCCAGATATAGATCACAAGGGGATCCCCGTCATTTTTAGCCTTGCCCAGACCCACAGCCTCACAGTATTTGATGCCCTGAATGTAGTCCGCAGTCTGACCGTGATCCTTTGAGATCAGAAGTCCTGCACCGTTTGCAAAATAGATGGTGCCCTCATTGTGAGGATCAACACATATCCTTGTGAAGTTCGGACCTATGCCTACCACCTTTTTGAAGCTTCTTCCGCCGTCAGTGCTTACATAGAAGGAGCCTTTTCCGCAGGCATAAACATAGTCCGCATTGCTTGGGTCTCCGATGATATATGCATTGCCCACCGTAAGACCTTCCACATAATTCCATGTTTCTCCCTGATCCTCTGTCCAGTAAGATTTCACGCCGTTTGACGGGCTCCAGACAAGAACGCTTCCGTCTGCATTGAGAGCCACATGACCCTCATACAGCGTCTTATCGGGGTCGGGACTCTTTGTGATCTTCTTCCATGTCTTTCCTGCATCGGAGGTGTAGGTGAGAGCCTGCTGGCTGCTGTTTCCTCCCACCTTAGCCCAGTGATCCCTGTTCTGGGCAGCAACAGTTATGCTTGTTGTGGTGCCTATATTATCGTGATGCTTGTCAGCAGGAGTAAAGATGTCCTCATGTACAAAGCCGTCGTAATCCCCTATTGCGGAAATAAGCGGATAGTCCTCCAGTGTGATTATATCCAGAGGCACTACCTCTTCGATTCCCAGAGCGTCAAAATAGAATGCGGGAGTGTCATCCCAGATATTGTCACAGGAGAAGATGCCGTTTCCTGAGTTTACCATTATCTTCCCTGTATTGAACCGGTCAAGAGCAAGGGAGCTGCACCAGTGGATAGCATATCCCTCTACCCATGGCATATCATTGGTACTCATGGTCATGCTTTCAAGGACGTTGTGCCAACTTTTGCCTCCGTCAGCGGATGTATAGAAGGCATCCCCGTGAGCACCGTTTGGCTGAGCGACCCATACTTCCGTAGTAACAAGTATGAGTCTGTTGTCATCATTGGGGTCGATGACTATATCGCCGAAAGCATTTCCCGCAGGAGAGATATCGTCCGCGCTGCCGTCTGTGTTATATCTTAAAACACTGCCCTCTTTGGCGTTCCATGGACCCTCATTGTCGGCGTATGTGACATAAAGGTCACCCTTGCTGTTCAGCTTCATTCGCTGGGGCATATATTCTGTAACAGCCACTGAAAGAGCGCTCCAGGACGCACCGCCGTCCTCTGAAACGAATATATTGTCCTTGCCCTTTTCAGACACGGAAGCGAATATCTTCTGAGTAACACCGTCCTTTGCGGTGGAGGGGTCAAAAAGGATACAGTTGATACCGTTTGCATTGCCTGTCGTCACCTCGGGAAAGCCTGTTACAGCTTCCCATGTATAGCCGCCGTCGGTGCTTTTTATCATGCCGCCTGTACGTCCTCCGGCAAGGATGATCTGTCCGTTATTGGGGTCTACCGCGATCCTCTCGCCGTTGCCCCGTCCCATGCCATTGCCGTGGACTTTTATCTTGTCGGTAACGTCGACTGCAGTTATTGTCTGACCGCAGTCCTCGGAGATAAGCACTGCCGTCTTTCCGCCGCTGAAATATTCCGTACCCGCAAGCATGAATACCCTGTTCGGAGCCTGAGGGTCATAAGCAAGACCGTCAATGCCCAGCAGTCCTCTGTCCTCCTCGGACACCCAGTAGTTCATGGATATCCACTTTCCCGTTTCGGGAGTGCGGTAATAAGCTCCGCCTACGTCTGTTCTGGCATAGTAAAGCCCCTCCTGAGGAGTGGAGAACACGCCTGTAACGAAGCCTCCTCCGCCGATAGCAACCTGACCGTATGTCCAGTCGGTATTTATGTATGCCCCTTCCGTCAGGGAAGGAGCAGCAGCGGGAGCATCCCCCTCCTGGGTGACAGCTTCCGTATTACCGCCGACAGTCTCTTCAGGCGCGGTACCCGGTTCTGTTTTGTTACAGCCTGCCAGCATTGAAACACACACCGCGGCAGACAGCAAAGCCGATGCAAATCTTTTTAAATTTTTAGTCATAAAGCCTTCTCCTTACATAGATAATATATGGGAAATCTCAAAAATTACGTACATAGCTTGTTTATCCTGTCCGCGCAGTTTGCCACAGCCCTGAAGAATTTTTCGTCACCGTCGTAATATGCAGACTCATTGGTAGTCCTGCTCATAATTACCAGAATATAGGGGGAGTCGCTGTCGATATAGCAGACCTCATTATAGAAGCTTAACGGAAGTCCGCATTTTATAGCCACATCGCAGTAGGTTATCTCCTTCCGGACCTCATAGAATACGGATCCTACAAGACCGTTCCATACGTTCTGCCAGCACCTGTTATCCGACGTCACCACCTTGTCATGTACCTTTATCATGGCGGTCTTAAGCATCTCGGAGCTTACACCGGGGTAATTGGAATACCCAAGACGGGTACTGTATCCCCAGTCCTCCATCATTTTGTTGAAGCCCTCCTTGCCGAAAACGCTTATGAGCATATAGTAAGCCACATTGTCCGAGTATCTCATGGAGTAGTCCAGAAGTGTGGCAATGCTCCATTTGGTGCCGTATCCTTTATTCTGTATGACTCCCGAGCCGCCGACCTTATGTGCGGACGTATAGGTTATCATTTCATCAAGGGAGTGGTTTCCCGCTTCTATCTGCAGGCAGCAGTAATAGACATACGGCAGCTTTACTGTACAGCCTCCGGAATAATAATTGCCCGCATTGTATTTGTACAGGTCTCCCTTTTCCATGCTATAAAGCAGCACCGCACATTCGTAGGGATAATCCTTTACCAGCTTGTTCATTTCAGCGCAGAGTTCTTCATAGGTCCCGGTCTCTGCCACGGTCACTCTTTCGCTTACGGGCTTTATGTCCTTCCATTCTCCGGGGATCTTAGGGGCTTTATCGTCCTCAACCAAGAGTATATCATCACTGTCCGCACTTACCTTTACAGGAACTGCCGTAGTGTCAAAATTCCCCTTTGTATAGAAATTCAGCACCGAGCTGCCGCTTTTTACGGTATTAATGTTAATGCTGATGCTGTCTCCGACCCATTTGCCCCAGGAAACGGAGCATACATTCTTATTGCTGTTCTTTACAGTGATGCTCTTTGACCCGAGCACAGAGATCCAGACCTTTTTTGAATCGTCCGAGCCAAGCTCCGCACTGTCCGAGCTTACGGAAATAAGGGACGGCTTTACACTTACTCTGCATTTCAGAGTCCTGCCGTCAGCCTCGGCATAGATGTAAGTCTCGCCTGTCTTATTGCCGATAACGTCCGCAGATGCATTGTCAACAGGCTCTGCCGAAGCGATCTCACTGTTTTCCGAACGCCACTTTACCTTCCCTGCTGCACCTGTGACGCTAAGGGTCATAAAATGCTCTGCCGGAAGCTCTATACTTGTTCTGCTGAGGGTGACTGTATCAGCCGCCGAGACTGGCATACCCATAAATGACACTGCAAAAATGACAGTCATTACCATAGACAACAGCTTTCTCATATTCCGCACTCCTTTTTATTGATTATTTCCTGACAGCGTAATATAATACCTTAGTTTACAGCCTAATACCGCCTTTTCTGGGACTGTACTATTTTTTCGGCACAAACAGCCGCCTTTCTTATAAATGCCTCACTGCGGGTCTTGCCCTCGACCCCTGTCATAATTACAAGCACATGGGGGATATCTCCGTCTATATAGCATACCTCATGGTAATATCCGTATGTAGAGCCGAATTTTACCGCCATGTCCACCCCGCTGATCTCTTTTCTGATCTCGATCTTCTCCGATTGGAGCAGAGCGTTCCACGCCAGCTTCCAGCATTGACGGCTGTCCGACGACTTTTCCTGCATTTTAAGCATGGAGGTCTTGAGAAACTCAGCGTTTGAATCCGGATACTTCCTGTCCCCAAGCTGGATAGAGCCGTATCCCCAGCTCCGGAGCATCTCGTTGAAGCCGTCCTCGCCAAAAATGTCCAGCAGCATGAAATACGCCACATTGTCCGAATATCTCAGCGTATAGTCCAGCAGCGTTGCCACATTCCACTCTGTGCCGAAATCATAGAACTGTATCTTTCCCGAGCTTCCGTAGTAATGCTTTTGCTCGTATTTCAGCGTCTCACTGAGAGAATGCCTGCCCTGTTCGATCTGTGTGCAGCAGTAATAGGCATAAGCCAGCTTTATCGTGCTTGCTCCCGGCACATATTCCTTCGTGTTATGAGAAAAAAGCTCGCCGTATTCGGGACTGTACAGCAGCACCTCACAGCTGTGGTCATATCCTGCAATGATCTGCTGCATTTCCGCACAGTATTTTTTGTAATCAGCGTTTTCCGACTTCTTTTTTCTTTCGCTGAGCGGCATTATGTCCTTCCACTCATCCGGCTCGCCCTCCGCTGCGTCCGGCGCGGCATCCATCAGAAGCGTGCCCGAGCTGTCAACAATAATATCGACCGGGACTGCAGTGGACTTGAAATAGTCCTTTGTATAGAGATCCAGCTCAGCAGCGCCGTCCTTTTTCGCCTTTATTCTGATATTTATATTATTTCCGTCCCATTTGTCCCATGAAACGGAGCATACATTTTTATTGCTGCTTCTCACGGAAAGCTTTTTTGACCCCAGTACCGAGACCGAGATGGTTTTTGATTCGCCTTTGCTCAGCTCTGCATGATCCGAGCTTACCGAAATAAGAGACTTCTTTACATTCACCCTGCATTTCAGAGTCGTTCCGTCCACCTTGGCGAATATAGTCGCCGTACCTGTTTTTTTGCCGATGATATCCGCAGATTTTCCGTCCACAGGCTCCACCGAAGCGATCTTGCTGTTTTCGGATGACCATTTTACAGTACCCTTTGCACCTTTTACCTTAAGAGTGGTGTAATAGTCCACCGGGATATCCACGCTTGACCTGTTCAGTTTGAGTGAAGCCGCCGAAACAGGGAGCTGAGTAAAGGAAATTACAAGTATCACAGCCATGAAGACAGATAACAGCCTTCTCATATTTTATGACTCCTTTGTATGAAATTATATTGCGTATCTTAGCTATACTATTTAATTATACTACAAAACATGACACAAATAATCTCTGTTTGATTTCTTGCTAATGTATATTCTATGAACAAAACTTGTCAAAATACCCCTTGACACTTATGTACAAATGTGCTACAATTATTTTGTATAATTATGCCGAAAGGTGGAAGAAACATGACCGATAACGAGCTGCTTGATCTGGCGGCAGAAGCTATGAAAAACGCATACGCCCCCTATTCAAAGTTTTGTGTGGGAGCAGCTCTGCTCTGTAAAGACGGGACCGTCTTTACAGGCTGCAATATCGAGAACGCCAGCTACGGCGCTGCCAACTGCGCAGAGAGGACTGCCATCTTCAAGGCAGTTTCCGAAGGGCACAGGGATTTTTCCGCCATTGCCATCGTTTCCTCGGGAGGGGGCGAGACCTACCCATGCGGAATATGCAGGCAGGTAATGGCAGAATTCGCTTCCAATCTCAGGGTCATTCTCCGTAATCCGGAAGGAGAGTCCGTTTCCTACAATTTTAAGGATATGATGCCATATATTTTCAGCCTTTAATGATGGATTTTAACCGTTTTGTAATTGACTTTCCCCTAAAAGTGTTATATAATAACTTTATCACTAAGCAATTGCTTTTTTGGGAAATGAGGTTATTATGCGAAGTCGAATTTTCTGCCGTTTTTGGGCGTTTCAGGCAGCCGCAGTGCTGCTCCTTTCCTCCTGTGCCAAGGTTTCGGATGACTCCGACCAGGTCCCGGAGATCATATTCCCCGCCGCTGAGCTCACAGCTAAGACGGAAACAGCGGAAATTCCAGAAATGCCAGAAATTTCCTCGTTAATAACAGAAATCCCGGAAGAATCAGAGACTGCCCCCGAGGTGACAGCAGAAACATCAGAGACAGTCACAGAAGCCCCGGAGGCAGAATCGGAAACCACAGCGGAAAACCCGGAAGCCGTTTTAGGCGTCTCGGAAACCTCGGGTCAAAAATCGGAAACGCAGACGCAAACACAGGGAAATGAAGCGCAAAAAACGGGAGGCACGGTACAGGACAACACGTCTCAGACGGCTGGAAACCAAGTGCAGACGCAGGATAGCGCTGCTCAAACCCATGGTACCTACATAGAAAGCTCAAAAATAACCCTCCAGCAGGAAAGCCCCCCCGAAACAACGATGAAAAACGACCCCTCTGTTTCCTACGGGCAGAACACCTACACCGCTCTTAACTATACGGAGCAGAAGGGCTTCTGGATAACATACCTTGAATACGGCTCCATTCTGAAAAACAGATCGAAGCAGTCCTTTGAAAGATCAATAGGACAGTATTTTGACAATATAGCCTCCCTCGGGTTCAACACCGTCTATGTTCAGGTACGTGCCTTCGGGGACGCCTACTACGACTCCAAGCTGTACCCCTCGGGAGAGCAGTTCAACGGAACTATAGGTACAAGCAATAAGTTCGACGCTCTCCAGGTCATGATAGACTGCGCCCACGAAAGGGGGCTATCCCTCCATGCTTGGGTCAATCCCATGAGGCTCATGTACCCATCACAGATACAGAGCATCGACAGCAGCTACCCCATAAAAAAATGGTATGACGACAGCCTGACAAACGGAAGGTACATCGTGGAATCGGGAGGAAGACTCTATCTGAACCCCGCATATGAGGACGTCACCGACCTTATCGCCTCCGGCATCGCGGAGATCGTCTCCGGATACGACGTGGACGGCATCCAGATAGACGACTACTTCTACCCCACCACCGCATCAAGCTTCGACAGCGCCGCCTACTCCGCATACGGAAACGGCTTGTCACTGAGCAAATGGCGCACAGAAAACGTCAACAGGATGGTGCGGAAGCTGTACAGTACCATACATAGTACAAACAGATCCGTTGTCTTCGGGATATCCCCACAGGGCAGCGTGGAAAACAACTACAATGAGCTTTATGCCGATGTGCGGACATGGTGCTCACAAAGCGGATACTGCGACTATATGCTGCCGCAGGTCTACTTCGGATTTGACTCCGTTCTCCCCTATGCAGATATCATTTCACAGTGGAACGATATGGTGAGCGGTTCGGGGGTAAAGCTGGTGATAGGACTTGCCGCATACAAGATCGGCGCTCCCGACAGCTATGCAGGCGCAGCAGGTAAAAATGAATGGGTATCAAACAGCGACATCATATCAAGACAGATGTCCCTTGCAAAGACTCTCAGCAACTATGGCGGAGTGGCGCTGTACCGCTACGATTCGCTGTTCAATCCCTCTTCTGACGTGGCTTCGCAGGTAAGCAAGGAGATGAAGAATATCCGTAAATAATAAATATTTGCGTACTATTTGCAGACTGCATAAAAATTATTTGCCGATAATTTAAAGAATATTTGCTAATAAACAATGAACAAAGAAAGGATGACGGGAATTGAAAAGAAAATTTTCAAGACTTCCGGGGCTTGTAACAGCCCTGGCAATGGTCGCAGGACTGTGTGCGGAAATTTTATCGGTTCCCGTTCTGGCAGAATATGACCATAAGTACGACCCGGGAGAAATAGAAGTCATTGTCCCCCAGCCGGAAATAAACCGTGACGAGGAGCTCCCAAGCTTCACCGAGCCTGACTTCACCCCCATGTACAGCTTCCCCGAACAGATGAGGGGAGTCTATGTGACCCCAGGTGTTGATTTCGGAGCGGTCACGGCGGACGCTGATACAGAGACCACAGATGCAGAGCTGGAGGCGGCTGTCGCAGAAAGCGTGGAAGCCATGCTGGACACCGCCGAGGCTAACCGTCTGAACTCCATTATAATACGCACCGACCGGAACGGAGAAGCCTTCTACAGCAGCGACCCCAACGAGACCGTTGAACGCTCCCTCATTGAATATGCCATCGACGGCGCAAAGGAGCGGGGCTTCTATGTATACCTGAACTTCAGTCTGGACTTTGTCCTCGGTCAGCTTGAGGATATGGAGCTCCAGTCACGGATAGACAGACTAGCTATCATCGTCCACAGCTTTACCGTCAAATACCCTGTAGACGGCATAATTCTGGACGGATACTACTCCTCCAAAAACAACACCGCCCTGAACGATTATATGCACAACGGCTCGGGGATAGGCTATGACAACTGGCTCCTTGACAACGGGGCATACGTGTTCAGCCTTGCGGCGGACGCTGTGAGACGCACAAACAACACCGTCCCCGTGGGAATCTCCCTCAACGACGTGTGGGCAAACTACACCACCGAGGAAAGCGGCTCGGAGACCTCTGTCAATTTCGAGGCTCTCACCGACGGTTACGCCGACACCGTAAGCTATATAGAAAACGGCTATGCGGACTTTATCATGCTGAAAGCGGAGGGCTCCCTCTCCGACAGCTCTCTGCCATTCAATGAAATAGTAGGCTGGTGGGACGGATACGCCCAAAAAGCGGACATCCCCCTGTATGTCCGCCACATCAACGAGCAGATATGCACCGACGCTCAGGGCTGGGGCTCTCCCGACGAGCTTGTAAAGCAGGTCATTGCAGCATCGGATCACGATTCATACAAGGGAAGCGCATTCAACTCCCTGAGATCGCTCAAAAAGGATACCATGTCCTCAACAACTGCTCTTATGAAGCATTATGACGACACCATCGACCTTGAAGGTCTCAACAGCGAGCTTGAAATGACCCTCCCCAAAAAGACCACCTTCAAGACCGAGGAGCCTACCGTCATTTTCGCAGGCTCATTTGACCCCAACTTCCCCGTCTACTATCAGGGAAAGGAGATCGTCCTTAACGAAGCAGGACGCTTCTACTTTACAGAGGATCTGGACGTGGGAGTAAATACCTTTAAGTTCCAGAATAAAGCAAAGGTCATTACATATAAGATAACAAGGACGGTCAACGTTCTGAAAAGCGTCTCCCCTACCGATGATACCATGAGAGTAGAGGAGCAGTCCACCATCGCCCTGAGCGCTATCGCCTACAAGGGGTCGATAGTCACCGCAAAGGTAAACGGCAAAAGCGTCTCCCTTAAAGAGGTGGACGGTCAGCTTGACGAGCTGGATCCCAACTCAAACTATACAAAGTATATCGGATACTATACAGCTCCAAACGGCAAAAAGGGTCAGGACATAGACCTTGGAAACGTGGAGTTCTACGGCACCTACCCCACCAAAACAGGAGATATAAGCGAGACAAGGACGGGCTCACGCATCATCGTCAACGCCCTTGCAGAGGTCATGAACGACTACAGCGGAAACCTGCTGCGGGTCAACAACGACAACACCATGGTGTACAATTATAAGTCCACCACAACAGACCCCTCCCCCGACTGCGCAAGGCTTCCTGCAGGTACTCTTGACTATATCGTCAAGACCGTTACATACAGCGGTTCAAACTACTATCTTACAAACTCGGGAAAACGAATACTCACAAGCGCCGTCACCGTTCTGGACAACAAGCCTCTGGGAAGCAATCCAATGAGCGTTGTCGCCGCAGGCAAGGACGGCAGGGACACCGTCATCAAGCTTAAGACCGCAGAGAAGATACCATTCTCCATAAGCTACGGAGGCGTTTCCTACTCAAGCGGATACAACGGAAATTACTATGTTTCCGGCTTTGACCCGGGGTATATAACCGTCACCTTTGACTATGTGACCAGCGTTTCCTCGGGGGATATAAAATTCCCTGACAGCGCAGTGTTCACATCGGGAAAATGGAGCACCTCAGAATCGGGAGACATGAAGCAGGCAAAGCTTACCCTGAGCCTGAGACAGTCCGGCATATATAACGGAGTCACCGCCACCTACGACAGCAGCGACAATCTTGTCCTGCGGTTCAACGGCTGCGAGAACAGCGTAAATGGCGCTACCATCGTAATTGACCCGGGACACGGCTATACAGGGGCGTCCGAGTTTGACCCGGGAGCCATCGGACACATCAAGGAGCAGGAGGCAAATCTTGCCATCGCCAAGTATGTGGAGCAGATGCTTTCTGATGCAGGGGCAAATGTTATCCGTCTCAAGACCGAAAGTCAGACATATGTGACCAGGGAAAGAGCGGCAACAGCCCGTCAGTACAGTCCCGACCTGTTTATCTCCGTACACTGCAACGCGGCGGGAGCCTCCGCCTACGGAGCGGAAGCCTACTATTTCACGCCATTCTCCCAGCCTCTGGCAAAATATGTTTCCGCTGAGCTGGGAAGCTATCTCAACGAGGTCCACGGCTCGTCAAGCGGCAACGACAGAGGAGCCAAGTACAACTACTTCTGGGTAACACAGCAGCAGGATTTCCCGTCTATACTTATAGAAACGGCGTTCGTGACCAACTATACCGAGGCTATGGCGCTGGCGAACTCCTCCTGTCAGAAGAAATTTGCGTCTGCCATCGTAAACGGCATAAAGAAATACTTTGCCCGCGCAGGATACTCCTGCTACGGAGACGGGGACGCAGTCTGGACTAACACAGACGGCTCCGCAGGCTCTCCGCAGGACGACTACCCGCCCGCGGACAGCTTTACCCCCTCGGACACAGAAACCACGGACCCATGGGAAAATGACAGCTACTACGCAAATGACGGCTACGGGAACACCGACAACAGCGGTTCCGACACATCACAGGAGCCTCCATTCAATCCCGACGACTTCTGGAGCAGTTACGACCCGGAAGACCCTCTGGCGTTTTTCCAATAGAGATAAAAAATGCGGATACACCGGTCAAAACGATGTATCCGCTTAATTTTATCCCTCAATATAGACCTTTTTCATTTTCTGTTCTTCTACGGGTCTGTCACCTGCGCCGGTCTTGGTCTCGGCGATCTCGTCGACAACCTCTATGCCCTCCACTACCTTTCCGAAAGCAGCGTACTCGCCGTCCAGATGGGGAGCGTCCTGATGCATGATAAAGAACTGGGAGCCAGCGCTGTCCTTCATCATGGAGCGCGCCATTGAGATGACTCCCCGGGTGTGCTTCAGGTCGTTCTTGACGCCGTTGGATGCAAACTCGCCCTTGATCTTATGTCCGGGACCTCCCATACCTGTGCCGTCGGGACATCCGCCCTGGATCATAAAGCCCTTGATGACACGGTGGAAGATAAGTCCGTCATAAAATCCCTCCTTGACCAGCTTCTCAAAGTTTTCCACTGTGATAGGAGCGATATCAGGGTAAAGCTCCAGCTTGATCTTTTTGCCGTTTTCCATTTCAATAACTACCATACTGACAATTCCTTTCAATTGATTTGAATAGGTATATTATAGCATATTTTATTTGCCGTTGCAAGAGAGATGCTAATATTATTGCTTCCCTTCAAGATCATCTTTTAAAATTGACATCCAGTCCCGTCTGGAATGGATCACTCTTAAAATTGAAACTGTTTGTGTTTCGCTGTCTATTACATAAAAGGCAAGGTAGTTATTTATCCTCTGCATACGAAACCCGTTTGCTGCAAGAAGCGCATCCCGTACAAGAGGATTTCTTTCCGGAAAGTCGGAAAGTGATAAAACTGCCCTGTCGGCTGCATCAAGCAAATTGGCTGCGGCTATTTTATTCCTCAAGTTACCGGCAATATATGCTGCGGCACTTTTCAGATCATTCTCAGCAGGCTCAGAATAATTAACCTTATACATTATAAATTAAGCTCTTTTCTTATATCTGAAATTACCTCTGAAGCCGGACGTACTTTCCCCTGCCTGACAGCTTCAAGCCCCTCTCCAAGCAAGGAATATAATTCCAGTCTGCTCTTTAACTGCTCATATGCTTCAATGCTCATTACAGCAAGATCGCCCTTGCCATTTTTTGTAATAAAAACAGGTTCGTCATATTCGTGACAAAGCTCTGAGATCTCATTATAGCTGTTGCGCAGGTCTGCGCTTGGTCTGATAGTTGGCATACTTTCTACCTCCATTTTTAATATACTCAAATTATATCATAATATTGATATATTGTCAATGGCAATTTAACCAACGCTATACTCTTTTATATCCACGCCTTTATAATAATGCAGAAGTATCTCCTCAAAGTCAGACCCATCCTCCGCCATGGCGTTTGCGCCGTACTGGCTCATCCCCACGCCGTGACCGTACCCCTTTGTGGAAATGCAGAACTGTCCCGCATCCTCATTATAGCTGACAGTGAAATTCGCCGACCGCAGGGAAAACAGGCTCCGGAATTCCGTGCCCTTAAGCTTTACATCCCCCACCGTCATTTCCGTCACCGTGCCTGAGACGCTGGTCTCGTCTATGGAGACCCAATCCTCTGCAGACCCGGACAGATCTGCGTCCGGATACGCTTTTTTTATAATGGTGCGGAACTCCTTTTTGGTGAATATCTTTTCATCAGGATAGGAGGGCGCCTCCTTGTCAGCGCTGCTGTCTGCAGGGACCAGATAGTCCACGGGACTTCCCCATATCACCTCCGCGCTTTCTGTCCTGCCCCCAGAGATGGCGTGGAAAGCCGCGACAATGGGCTCCCCGTCATAAAAAAGGATTAGCTTGTCCGTGCCGTCCACAGCATCCGCTGCCTTTTGGAAATAGGTGTCATAGCCGTCCCCGTAGAACTCCTTTGCCTGCGCGGGAGTGAAATACGCCTGATATTTTGTGCTGTCGTTGGAAATATCCGCTCCCATAAGCTCCGGGTCGGGAGAAAGCCGCTGCTTTTCCCTCTGCCGCACCGCATATGTACGTGCGGCAACAGCCTGCGCCTTAAGAGCCTCCGGATGATAGGTCGCCGGCATTTCCGCAAGGACGGCTCCTATTACATAATCCCGGAGCTCCAGCTCCAGAACTTGTCCACTTGTGAAATCCAGTACCCTGAATGTGTCTTTGCTGTCATTGCCGACTGCCACGTCATTTTCGGGAAGCTCCTGCCCGTGCTTCAAGGAGACCGTTTCCGTCTGAGGAGACTCATTTTCGGCATCGGTCTGCATCGGTTCGCCGGAGACCGGTTCCTTTACATCTCCCGAGACAAGAAGGGCAGGTGCGGGGATCAGCATAAGCAGAGCTGCGAATATCCCTGCAATTTTTAACAATTCTTTCATGATATCGTTCCTCTCTTTTTTTACTTGCAAAGACCTCCGCAGTGAAAACTTCCCCCTCTTGTGATAAAAACCCTTGACATTGAGATAATTTTGTAGTAAAATATATAGTGTGTAATTCTGTGTATAAAGGAGGGCGTTATTTTGTATAATACCGACTACGACAAGTCCGCTTTTAAAAGTTTATGCGAAGAATTTGAAAAAAATAACAAAATTGCCCCCGAGCTTTATGAAAAATATCATGTCAAACGCGGTCTGCGCAACAGTGACGGCAGCGGCGTTGTGGCAGGAATCACCAATATATGCAACGTCCACGGATATATCGTCAATGAGGGCGAGCGGGAACCGGTAGAGGGCGAGCTGATATACAGAGGCTACAGCATAAACGATATTGTTGCAAACACTACGGGAAAAGGACGCTTCGGCTTTGAGGAGACCGTTTATCTGCTGCTGTTCGGACAGCTTCCCACCAAAAAACGGCTTGAAGCATTCAGCGGCATACTGACCGATCTCAGAGAGCTTCCTGCAGGTTTTTCCGAGGATATGATATTTAAAGCCCCTTCAAGGAATATAATGAATAAGATGGCTCGTTCTGTTCTGGCTCTGTATTCCTACGACGACGACCCTGAGGATCAGAGTCTGGCAAAGGAACTGCTGAGGGCAATGTCGATAATAGCAAGGCTTCCGTCAGTCATGGTGGACGCCTACCAGATAAAACGAAGGGTCTACGACCACGAAAGTCTTTATATGCACCCGCTCAACCCCGATGAATGTACGTCACAGAGCATACTCTCAACGCTGAGACCCGACAGGGTGTACACAATGGAGGAAGCAAGGCTTCTTGATCTTATGCTGATACTCCACGCTGAGCACGGCGGAGGAAACAACTCCACCTTTACCTGCCGCACTCTTACATCTTCAGGGACGGATTCCTACTCCGCTTACGCAGGAGCCATAGGCTCACTTAAAGGACACAGGCACGGCGGAGCGAATTTCAAGGTCATGAACCAGCTTGACGAGTTCAAGAAGAATATCTCAGACTGGAAGAATGACGGTCAGGTAGCTGACTACCTTGCAAAGGTGATAAAAGGCGAGGCAGGAGACGGCACGGGTCTTATCTACGGAATGGGGCACGCTATCTACACGCTGTCCGACCCGAGAGCAGTCATACTTAAGGAAAACGCAGTCCGTCTTGCAAAAGGCACTGAGTTTGAGGACGAATTCAAGCTTCTTGACGCGGTGGAGAGACTTACTCCCGAGGTCTTTGCAAAGGTCAAGGGCAGCTCCAAGGTGATGTGCGCAAATGTGGATCTGTATTCCGGACTTGTGTACAGGATGCTTAAGATACCCATAGAGCTGAACACTCCCCTGTTTGCAGTGTCCCGTATAGCAGGATGGTCCGCTCACAGGATAGAGGAGCTTCTCACCGGAAAGAGGATAATACGTCCTGCATATAAGGCATTAGCCGGGAAACGTCAGTATTCAGACCTTGAGGAAAGATAGTCCGGGGTCACAGCAAAGCACATACATTATAAAATACGCCGTTTTAACAAACGGTAATTTGATAAGGAGATTAAGGATATGGACAAAAATGAAAGAGTAGTTAAGCCCTATAAAGCCAAAAAAGTAAAACTTGACAAAAAATACTCAATGATAGTGTATATAGCAGTCCTGGTCGTGGCAGTTCTGGCAAGGACTCTGCAGCTCCAGAGCAATATGAACTTTTATACAGGAAAATATATTGACGACTCCTTTGCAAAAAATTACCCCGTTGGAGTTATCATTATCGGCTGTATACTGCTCCTGCTGGTGCTGACTCTGGGTGAATCAAGAGATAAGGCTATAAAATCCTGTATTCTCATAAATCCCATGAGACTGCGGTACGACAGGCTTAATAAAAAGATATCCCCCAAGGTAGGCGCAGTATGTCTTGTTATGGCTTTCCTTGTACTTTTTGATGTTTTCCTTGACCTTTCCTATGTAGTGAACAAAAATCAGGAGCTGTCTACAGATGATAATCACGTTTTTGCCTTTGCCGGTATGTCAGTTCTGAGCGTGTTCGTTTATGTCTGCGCTATAATTTCAATGATAACATTTATATCTATGGGCACCAACATTCTGAAAGGTGAGGGCATTTCAAGAGGCAACTGCGTATTTCTTTCATCCTATGCCATCTGGAAGCTCCTTCAGATATTTGACATGATAGGCAATGATGAGCTGATAAGTGCAACCTCTGAAAAAGTATATATCATGCTTACTGCTATGCTGTCTGCAGCATTTTTCCTGTGCGCTGCCAAATTCTTCGGCGGATTTGAAAAGAAGCGTACACGTATCATCCTGTGTATGCTTGCGTATATGTCCTCTATTATGGCAGCCGTTTCCACTGTCCCGAGATATATCATTTACTTTACCAAAAACTATATGGAAAGAGACGGCATGGACACTCCTTCTACTGCCGATGTGGGAATAATCATCATTACAGTCGCTCTTATCACGGTGTTCTGGGGCACTTATGTGTACAGAGTAATGCCGAAGCTCAATCTTGGCAACAGCCGCCGCTGGTCGAAAACTACTGTTGTTGTCAGGAAGACTAATATGCGCTCCATTGAGGAAGACCTGAAGGACATTAAGAAATAAACAGATCATAAACGGGCGGATTTTATCCGCCCATAATGTTATAGAGGTTTAAGATGAAGAGAAAGTTTTCCCTTGCAGCGATTCTGCTGACGGCTGCGCTGTTTGCAGGATGTTCATTCGGAGGGTCGGTGGATCTGCTTCTATCTCCCCCCAGACTTTCCGAGGAGCAAAGCGCTGTATATGATGCTCTGATAAGATCTGTGGGAAAAGAGGTCAAGCTCCATTATCCCAGAGCAGGCGAATACCGCTCCGCTTTTGTTTTTGCCAATATCGACAGCGAGCCTGACGATGAGGCGGTGGTTTTCTATGAAAAATCCGGAGAGAGCGAAGGCGGCGGAAATGTAAGAATCAATATTATCGACCGTATAGACGGCAAATGGACAAGCGTCTACGACCATGCAGGAGCAGGCACGGGCATTGACAGGATAATTTTTTCCGACATAGGAAGCAGTGCTGCAAGCATGATAATCGGATACACCCTGATCTCCGGTGAAAAAAGCGCTGCAGTATACAGCTACGATGACGGCAGACTTTATACCGAGTTCACCGACAGCTACAGCAATATGTTTGTTACCGATATCAGCAAGGACGGTACCGCCGATCTGGTGCTTATCCGTCCTGAAAACCAGCTCAGAAAAGCAGCCATGACCCTTGTTTCAGGCAGGACAGATGACGGCTCGTTCAAAGAGATCGCATCTGTAGCCCTTGACCGGGACGCTTCCGAATTTGTGAATATCGCCTCGGGATATGTGGGAACGGACACTCCTGCAATATTTATAGACGGTCTTTCATCGGGTCAGGTCTCAACGGAGATCATCTACTCGGTAAACGGACAGCTGCGAAATCCCCTCTATCTCGGAGAATCTGCGCTGATAGGAAATACAAAGCGTCCCGCAGGATACCTCTGCACCGACATCGACATCGACGGAATAATAGAGATACCTACCATCTCGCCATTTCCGGGATACTCACAGGATCAGAGGGACAGTATCTACAGCACCAATTGGAATATATTTGACAACTACAGCATAGTAAAAAAATACTCCAGCTACTACAGCGCGGCAAACAGCTACTGCTTTATCCTGCCAAGCCGCTGGGACGGCGTCGTTACGGCAAAGATAGACAGCGCCACAGGAGATGTGGTCTTCTACAAGTTCAGGATAGACCTGGAAAACAGTACTACCGAGCTTATGAGAATAGCTGCAGCGGATGCTTCAGAGACACCCGCTCTGCTTGAAGACGGATATATGCTCATAAAGAGCAACAATAACGTGAACTACCTTGTCAAATCTCCCGACATCCAGGATGAACCTCTGGTACTGACTATGACTGAGATCAGCAATAATTTCTATGTTATGATATAATATTTTTCCGCATGGGGAAAGGAATGGTGCTTCATGAAACGCATACTTGTCTGCGAAGACGAGGACGTTATTCGTGACTTTGTTGTCATCAATCTTAAAAGGGCAGGCTATGACGTGGTAGACGTAAACAACGGAGAGGAGGCTCTCCGGGTCTTTGACAAGGAGAGGGGAAGCTTTGACATTGCGCTGCTGGACATCATGATGCCCGGTATGGACGGCTTTCAGGTGTGCAAGGCTCTGAGAAAAAGGAGCAGCACTCTTGGAATAATCATGCTGTCTGCAAAAACTCAGGAGATGGACAAGGTAAGCGGTCTTATGCTTGGCGCGGACGACTATATCACCAAGCCATTTTCACCATCCGAGCTTACCGCAAGAATAGACGCCATCTACCGCCGTGTTACAATGAGCGTTTCCCGTGACGACGAGGCGGAAGCCACCATTGATTCGGGTCCCTTCTCTCTCAACCTTAAAAGCCGTACTGTCGCAAAGAACGGCATACAGATAGACCTGACTCAGGTAGAATACCAGATACTGGAATACTTTATTCTCAACGCCGAGATAGCCCTTGACAGAAGCTCCATACTCAGTCACATATGGGGAGACAATTATTTCGGGGACGACAAGATAGTGGACGTAAACATCCGCCGCATAAGAATGAAGATAGAGGACGAACCCTCCAATCCCAGATACATATCCACAATATGGGGCTTCGGCTACAAATGGTCGGTGAAATTCGATGAAGAATAATGCGGACTGTACCGACGGCAATGCAGACAGCAAGGCAGGATGAAAAAATTTCCCGGGAAATATTCAGCTTTAAGGCGGTGAGGATCTTTGCGCAGAGCGGCAATAACAAGGCGCTGGCTTGTAAACAATTTAGGAGTTATCTCAATAATGCTTTTTGCCGTTGTCATAGTCGGAACGATCTTTGTCCGCAGCTATTATTACAGCACCGCAAGACAGTATCTTACTTCCCGCATGAATATGGTCTCCAGTATCCTGCAGCGTTCCTATAATGACCCCTCCACAAGCTTTTCCTCCGAGGTGCGCTCGGTAGTAGTAAACTGGTCGGAAAAGGATAAAATAGAGCTTATGGTGGTAAGCACAAGAGGTACTGTAGGGCTGACCTCCTCGGGATTTGTCCCGTCGGAATCTCTTGAAAGTATGCTTGACTACACTCAGGCAGCGTCGGGAGGAACAAGCGGATACTACACAGGCAAGACCTCCGGCGGAGAACGAATCATGTCGGTATGTGTAATGCTTCCCGAAAATGAGGCAGGATTTGCAGCCATACGTCTGGTGTCCTCCCTTGAAAAAATAGACCAGCGGGTATCCACAATTGCGATAGTCTTTATTATCGTTTGTCTTGCAATACTGTTTCTGATGTTTATTTCGGGACTTTATTTTGTAAAGTCCATCGTTATCCCCGTCAGACAGATAGGCTCTACCGCAAGAAGATACGCTATGGGGGACTTTTCCGTGCGTATCACAAAGAAATACAACGACGAGATCGGAGAGCTGTGTGATATCATCAATCACATGGCAAGCGAGCTGGCGCTGTCCGAGTCCATGAAAAATGAGTTTATTTCCAGCGTTTCCCACGAGCTTCGGACTCCCCTTACAGCGATAAAGGGCTGGGCGGAGACCATAGGAAGTATGCCCGAGGATGCAGAGACCGTTACAAAGGGTATGCGTGTCATCGGAAGCGAGAGCGAGCGTCTTTCCCAGATGGTAGAGGAGCTTCTTGACTTCTCCCGTATGCAGAACGGACGGTTCTCACTGACCAAGACTACAATGGATATCCTTGCCGAGCTTGGGGACGCAGTGCTTATCTACACCGAAAAGGCAAAGCGGGAAGGCATAGAGGTCATCTACGATGAGCCTGATATGCTTCCATTTGTGGTCGGGGACAAAAACCGTCTGAGACAGGTATTCATAAATGTCATTGACAACGCCATAAAATACTCCGACAAAGGGGACGTGGTATCCATACAGGCGTCCATGTCCGATGCGGAGCATATCGAGGTAGACGTCTCCGACACAGGCTGCGGAATAAGTCCGCAGGACCTGCCCAAGGTCAAGACGAAATTCTTCAAAGCAAATCATACCCGCAGAGGCAGCGGTATCGGTCTTGCGGTAGCAGACGAGATAATCGCCATGCACGGCGGAAAGCTTGATATTTTCAGCGTCCAGGGCGAGGGGACTACCGTCAAGATAATCCTGCCGGTAAAGCTTGGATAAGATCATCGGAGGACAATATATGTTCAAAATTGATTACAAAACAGTGCCGGAAAATTGCCTTGCATCTGACAGAACCGAAGACCTTTCTTCTGACATGGCTGTGTACTGTGATACGGTCTACGGGGATATTCTCATAACCGTCAATGATTCTGAATACGGCTGCATATATGATATACCTTCCGATGAGGATTACGGAAATACTGTGCTGGATCATTGGTTTGGTAATTTAATTGAAGCCTGTATTGAATTAGAACAGGGAACTCAATATACAATAAAAGAGCCGGAAAGCTCAGCTGTATCTATGTCCTTTAAAAAGTACGGAGATACAGATGTGCTGGTCTCACTTATTGCTGCCGAAGAAACAGAGTGGACGGAAAAAATAGAGTATACGGAGCTTGCTAACGAGGTAATAAATAAAACCGGAAAGCTCATCCGTGAGCTGTGCGGATTCAATGCAAGACTTGCAGAGTCTGCTGTCGTTGCGGGAATCAACAGAAAACTTATTGAATTAAAAAAAGAGTTGAATATATAACACACGGGAGGACATTTCCAGAATGAGCGAAGAAAACAACTGCAAAAAAGAATGCTTTAAGTCCAAGATAGGCGGACAGGCGCTTATCGAGGGCGTATATATGCGCGGCATAAGCACAGCGGCTATGGCGTGCAGACTTCCAAACGGCACCATTGACGTGGAGCAGTGGGAGGTAAAAAAAATGCCCTGGTACAGAAAGGTTCCATTTGTACGGGGATGCATAAATTTTGTATCAAATCTTGTGGAAGGTATCCGCTGTACGATGAAGTCCGCGGAAAAGCAGATAGACGAGGAGGAAGATGACAGCGAAGAGCTGAGCAAATTCGAGCAGTGGCTCACCGACAAGTTCGGGGACAAGCTGGTGAACGTGATAATGGTGATATCCGTTGTGGTGGCTCTGGCGTTTTCCCTTATAGTTTTCAAGGGGGGACCCGTCCTGATAGCAAACCTGCTCATAAGGTTCGGCGCACCCGAGACCATACGCTCAGGAGCGGAGGGTATTATCCGTCTGGCTCTTGTGGTGGGATATATGTACGCCATTTCCTTTATGGGAAGCATAAAGACCACCTTTATGTACCACGGCGCAGAGCATAAGTCCATCGCCTGCTATGAAGCTCAGGACGAGCTTACGGTGGAGAATGTGCGGAAGCACACCAGATTCCATCCAAGGTGCGGAACAAGCTTTATCCTTATTGTGCTTATCATAAGCGTCATAGTGGGAATGTTCCTGCCAAGGGACAATATGTGGATACGCTTCGGGATACAGATGCTGTGCCTTATCCCAGAGTCCGCAGTGGCATATGAGATAATCAAGCTGGCGGGACGGTTCGACAATATCCTCACAAAGATAGTTTCCGCCCCGGGACTGTGGCTCCAGCACATCACTACAAAGGAGCCCACCGACAAGCAGATAGAGGTGGCGATAGCCGCCCTCACACCCTGCCTTCCAAAAGCTGATGAGGAGGATAAATGGTAGCAAGGCGGCGCCCTGCACGATTATCTACCCCCACCGTTAGAAAGCATAAAAGATTTAGTACACGTTAGCCCCCTATCAAGGGGGCAGTTTAATATTCAACGTACAAAGCGGAG
>JAFLUI010000028.1 GCA_022508825.1 Oscillospiraceae bacterium
TCGTAGACAAAAGACGTCAGAAAGCCAACGTCTGCGAGGTAATGAACATCATCGGTGATGTCAGGGACAAGAGAGTCGTTCTTGTAGATGACATGATAGACACAGCAGGCACCCTCTGCAATGCAGCAAAGGCTATCATTGACATCGGCGGAGCAAGAGAGGTCTATGCCTGCGCCACACACGGCGTGCTGTCCGGTCCCGCTATCGAGAGGATACAGAACAGCGTTATCAAGGAGCTTGTACTGCTTGACACTATTGCCCTGCCCGAGGAGAAGCGTCTGGAGAAGATAACCCTGCTGTCCTGCGCTCCTGTATTTGCACAGGCGATACAGAGGATATACACCGACAAGCCTGTGTCCCCGCTGTTTAATGCGTAAATAAGAACTATTAAAATATCAATTTCACCTCTCCATCACCCGATGGAGGGGTTCTTGCACTTTACACACTGAACTGAAAGGAAATCCAAAATGAGCATCTTCGACATTTTCGATAAGATAAGCAAAGAACGGGAAGCCGCAGAACCGGTCGGCAAGCCCGAATATATCATCGTAGGACTTGGCAACCCCGGGGAGAAGTACGTTGGCACCCGCCATAACGCAGGGTTCATGACCATAGACAGGCTGGCGGAAAAATGCGGCGTCCCCGTCAAAAAGCTGAAATTCAAGTCCCTGACAGCGACAGCCGACGTGGGGGGAGTGTCCTGTCTGCTTATGAAGCCCACCACCTTTATGAACAACAGCGGCGAGGCTGTGGTGGAAGCAATGAATTTTTACAAGATTCCCGCGGAACGGGTCATAATATGCTATGACGACATCAGTCTGGAGCCCTCCTTTATCCGCATCCGCCGCAAAGGCTCGGACGGGGGACACAACGGGATAAAGTCCATTATCTACCTCACCGGCTTTGACACCTTCCCCCGCATTAAGATAGGCGTGGGAAAGAAGCCTCACAAGGACTACGACCTTGCAGCGTGGGTGCTGTCCCGTTTCAATAAAGAGGAGCAGGAGCTTATGGACAAGGCGGCAGAAAAGGCGGTGGCTTCTCTTGAGCTGATGGTCAAGGGCAAGACCGACGAAGCAATGAATAAATATAATTCCTAGCAAGGCGACGCCCTGCACGATTATCTACCCCCACCCTTAGTAAGTTCAAATGATTTAGTCTGCAAAGCCCCCTATCAAGGGGGCGGCAAAAATACAGAAAATTGGTTAATACTATGAACAATATTTTTCGACAAGCAATAGAAAACCTTGTGCCATTTCAGGATCTGAAAGACACTCTGAAAAACAGCCTGACACCTGTCTCGGTGTCGGGCATTTCGGCTATACACAAGGCGCATTTCGCCCTCGGTCTGCACTCTGACTCCCCCATGCTTATCATCACCGACGACGAAGCCGCCGCAAAGCGTCTTTCCGACGACATCAACGCTCTGGCAGCGGAGACGGTCTCATACGTCTACCCTGCAAAGGACTTCACCTTTACTGCCGTGGAGACCGTCTCCCGTGAGTACGAGCATTCCCGTCTTGGGGTGCTTTCCAGATTAGCGTCAGGGGAAAATATAATAGTATGCGCTTCCGCAGAAGCTGTCATGCAGGTGACCCTCCCCCGTGACGTTCTCATTTCAAGGACTATCAATATTTCCCGGGGAACAGAAATAAACACAGAAGACCTTATGCGCCGCCTTATTGCTGCAGGCTACTCCCGCTGTGAAAAGGTGGACGGCGTCTCCCAGTTTTCTGTCAGGGGGTCTATTATCGACATCTTCCCCGTGCAGGAAGCATTTCCCGTCCGCATCGAGCTGTGGGGGGACGACATTGACACCATGTCTTACTTTGACCCCGAGTCCCAGCGCCGCACCGACCCTGTGGAAAGCATCCGCATCGCACCTGCTCTGGAGACCCTTTTCGACAGCGCAGATGCTCTCAAAGCAGCTCTTGAAAGGCTGTCCAAAGCCGCAAGGGGAAAGCGGACGGAAGCCGTCAGGAACGCTCTTGCCCGGGACATGGATCGCATAAATACCGGGCTGGAGCTTGGAAACATCGACAAGTACCTGCCTGCTGCATACGAGCATCCCGAGACCGTTTTTGACCATCTGCCAAAAGATACGACCGTAATTTTCAGCGAGTACCAGAACGCTCTCGAGCGGTCAAGAAGCGTCCTTTCCCACCACATGGAGGATATAAAGATACTCCTTGAATCGGGAGAGCTGTGCAAGGGTCTTGAAGGCTATATGCTGGATTTTGCACAGGTATACTCTCTTGCGGGACATTTTCCTCTGCTTCATTTCGACACATTTTTAAGGGGTACCGACCTGCGCTTCAAGAAGCTTATCTCCGTGACGGCAAACCAGACCGCTCCATGGGGCGGCGAGATACGCCAGCTTATCGAAGACCTGCAAAGCTTCCGTGAGCGGAACTACTCGGTAGCTGTCATGGCAGGCTCGGAAAAGACCCTGCCCATCATTGCAAAGGACTTGCAGGACGAGGGCATCCCGTGTGGTATCGCAAAGGAGGGGTCTGCTTTTGCTCCCGGCTCCGTGCTTCTTATGACAGGCTGCACCGGCGCAGGCTACGACTACCCGGACGCAAGGACGGCTCTCATAACACAAGCCCGTGCCACTGTGTCCAAGCGAAAGCTGCATAAGGCGAAAAAGGGCGAGGAAATAAAATCCCTGTCCGACATTGCGGCGGGAGACCTTGTTGTCCACGCTCTCCACGGCATCGGAAAGTTCGTCGGCATCCGCAAGCTTGAAATGGAGGGCATCACAAAGGATTACATCACCATCCAGTATGCGGGGACGGACGTCCTGTACGTCCCCGTCAATCAGCTGGACATGGTGTCCAAATATATCGGTCCCAGAGACAACGGGGCTGTGAAGCTGAACAAGCTGTCCTCCATGGAGTGGCAGAAAACAAGAGCCCGTGTAAAAAAAGCAGTCAAGGACATGGCAGACGAGCTCACCAAGCTTTACGCCAAGCGGAGCCAGACCCCCGGCTTTCCCTTTGACCCGGACGACGACTGGCAGCACGATTTTGAGCTCCGTTTCCCCTACACCGAGACAGACGACCAGCTCCGCTCCACTCAGGAGATCAAGGAGGATATGCAGAAGCCTATCCCCATGGACAGACTTCTCTGCGGAGACGTTGGCTTCGGAAAAACAGAGGTCGCCTTCCGCGCCGCCTTCAAATGCATGGAGAACGGCAAGCAGTGTGCAATTTTAGCCCCCACCACCGTTCTTGCATGGCAGCACTACCAGACCGCATTAAAAAGGTTCGAGCACTTCCCCATGAAGATAGAGCTGCTCTCCCGTTTCCGCTCCAAGAAAGAGCAGGAGAAGATACTGAAGGAGCTTAAGGTGGGAAATATCGACATGATAATCGGCACCCACCGTCTTGTGCAGAAGGACGTGGCGTTCAAGGATCTGGGTCTTGCGGTCATAGACGAGGAACAGCGTTTCGGCGTCGCCCACAAGGAGCGTTTCAAGGAAGCCTTTGCGGGAGTGGACGTTCTGACCCTTTCCGCAACGCCCATTCCCCGTACTCTCAATATGGCGATGAGCGGCATAAGAGACATGAGCGTCATTGAGGAGCCTCCCGTTGACCGTCACCCTGTCCAGACCTATGTTATCGAGCATAATGACGGTGTTATTGTGCAGGCAATAACAAAGGAGCTGCGCAGAGGCGGTCAGGTATACTATATTCATAACCGGATAGACAGCATCGACAGGTGCGCAGCAAAGTTGGCGGAGCAGCTCCCGGACGCACGTATAGGCGTCGCTCACGGACAGATAACCGAGGAGCGTCTCTCCGAGATATGGAGACAGCTTATCGAAAATGAGATAGACATCCTTGTCTGCACCACCCTTATCGAAACGGGAGTGGACGTCCCCAACGTGAACACACTTATTATAGAGGACTCGGACAGACTGGGGCTGTCCCAGCTTTACCAGCTCCGGGGACGGGTAGGACGCTCAAACAGACGTGCCTTTGCATATTTCACATTCAGACGGGGAAAGGCTCTCACGGAGATAGCCGCCCGCCGTCTTGACGCAATAAGGGAGTTCACCCAGTTCGGCAGCGGATTCCGCATTGCAATGCGTGACCTTGAAATAAGAGGGGCGGGCTCCATCCTTGGAGGAAAGCAGCACGGACACATGGAAGCGGTGGGCTACGATATGTACCTCCAGCTTCTCAGCGAGGCTATTGCCGAGGAAAAGGGCGAAATGCCCCCTCCCAAACCGGAGGACTGTCTTGTGGACATCCAGATAGACGCACACATCCCCGACGACTACATTGAGAGTCTTGCGGGACGTCTGGATATATACAGAAAAATAGCCGCCCTCCGAACAAACGAGGACAGCATGGATCTTCTTGATGAGCTTATCGACCGTTACGGGGACCCTCCCAAAGCGATACAGGGGCTTATAAGCGTGTCCCTCATAAGAAATATGGCAAGCGGACTTACTATCACGGAGATCACACAAAAAAACGGTATCATGCTTTTCTATTTAAAGAGCGCGACTATGGAGCAGATACAGGCGCTGACCTCCGCTTTCAAGGGACGTGTCACTGTAAACGGCAGCGACAAGGCATATATAGCGGTGAAGATGAAGGACGAAAAGCCTATAGAGCTTATGCAGAAGGTGATCGATACTATGAAAGACGCAGCACAGTCCTGAAATTTTGTTAAAAATCCACAAAAATTTGCCCTTGACAAACCCATACAGAAATGTTATAATTTGAAATGTATCCTCGTCCGCGTATCGTCACGGGCGTAATCCAAGAGGAGGTGTTTTAAATGGCTAAATTAAAAGAATCTTATGAAACCATGGCAGTATTCAGCCTGAAAAACGGTGAGGACGGAGTAAAGGCTCTTACCGAAAAGTTCAAGGCGCTGATCGAAGCCAACGGTACAATGGAGTCTGTCAACGAATGGGGCAAGAGAAAGCTTGCTTATGACATCAACTATGAGTCAGAAGGCTACTATGTTCTCTATACCTATGAGAGCAAGCCCGATTTCCCTGCAGAGCTCGACCGTGTGTTCAATATCACTGACGGCGTTATGCGTTCACTGACTACTGTCAAGCAGTAAAGATCCCGATCATTAAAGAGGATCTTTATCAGAGACCTTGAAAGGAGACTGTACCGATATGCTGAATGCTTGTGCAATAAATAAGGTCATTCTTATGGGCAGACTTACTGCCGACCCGGAGCTGAAACAGACTCAGAGCGGGATCTCTACCTGCCGGTTTACCGTTGCTGTGGACGGCACTATGAACCAGAATACAAACGAGCGCCGCACCGATTTCATTACAGTGGTAGCCTGGCGTCAGACTGCTGAATTTATCAGCAGGAACTTTACAAAAGGAAAAATGATACTGGTTGAAGGCAACCTCAGAACAGGCTCGTATGATGACCGCAACCATCCGGATGTAAAGCATTACACCTGTGAGGTACAGGCAGAAAACGTTGCTTTCGGCGAAACAAAGGCAGCATCACAGGGCGGAGGCGGCGGTTATCAGAGTCATCAGAACTCTCAGTATGGCGGTCAGCAGTCAGCACCGCAGCAGCAGAATGCTCCTGCAGCATCGGTCTCCTTCGGAGATCTGGACGACTTCCAGGAGGTCATCGGAGAGGGCGATCTGCCCTTCTGATTTACAGAACACTATCATATTTTTAATTAAGGAGGTTTCATAATGGAAAAGGATATAAAGGAAAAAGCTCCCAGAGGCGCAAAGCGTACCCGTAAAAAGGTTTGTATGTTCTGCGCTGACAGAATAGAGAAGATCGATTATAAGGACGTTGCAAGACTTAAGAAGTGCATGACCGAAAGAGCAAAGATTCTTCCCAGACGTGTTACAGGCACCTGTGCTTATCATCAGAGAGAGCTTACAGTTGCTATCAAGCGTGCAAGATATATCGCTCTTCTGCCTTACGTTGCAGACTAAGCGGGGAGCCCCCGGCAAGGCGACGCCCTGCACGATTATCTACCCCCACGGGTAGTAGGATCAAATCATTAAATATGCTTAGCCCCCTATCAAGGGGGCTGTTTTGTTTGGCGGTGTATATATGAAGAGATTTCACCCTGAAACGGGCAAACGCTACAATTTAATGGGAGACTATTTCAAAAAAAGATTCGGAGCCAAGACCGTCAAGATAAGTCTTAACGGAGGCTTCACCTGTCCCAACAGGGACGGCACAAAGGGTACGGGAGGCTGCACCTACTGCTCTGCCTCAGGGAGCGGAGACTTCGCAGGAAGTCCCCTTTTAAGCATAGCAGACCAGTTTGCAGAGGGCAAGCGTCTCCCCCGCGCAAAGTGGGGGACGGACGTCAGGCGTGACTGCAAATACATCCCCTATTTTCAGGCGAACACAAACACCTACGCTCCCCTGCCAAAATTAAAGACCCTTTTTGAGGAAGCTCTGTCCTTTGAAAATGTGGTGGGACTGGCGATATCCACCCGTCCCGACTGCATTTCGGAGGAGACCGCCGACTATCTTGCAGAGCTTTCAGAGCGGACGTATCTGTCCGTGGAGCTGGGTCTGCAGACCGTCCACGACGTCACCGCGGAAAGAATAAACCGGTGCCACACATACGGAGACTTCCTCCGGGGCTTTGAGATGCTGAAAAGCAGAGGAGTGAACGTCTGCGTCCACATTATAAACGGTCTCCCGGGAGAGACCCGTGACATGATGCTTGAAACTGTCCGCAGAGTGGGAGGTCTGGGGATACACGGGATAAAGATACACCTGCTCCACGTTATAGAGGGGACGGCTCTTGCGGAGCAGTACCGTCGCGGAGAGTTTCAGGTCATGGAGCGGGAGGAGTACATAGAGCTTGTCTGTGACCAGTTAGAGCTTCTGCCGCCTGATGTGCTTATCGAGCGTCTTACCGGAGACGGAGCGCGGGAGTCCCTTATTGCGCCGCTCTGGAGCAGGGACAAGCGGGCAGTGCTTAACGGCATTGACAAGGAGATGAGACGGCGCAACACCGTGCAGGGGGCAGGGGTCTTGACAATGTCACCGAAATAGGTTATAATAAATCCGGAAGTGATAGCGTGAATATTTCGGCTATTGAACAGCCTATAGAACAGCAGCATACAGGAAAGGGAAATCCTAACGCCATTTTAATATTTGACACACCTCTTAACAACAGACAGAAGCTGCTTCTTGATAAATTGCCTGACCCTGACAGCCGTGTAATTGTTCCGAAAAAATCTGTAAATATGGCTGATCTGTCAGCTCTGACTGCTAAAACCGGCTGTGAGTTTGCTATGTTTACAAAAGGATCAGAACGACTGATCGTGCGCGGCAATTCTACAAAAGTAAACATTGATATTGAGACTGCAAAGCAAATCGCTGAACAAGGCTACAAATGGAGCGGGCATACTCATCCGGGAACAGACTTCTTTTGCCTCGAAGCTTCTGCCGGAGATTATCGGATTTTTGAATGCTTCGACCAAAAAAGTATGGTCATTTACAATTCAAAGGGACAATATAGAAAATTTGATAAGAGGAGTTGATATATATGTGTATGGAATACAGTGACTATGCTGATAAGATCAAGGACTACTGTGAACAAAATCAGCTTGATTTTTCAAAAGTTGGAAGCATGGTAAGAGGATGCGGTGCTGACGATATTATCTTTCAATATTATGACAGAACAAAAGGTACCGAAGGGTTGAGAGACGAAACAAGAATGCCTGTTGTTTTAATTATTAAGCGTGAAGGCAATGCTTTGCTTTTTGAGCAAACTGAGCATACACGCAAATATCTTTCATGAGTTTGATCAGCAATAAATAAGCGGCTCAGTTCAGTTGAACTGAGCCGCCTCTTTTTATTTGCCCTGTACTTTATTGAGTTTAAGGATATCCAGTGCATCCTTCCTTGCCCTGTCGTCTGCTTTTCGTGCCGCTTCGATAAGCTCCTTTTCGTACTCCGTCAGTGCCTGAGCAGATATATTTTCCCTGCCCAGAATATAATCCGTGGTTACATCAAAATAATCCGCCAACTGGACAAGTGTTTCAAGAGGAGGATTTCTGTGTCCGTTTTCATATTTTGAATATGTTTGAAAAGTGCAATACAGCTTTTCAGCTATCTGCTCCTGTGTTACGCCCTTAATAGAGCGGAGTTCTTTTAATTTTAGCTTCATAATTTTCCCCATACCCATTGTAAATTATTATTTTAATTATAATTATACTACTAATTTAGATGGGTATTTATCGTCTTTATGCTGAATTTGCCATTGACATTTCGCCAATTTGGCGATATAATATATTATAATGTTGCCAATTTGTTTATATGAAAAGGTAAAAAAAATGATCTGTACAATAATCTCAAAGGGAAACGAAATTACACAGTCTCAGAATGAGCACGAACCGCCATATCCGAAAATAAAAGAAAAGCTCCGCAGAAAGATCTGGGAGCTGTACCAAAGCGGATACACCGACTTTTATCTTAACTGTGAATACGGCGTCCCCTTGTGGGCTGCCGAAATAATATGTGAGCTTAAAGAGGATAACGATATCGGACTCCATATCGTGATGCCCTATGAAAATCAGGCTGTTAAATGGGTGGAGGAAAACAAGGAAAGATTTTATAACATCCATTCGCTTTCGGACGATGTGCATATGATAAGCACCCATTATTATGACGGCTGCTGCGATGATGCCGAAAAATACATGATAGACCGGAGCGATCTGCTGTTAGTATACGGTGAAGCAAATGATAATTTATACGGCGTCCGATATGCAATGGCGAAGGGAATACAAATCAACTATTGACATATCACTGCAAAACTATTATAATTAACTAAAAAGCAGCGGCAAGGCTGAGCCTTGACCCATATCGACCCCCACGGTTAATTAACACAAATAATTCAATGCATTAAGCCCCCTGTCCAGGGGGCAGTCAAAAACAGCGGTTCAGCATTTTGCCAAGCCGCTGTTTTATTTTATCGTGCCTTAGTTTCATTCTCGTGGAAAATTTTCTCCAGTACATCATTCATCGGCATTACGCCAAGATCGCCCTCCTTGCAGGAACGGAGAGAAAGTGTCTCGCTCTCTGCTTCCTTATCGCCCACAATGAGGAAGTATGGTATCTTTTCAAGCTGTGCCTGACGAATTTTATAGCCCACGCCCTCCTTGCGGGAGTCGATGGTGACTCTTATGCCCCGTGCGTCAAGCTTGTCGTATACCTTCTGACTGTACTCCGCCGCTCTGTCCGTAACGGGCAGGATCCTCACCTGCTCGGGGGACAGCCATAACGGCAGCGCTCCTGCATAGGTCTCGAGAATATACGCCAGAGTACGCTCATAGCAACCCAGAGACGTTCTGTGGATGATGTAAGGCATACGCTTTTTGCCGTCCACGTCGGTGTACTCCATGCCGAATTTCTCTGCAAGGAGCATATCTATCTGGATAGTTACCAGCGTGTCCTCCTTGCCGTAGACATTCTTATACTGAATGTCCAGCTTTGGACCGTAGAAAGCAGCCTCGTCTATGCCGACGGTGTACTCCAGACCCAGACCGTCCAGAATTTTCTTCATTGCCGCCTGAGCCTCTTCCCACTGCTCGGCAGTACCCTCGTACTTGTTTTTCGGATTTGCAGGATCCCACTGAGAGAAGCGGAATGTACACTTGTCCAGCAGACCCACTGTGTCAAGCATATATTTTGCAAGCTCCAGACACTCTCTGAACTCATCCTCCAGCTGCTCGGGACGGAGAATGTAGTGTCCCTCGGAGATGGTGAACTGGCGGACACGGATAAGTCCGTGCATCTCTCCGCTGTCCTCGTTGCGGAACAGCGTGGATGTCTCTGTCAGACGCATTGGCAGGTCGCGGTAAGACCTCGCCCTGTTCAGGAACACCTGATACTGGAAGGGACAGGTCATGGGACGGAGAGCGAAGCACTCCTTTGTTTCGTCATGGGGGTCTCCCAGAACGAACATACCGTCAAGATAGTGATCCCAGTGTCCGGAAATTTTGTAAAGCTCTCTCTTTGCCATGTAGGGGGTCTTTGTCAGCAGACAGCCTTTTTTCTGCTCAACGTCCTCCACCCAGCGCTGGAGTATCTGTACCACTCTTGCGCCCTTGGGAAGCAGAATAGGAAGTCCCTGACCGATATAGTCGACAGTAGTAAAGTATTCAAGCTCACGACCCAGCTTGTTGTGATCGCGCTTTTTAGCCTCCTCCGCAGCAGCAAGATGCTCCTCCAGCTGGCTTGCCTTGGGATATGCTGTGCCGTAGATCCTGGAAAGCTGCTTGCCCTTTGCATCCCCGCGCCAGTAAGCGCCTGTGCAGGCTGTAAGCTTGAATGCCTTTACAGTGGACGTATTCATAAGATGGGGACCCGCGCAAAGGTCGGTAAAGTCACCCTGCTTGTAGAAGCTGATGTCCTCTCCCTTGCCTGCGTGCTCGTTGCACAGCTCCACCTTGTATGGCTCGCCCATTTTTTCAAGCAGAGCGACAGCTTCTGCGGGAGCAAGACCGAACTGCTCGATGTCAATGCCCTCCTTGACGATCTTTTTCATTTCCTCCTCTATCTTAGCGAGGTCGTCGGCGGTGAAAGCCTTTTCCACATCAAAATCATAATAAAAACCGTTGTCGATAGCAGGACCTATAGCAAGCTTAACATCGGGGTAAAGTCTTTTTACCGCCTGAGCCAGAATGTGGGAAGCAGTGTGCCAGAAGGTCTTTTTGCCCTCGTCGCTGTCGAAGGTCATGACCTCGAAGGTGCAGTCCTTGTCGATATTGGTACGCATATCGCGAACCTCACCGTCGATTTTTACGCAGCACGCAGCTTTGTACAGACCCATGCCGATGCCCTTGATAATTTCGGACGCGGGAGCTGCCGCCTCGATCTCACGGACGGAGCCGTCCTTCAGTGTTAACTTTATCATAGTGATCTCTCCTTATATAATAAATTGATTTTTTGCCGGATGTTCAGTCGCCGAATGCTTTAAGCATTGCTACTGCAAAGTCGTCGTCCAGCGGGGCGAAAAACAAAAGCCCCCTGATCTTGTCGACCAAGGGGCGATATTATCATTACCGCGGTTCCACCCAAATTCATATGACCCGGAGGGCTCACAGCCTGTCGGGGACATACATCTTAACTGCTCTGTAACGGGAGCATCCCGCCGTGTATTGGACGGACTCAAAGGCGGTGTGCAAAATACTGCGGAATACTCCTTTCACAGCTTGAGGGGAACTCTCTGAAAACCGCTTGATGTAAATTGCCTTCCTTATCGACGTTTTGTGATATCGGTTCAATAAATACAGTGTAACACGTTTTTTTGGGGTTGTCAAGTGGGATTTTTTATGTTTTCAAAAAATACACAATATCTGTCAAATGCTTGACAAATAATATCATTTGTGATATTCTGAAATGCAGAAAGGAGTTGACGTTATGGAAAACACAGCACAGACAGCAGACCCGTTTTATTCTGAAAGTAATATCCGCTATCTGAACAAGGTCATTGACGGTATTGAAAACGGAACAAGACCGCTTACAGAACATGATCTTATAGAGGTCGAAGAAGAATCAAGCTAAATCGGAGAGAATAAAGCAAAGCTGTTCTCTTCGATTTTCTGTTTTTTATGAACACCTTTTACATACAAAGGTCCGATTTATTATTAATAGTGTCAAATTGTATAAATTTCCTTGACAAGCAGGAAAAATTGTATTAAAATAAAAGAGTGAATGCAATTGTATTAATATAGATGCCACAGGGAGACTCTCCCCATGGCTGAAAATAAATTGCTGTTCAATTTTTTTCACACTTCTATGGCTTAAATAGAGGTTTTCATATATTTTATTTATAGGGTGTCCGTCAGACAGACGGATAAAATTACGCTCCCTGCGTTTAAGATATAATTTTTTATTTTAAGCAGAATTTTGTCGTTCAAGGCAGAAGACCCCGGTTTTTATGAATACGACAGTCTTTATGAATACGGCAGTATCCATGAAACAGGTGGATGCTCCATTGTCGTCTGCCAATTTATGACAATTAATAAAATGAAACCCTGTATTGCAAGCCTCCGAAGTGTCTACATTTCTATTTACTAAAAGGAGGTATACGGTTTGGTCAATTTAGCACTGGCTATAGTTCTTTGTATCGTTACATTTGCTGTAGGCGCCGCTGTATCGGGATTTATCCTTTTTAAAGTCGGTGTGAACTACCGCAGGCAGCAGGCTGAATCCGCCATAGGCTCCGCCGAAAAGGAAGCCGAACGTATCATCGAGGACGCTAAAAAGGAAGCCGAAAGCAAAAAGAAGATCGCCCTTGTGGAAGCCAAGGACGAGATCCACAAAAGCCGTTCCGAGCTGGAAAAAGAGATCAAGGAACGCAGAAACGATATGTCCCGTCAGGAAAGACGTATCCAGCAGAAGGAAGAGAACCTGGACAAGAAAAGCGACAACATAGAAAAGAAAGAGGAGCAGCTCCAGAAAAAGCTGAAGCAGGCTGACGAAAAGTTAGAGGAAGCCGACAAGATCAAAAAGTCCCAGATGGAAATTCTGGAAAAGATATCCCAGTTCACAATGGAACAGGCAAAGGAACACCTGCTCTCTATGCTGGAAAGCGAGCTTGTCCACGACAAGGCGCTGAAGATTCAGCAGTATGAGACCCAGCTCAAGGACGAGTGCGAGGAAAAGGCACGGGGTCTTATTTCCATGGCAATTTCCAAGTGCGCCGCAGATCAGGTGTCCGAGACGGCTGTATCTGTAGTTCCCCTGCCTAATGATGAAATGAAGGGACGTATCATCGGTCGTGAGGGACGCAATATCCGTACTCTTGAAACTCTCACAGGCGTTGACCTTATCATCGACGACACTCCCGAGGCTATCACGCTGTCCTGCTTCGACCACGCCCGCCGCGAGGTTGCAAGGATCGCTCTTGAAAAGCTCATCGCCGACGGACGCATCCACCCCTCCCGCATTGAGGAAATGGTGGACAAGGCTCGACGCGAAGTTGAGCACAAGATCAAGCAGGAGGGCGAGCGCGCTGTCCTGGAGACCAATGTACACGGTCTGAACCACGAGCTTGTACGTCTTATCGGACGTCTTTACTACCGCACATCCTACCGCCAGAACGTTCTGAGCCACTCCATCGAGGTAGCTCACCTTGCAGGTATCATGGCTTCCGAGCTTGGTGTGGACGCTAACCTTGCACGCCGTGCAGGTCTTCTCCACGACGTGGGCAAGGCGCTGAGCTATGAGATCGAGGGCTCCCACGTCCAGATCGGTGTGGACGTGTGCCGCAAGTACAAGGAAAATGCGGACGTTATCCACGCTATCGAGGCTCACCACGGGGATGTTGAGGCAAAGACCGTTGTTGCCACTCTTGTTCAGGCAGCAGACGCTGTTTCCGCAGCCCGTCCCGGAGCAAGAAGCGAGAATTACGAGAACTACATCAAGCGTCTCCAGAAGCTGGAGGAGATCTGTACCTCCTATGACGGGGTTGAAAAATCCTTTGCTATCCAGGCAGGACGCGAGGTCCGCATAATGGTAATGCCCGAGAAGATCAACGATGAGAGAATGACCATCGTTGCAAGAGAGATCGCCAAACGCATTGAAAATGAAATGGACTATCCCGGACAGATCAAGATAAATCTTATCAGGGAAAGCCGCGCAGTAGAATACGCCAAGTAGGCGTTCGCTAAGCAGGCACCTATAAATAAAGAAAAGTGGTGTATCATGCCAAAGACTATATTCGGAACAACGGAAAAGTCAAACTTTATCCTGAACATGAAAAAGGATACGGTGCGAAGATGGATAAGCGGGCTTCTGTGCGCCTGCGTTATAGTGCCCCTTATAGGCTCCATGTTTATCACAGGTTCGGAGAAGGCAAACGCATTTCTCGGTTCCTTCCTGTATGCAACAGGCTTTTCCTGCATACTTTTTTATATTGTGCTGCTGCTGAGAAAGGACATAATTTTTAAAAACTACCCCGCTGCTTTTCTGACAGCCGGACTTGCAGTGCTTGCCTTTGCGTCTTACTACCGAGTGGTTTTAAGCACCTCCGATCAGGAGTTTCTCAATACGGCTCTCCTTGGAGAAATGGGACGCTATGAGGGTCTGCTTGGACTTTTTGCCTACTTCGGCATCTTTCTTCTTGCCACTGCCACTATGAAGGACAAATCGGTAAAGGTTATCTTTGACGTCCTTATCGCTGCAGGGATACTGCAGGCGTTTGTTGCCGTGCTTCAGCATATACCGGGGAATTTTCCCTCGGATTTCAGAAAGCTGCCTGCGCTGGTGCTTATGAAGGACGTTCATCTTTCCAGCGGACTTGCAGGAAGTCCTATCTTTTACGGCTCCTTCCTTACTATTGTAAGCGGTATTGCTGTGACAGGAGCCCTGTATGAAAAAAATATCATCCGCGCCCGCATCTACGGATGCGGTGCTGCAGCATTTTTCCTGACAGGACTTTTTACATCCTCTGTTGTCCCTCTTATAGGTATCGGTACTGTTGTGGTGATCTCTGTCATAACCGAGTTCACAGCAGGACGGGGAGGCACAAAATTTGAAGAGGGTATATTAAAGTCCTCAAAGAAAAGACTGGCGGCTCTGCTGGGAGCCTTTGCAGTCATTTTCGGACTGGTGTTTGCGCTTCAGGGAATAAACCTGTCAGACCAGCCGAATGCACTGGGCGAGCCGGTCATGCGTGACAAATCCATTGCATATACAGACTCCTATTACAATCTTTTCATCGGCGGAGCGCCGTCCCCCGTAAACTATGACTCCCATTGGGACATAGGCGCTCAGAGAAGCATTGAAATGATAACAGATCACCCGCTCCTGGGAGTTGGTCCCGACCTTATGGCAAAGGTCCAGATAGGGGATCCCCTCCTGTTTACAGACGCCATCGACCGCAGTTATAACGAATATCTTTATACGGCAGCCACCCGCGGGATACCGTCATTGATAGTCTATCTGGTATTGCTGGTCATGACCTTTGTACGGCTGTTCGGATGCATGAAGGAGTTTGCGGCAGACAGGGAAAAATGGTTCCGTCCCGCACTTTTAGCGGCGGTCATCGCATATTCGGTACAGGCATTTTTCAGCGCAAGTGTTGTAACGGCAGCTCCCTTCTTCTGGCTGCTGCTCGGTATGGCACATTCAAAGCTGCCTGAGTCGGAGGCAAAGAAGTAAAAACGCATCAATATGGCGTATAGCCATATTATACAGGCTTATTTTTATGCAAAACATCTATTGCATTTTCAGATTTTTATGATATAATAGTATATGGATAAATAGATTTTCATATGAACGGAGGGCGGTTAAAGCTATGAAAACCGTTTTTGTTACAGGAGCTTCGGGTCTTATAGGAAATGAATTGTCTGAGGCTCTGCTCTCAAAGGGATTTAAAGTTATCGGCGTGGGAGAAACTCCTACCGCAAGTGTAGATAACCCTAATTATAAATTCATACAGACTTCTCTGGACAACAAGGAAGCCGTAACGGCTGCTATGATGGAACAGGGCATAGACGTGCTTATCCACGCAGGATGCACTGTTGATAACGATTTCCCCGCTATGATCTCTCCCGCAGAGGAGAAAAAATCCGCTGCAGTTGACAAATTCCTTTTTAAATCGGCTGTTCAGGCAGGCGTAAATGACATGATACTGATAAGCACTCACCAGATATATGCCCAGCAGAAGACCCGTGAGCCTATCCGTGAGACTGCTGACGAAAAGCCTGTCACCGCTTACGCAAAAATGAAGGCGGACAGCGAAAAGCTGATGGCTAAAGCAATAAAATCCGCAGCTTCCATAAAGGGTGTTATTGCAAGGGTGTGTCCTATTTATACAAAGGATTTCCCGGACAATCTCCACACCAAGATATATGACCCCAGAGACAACAGCTGCTACATCTACGGCTACGGAGATTACGGTTTCTCCTTCTGCTGCCTGTATAATCTTATCGACTTTATCATCGGCGTGCTGAACGCTCCTGCAGGAATAAACTATCAGGGCATATACAATGTATGTGATACAAAGCCTATCTCGGCAAAGGAGATAGTAGAGTTTGAGCGTCAGTATCACAGGCTCGGAGCGGTCATTCAGAGAAACTACGGCACTGATGCTGTAAAATCCGCAATGTCCTTCAGCTCAAAGACGGCAAAGATAGACTACCGCTACAATGACCTGAGCCTTGCGTGCAGCAATATCTCCTACGACAACACAAGGGCGCAGAGAATCTCGACCTTCAGATGGAAGCTGTCCAACACGAAGTAAAGCAAAAGGAACGGTTGCGAGCCGTTCCTTTTTTATAATGGAGAAGTTAAAGATGAAAGATAAAATAAAGCTTGACAAAGGCGACATCACAAGACTGGACTGTGACTGCATAGTCAATGCCGCCAACGAGACTCTCCTCGGAGGGGGCGGTGTTGACGGAGCTATCCATCGGGCAGCGGGACCGGGACTCCTTGAAGAGTGTCGGGGTCTTGGCGGCTGCAGGACGGGAGAAGCAAAAATAACAAAGGGCTATGATCTGAAAGCAAAGTATGTGATCCACACAGTAGGACCCGTCTATTCGGGAAAAGTCTCGGACGAGGAAATGCTGTCCGCCTGCTACCGGAACTCTCTGGAGCTGGCAAAAGCAAATGGCATCCACAGCATTGCTTTCCCGGCTATTTCCACGGGAGTGTACGGGTACCCTCTTGAAAAAGCCGTCCCCGCGGCGGTGAAGACTGTCACGGGATGGCTGGAGGATAACAAGGACTATGACATCACCGTTATTTTTTCCTGCTTTGATGACAGGACATATACTGAGTATAATAATGTTATATAAAACATAATTGAGGGTATTGACAAAACTATTTTTTTAGTGTATACTATAAAAAGAAAGGGCACACCGATGAACGGCTGCTCCCTTAGGTTTTAGTTGAAAAAACAACCGCCACGTTGGGAAAGCTGGGCGGCTGTTTTTTATTCTGCCTTACTTTTTCTTGTTGCCTTTAATGATAGCAACAGTAAGGGAGATAACAGAGAGAAGCACTGTCGTATACAGAAATAAACATTTGTATGTAACATAAGCATCCATGTTACCAACCCCCTTTCTGTTAATGAAAGGGAGCGATGTTTTGCGTAGCAAAACTCGCAGGCAAATGCGCCAGCATTTGGCATGGAACGAGGACACCGCTTTGGTGTGTCCTGCCTTTATTTTAGCATTTATTTTGATTTATGTCAAGACAAAGTATATTGACAAATCAGAAATTAGTATTATAATAAATATATCAACTATCGAAAGGAGCTTTTCCTATGAATGAGCAGAACGACAGCAGAAATGAGACCATCAACTATCTGAGAGCGTCCATCCCTATTGCTGCTGCAATGGTGATATTCCTTTTGTCAGCAGGCTTCATCGTATACAAATTCATCCTTGCCTACCGCCACAACGAGCGCTGGAAGGATTACGACGAATGCGGACTTTCTTAAAAGAGGTTCTCTATGCTTATCTATAACGCAAAAATATACTCCCCGGAGGTCAGCTTCATACCATGCGGATATGTTCGTATCGAGGACGGCAGGATAGCAGAGGTCTTAGAGGGCGTCCCCGAAAAAGTGTCGGAGGGGGACATCAACGCTGACGGTCTCCGTCTTTATCCGGGATTTATCGACATACACACCCATATGGGACTTATCGGGGACGGTCAGGGAGCCGAGGGTGAGGACGTAAACGAGGACAGCGATCCTGTCACCCCTCATCTCCGGACAATAGACGGTCTCTGCCATAACGACGGTTACTTCTCCGACGCCGTAAAATCAGGAGTGACCTGCGTCATCACGGGAGTAGGCTCCACAAATCCCATCGGGGGAGACCTTATCGCCATAAAGACAACAGGACGCTGTGCCGACGAGATGCTCCTCCGCAGAGTGGGCATAAAATTTGCTCTGGGGGAGAATCCAAAGTCCACCTTTTCAGAGCGGGACACCGCTCCCATAACAAGGATGGCGACGGCGGCTCTTATCCGCGAAGCTCTGTTCAAAGCGGAGAGGTATGCCAAGGACAAGTCCGATGCCGAGGAAAGCGGGGAGTCCCTCCCCGAGCTTGATGTAAAGTCGGAGGCTCTTATCCCTCTGTTAAAAAGAGAGATAAAGGCTCATTTTCACTGTCATCGAGCGGACGATATCCTCACGGCGGTAAGAATAGCAGAGGAATTTTCTCTGGACTATGTGCTTATACACTGCACCGAGGGACATCTTATTGCAGACATCCTTGGTGAGAAAAATGCGTCCGCTGTTGTGGGTCCCGTTATCTGCGACAGAGGAAAGCCGGAGCTTTCCCGTCAGACGGTGGAAAACGCGTCCATACTCTGCAAAAACAAAGTTCGGACGGCGATCTGCACCGACCATCCGGAAGTGCCAATACAGTATCTTTGCACAAGTGCGGCATACTGCGTCAAAGCGGGACTGCCCTACGAAGAAGCGATTCGGAGCATCACCTCCGCAGCAGCAGAGATTGCAGGCATCGGGGACGTTACGGGAAGCATCGCCCCGGGTCTGGACGCCGACCTTATCCTCACCGACGGCGACCCTCTCGAAATCATGACCAATGTTAAAATGACAATGATAAACGGAAAAGTTGTCTATGGAGAAAACTATGCCAAATAAAAAATCCCTCCGTCTCGACAGATTTTTATCAAACCAACTTAATATTTCCCGGAACGACGCCAAGGAGCTTATAAAAAAGCGTCTTGTCACAGTAAACGGCGAGACTGCAAAGCTTTTCGACATGAAAACAGACCCCCTCACCGATAAAGTTGTCAGCGAGGGGAAAGAAGTCCTGTACAGAAAGCACATCTATATTATGCTTAACAAGCCTGCGGGAGTGGTCTGCGCCACAAGGGACAGGCTTTCCGAGACGGTGCTGGAGCTTATCCCGGAGGAACTCCGCCGGGAGGGTCTTTTTCCTGCGGGACGGTTAGACAAGGACACCGTGGGCTTTGTCTTTATCACCGATGACGGGGAGCTTGCCCATGACCTGCTCTCGCCCAAAAAGCACGTATCAAAAAGGTATTTTGCGATTCTTGAAAAGCCGGTCACGGAGGGGGACATAAAAGCATTTGCAGAAGGTATCACAATAGACGGCGGAGAAAAATGTCTCCCCGCAGAGCTTGAACCTTCGGAAAAGCCGGGGGAGGTTTTTATTACCCTTCATGAGGGGAAATACCATCAGATAAAGCGGATGGCGGAGGCTGTGGGAAACCGGGTAGTGTACCTGAAACGGATCAGCATAGGGGGACTCATGCTTGACGAAAACCTCGCTGAGGGTCAGTGCCGCGAGCTGACGGAAAGTGAAAGAATAACTATTTCCCCGTCACCGATATGACATATGAGCCTGTAGTCCCCGATGCGGTAACGCCATTCTCCCACCTGCTCCGCTGTCAGAGCCTTGCCCTGAGCCCGCGGATCCTCGCAGTTCACAAGATTTTTTTCTATCCACACCTTTAGCATTTTCATGGTGTATCTGTCGAGATTTCCGAACTCCTTGTCAAAGCGGGGAGCGGTCTTTACTTTATATATCATAGGTCAAGCTCCCGCCATAATTCTTCGATGGGTCTGTTTTTCATTCCCTCCTGAAGATATTCCTTGTAGGCTTCTTCAAAAATGCTGATGTCATACTCCTCCTCTATTTTTTCAAACAGGGCTTTTTTGAACGCTTCACCCAGGGACATTGAATGAAGTCTTGCATAGCTCTCTGCTATCTTTTTTTCATGCTCGGTAAGTCTGATGGAAAATGCCATAGTATCGATCTCCTTTATAGTACATTGTACTATATTTTTTCTTTTTTGTCAAGAGGATATGTTTTAGTGCGAAGTATATTTTGATCATAATATTTATTGTGAGATTTGAACATAATTTTTTACTTACTTTTGTTGATATTTTATTTGACAACTCTTTTTTATTATGATATACTGAACATAGTAAAGATGGTGTTTCGCCGCCGATGTGTAAAGTGCGAAACTTTAAAGCAGAAATGAGGCTAAAAACAATAGCCTCATTTCTATTGTAAGGTGAAATATTTATGAGAATTGAAAACTTTGGATTATATACTATAGATCAAGCTTATTTAAAAATGCTGTACGAAGCCGATCATGAAGTGTTTTATGACAGCAGCAAGGAGTATGAAAAAAAGCCATATGCAGGTATAATAACAACCTGTAATGATTTTCGCTATTTTATTCCATTGACATCTGCAAAACCAAAACATCTTGAATGGAAAAATATATCCGATAAAAATATTATCATCTATGAAGAGGTTGGTTCAGATGATGTGCCGGAATACAGCTTAAAACCTAAGATACATAAAATTGAGGAAAAAGCAAATAAGTTATATAAAAAGCAGATCGAACGCGGTATAATTCCTACAATGTGCTGCAATTTTTTGGTGCTTGAAAAAATTTGTACTGAGTATAAAGAAATTCCTGATAACAATGAGCGACTGTTGCCTTTTTAACAGTCGCTCATTTTTTTACTCCCTATCCGGAGTATCTTCTGTCTCCTCATCCTCTGTCTCGTCATCCTCCGGAGGCTCGTTTTCTTCGATGACCTCTCCCGACTCCTCAGCCTCTGCCGCTGCGATATCCTCGGGATCAGGCTCCTCTACCTTTTCGGTCTCGGCATTGTCATCGTGGTCTGCCGCTGTAAAGGCTACCACCTGCTCCTCCTCACGGACTCTCATGAGCCGCACGCCCGTTGCGTAGCGTCCCATCTGACGGACATCGGACACCCTTATGCGGATTATGATGCCGTCGGTGGATATCATGATAACGTCCTCGTCGTCGGTGACAAACCTTATGCCGCAGACGTGTCCCTTTTCATCGGACGCCTTGTAATTGAGCATTCCAAAGCCGCCTCTGTTCTGTATCCTGTAGCTGTCTATGGCTGTTCGTCTGCCCAGACCCTTGTCTGTGACGGTGAGTACGTCCGCGCCCTCTCTTACTATCGCCATGGAGACCACTCTGTCCCCCTCACGGAGACGGAGAGCCTTTACGCCGTGAGCAGAACGGGACATCGCCCTTATGCTGCTCTCCCTGATGCGTATAGCCATACCGTTTCTTGTTGCTATCATTATCTCGGCGGAGCCGTCCGTCAGTACAACGGAGGCGATCTCGTCACCCTCGTCAAGACCTATTGCAATAAGTCCGTTCTTCCGGACGTTTTTATATGCCTCCAGCGGGGTACGCTTTATTTTTCCGTTCTTTGTCACCATGATGACATACTTGCCCTCTACAAAGTTGGTGATATTGAGCATAGCGGCGACGCTTTCTCCCTCGCCTGTAGGCAGGATGTTCACTATATTAAGACCCCTTGCCTGCTTGGAGCCCTCCGGTATCTCAAAGCACCGCAGCTTATACATGATGCCCTTGTTTGTGATGAACAGCACGTGGTCGTGGCTGGAGCTTACAAACATCTCCTGGACGAAATCCTCCTCACGCTGCTTCATTCCCGAAACACCCTTGCCGCCTCTGTTCTGTGCTTTATAGACGGACACGGGCTGACGCTTGATATATCCCACATTTGTGTAGGTGACAACGCAGTTCTCCTGAGGGATAAGGTCTTCTATGTCCACCTCTCCGGAGACAGTCTCGATACCTGTTCTCCGCTCGTCCCCGTATTTATTTTTTATGATATCCAGCTCGTCCGAAATGATGCCCAGTATCTTCTCGTGACTGCCAAGTATCTCTGTAAATTCCTTGATCTTAGCATGGAGAGCGTTCAGCTCGTCCTCAAGCTTCTGACGCTCCAGACCGGAAAGCTGAACAAGTCTCATCTGAGCGATAGCCTCTGCCTGGGGCTCGGTTATCTCAAACCTCTCAATAAGTCTGGACTTTATTTCCGCAGCGTCCTTTGAGGTACGGCATATTTTTACTACCTCGTCGATGTTGTCAACGGCTATCATCAGACCCTCTAAAATGTGAGCCCTTTCCTTAGCCTTTTTAAGATCGTACTCTGTCCTGCGGCGGATGACCTCCACCTGAAAATCAATGTACTCTGTAAGACACTGCTTAAGCGTCAGTACCTTAGGCTCGCCCCGTACAAGAGCAAGCATGATAACGCCCACCGTGTCCTGAAGCTGGGTATAGGTGAAAAGCTTGTTCAGGACTATCTGTGGGACAGCGTCCTTTTTAAGCTCGATAACTATACGTACCTTATGTTCCTTGTCCGACTCGTCATTTACATAGTGGATGCCGTCAATGCGCTTTTCCTTTGCCATATTGGCGATGCTTTCAACAAGACGCGCCTTGTTCACCATGTAGGGAATCTCTGTGACGATGATGCACTGTCTGCCGCCGATCTCCTCTATCTCTGTGCGGGAGCGGAGGGTCAGCTTTGCCCGTCCCGTAGCATAGGCGGCGCGGATGCCTGCCCGTCCCATGATGATGCCGCCTGTAGGGAAGTCGGGACCCTTGATATGCTCCATAAGACCCTCAAGGGATATGTCCGGATGCTTTATCATCGCCTGGATAGCGCCTATGACCTCCCTGAGATTATGGGGAGGGATATTTGTCGCCATACCAACAGCGATACCCACCGAGCCGTTTACAAGCAGGTTCGGGAAACGGGAGGGGAGAACCTCCGGCTCTCTGATGGTGTCGTCATAGTTAGGCTGATAGGGAATAGTGTCCTTGCCGATGTCAGCAAGCATTTCCCCGGCAATTTTGGACATTCTGGACTCTGTATAACGGTAAGCAGCGGGAGGGTCTCCGTCCATGGAGCCGAAGTTTCCGTGTCCGTCAACAAGAGGGTACCGGAGTGAAAAATCCTGCGCAAGACGCACCAGAGCGTCATAAACGGAGGCGTCACCGTGAGGATGATACTTACCCAGAACCTCACCGACAGTGTATGCACACTTGCGGTAGGGCTTGTCCGCGGTGTTGCCCTCGTGATTCATGCTGTATATGATACGTCTGTGTACCGGCTTAAGACCGTCCCGGACGTCGGGCAGCGCTCTTGCCACGATCACCGACATGGAATATTCAAGAAATGATTTTTTCATTTCACTTTCTATATCCACGTTTATGACTTTTGTATTCTCGTCATTCAAACTTAACAACTCCTTATATATTGTTCCACATGGAACATCGGCATACTACTTCTTGTATCTGATACCCATTATTGCAGATAATTTTTCCCTGATTTTTTTGTTTTCATCTTCCGAAAATGCGTCCTTGGGGATAATAAAAACATAAGCTTTTCTTACAACAAGCACATATACATCCTCTCTGTCGAGAATATCGACTATATATTCATTAAGATGTATCACTGTTGACGGACTTTCAGATATTTCCCCGGGAAGCCCGGCTTCCCCGGAAATATTCTTATTTTCGTTTTCAGGGACTTCCTTTTTTTCACTAAGCCCGGTTTCATCTGCAGACTCCCCTTTATTTTCGGGGGATTCTTCCTCGACAGGCTCCGGCAGCGGACTCATATCCGTTATTTTTATTTTGTCTGTGAAGACCTCTGCATGATAGGGGATGCCCGTAAGAGCGTCCACACTCTGCAAATACTTTTTCTTATTGGAGACGGACTGTCTTATGAACCATCCCCCGATAAAAAGACAGAGTATAAGGCAGAAAATAGGTATTTCTCTTTGATCCCCGCTGCTGGTCACTATCATGAACACTGCCGAAGCGGTTGCCAGCAGCACCACAAAGAGCCGTCCTATAAGGGACTTTACAGTATATATTTTTCTGAACTCCTTATATCCGGACAGCATTTTTTCCCTGCTGCTCTCGTAGTCACCCTCTGCAAGGAACTCTCCCGCAGGAGCGGCAGCGGCACTGTCTCCCTCGCCGAACATTTCATTTAAAATTCCCATCTGCTAACCACCTATGATTTTCTGTATCTCATTCTCAGACATACCCAACGCTCTCATATTTTCGATGATCTCTGATTCCCTTTCAGTTCTGCCCTTTTCCAAACCCTTTTCCATGCCCTCTTCCCTTGCATCTTCAAGAAGAGTTGCTTCCAAGTGCAGAGCATTCTCTCTCATGCGGATAAGCTCCTTTGTGCGCTCGTCTGCGCTCATTTTATATACAGCCTGTATGCCTTTTTTGATGCCTTCTACATTTGCATTTTCCAGCATATCAAACGCCTCCTTATCATCAGCTTTTATGAAACGGAGCCACAGCTCCTTACGATTGCTTTTATCAATATTTCCGGGAAGCTTGTTAAGCTCAAAGAAATGTATAGCCATTTTGTCTGAAAGCTTGTTGTTGTGTTCCACATCCCAGACACCAAACTCGGAATGATAATCAGAATGGTCAAAAAGGTCGAAGTTTACAATAGTTATCACTATACATGGTCTCAGCTTATTGTAGGATTCTCCCTTGTCAAGCTGCTTTGAATACATCTTCGACCAGTAGACCAGTATCCTGTCACCGAAATGCTTTTCCGACCGCACCTGCATTTCAATGTTAATGAACTTTCCGTCCACATTGAGCAGCAGATCAAGACGGTAGCTTCTTTCTCCCACGCTTTCCGGAAGAATCTCCGGATTGAGCACCGTGATACCCTTTATTTTTTCTATGGGGATATCCAGTATATCGGATAAAAATTCCCTGAGTATATCCTCATTTTCAGCAAAAAGCATTTTAAATACAATGTCCAGCTTTGCCGATATGAATTTTTCACCCATAAAACTACCTCTCAATGATTTTTATTAACTATATTATATTACGTTCAATAAAATAATTATCATACATCAAGTGATTCTACGTATTTGGCGTTCTTCTCGATAAACTCACGCCTTGGCATTACCTTGTCGCCCATAAGGATAGTAAAAATCTCGTCCGCTCTTACGGCGTCGTCCATTGTGACCCTGAGCATTGTTCTTGTGGCGGGATCCATTGTGGTCTCCCAGAGCTGCTCCGGATTCATCTCACCAAGACCCTTATAACGCTGGACATCTATCTTTGCATTCTCGTTGTCACCCTTGAGCTCGCTGATATGCTTGTCCCTTTCAAGCTCGGAAAATGCATACCTCGTCTGCTTGCCCTTTGAGACCTTGAACAGGGGGGGCTGTGCGATATAGACGTTGCCGTTTGTGATAAGGGGACGCATATATCTGAAAAAGAATGTGAGAAGCAGTGTCCTGATATGGCTGCCGTCCACGTCCGCATCCGCCATGATTATCACCTTGCCGTAACGGAGCTTTGAGATATCAAAGTCCTCGCCGATGGAGGTTCCCAGTGCGGTAACAACAGGCATCAGCTTGTCGTTGCCGTAGACCTTGTCGATACGGGCTTTCTCAACGTTGAGCATCTTGCCCCAGAGAGGAAGTATTGCCTGATACCGTCTGTCCCTGCCTTGCTTTGCGCTTCCTCCCGCAGAGTCTCCCTCCACGATGTAGATCTCGGTGAGCTCCACGTCCTTTTCCGAGCAGTCGGACAGCTTTCCGGGCAGGGACGCAGACTCCATTGCGGACTTTCTTCTTGCGGTCTCTCTTGCTTTTTTAGCTGCCTCTCTTGCCTTCTGAGCCGCTTGTGACTTATCAAAGATAGCCCTTGCAGAGGAGGGGTTCTCCTCCAGCCAGCACATCAGCTTATCGGTGACGATCTCGTCCACTAAAGCCTTTGCTTCGGGGTTGCCCAGCTTTACCTTGGTCTGGCTCTCAAACTCGCAGTTTGTCAGCTTTACGGAGACGATGGCGGTGAGTCCCTCCCGGACGTCCTCGCCAAGCAGCTTGTCGTCATTATCCTTAAGAAGATTGAACTTCTTTCCGTACTCGTTGATGACCTTGGTCAGAGAGTTTCTGAAGCTGGTCTCATGAGTACCTCCGTCTATTGTATGGACGTTGTTTGCAAAGGAGCGGATGTCCTCGTTATAGGAGTCGTTCCACTGCAAAGAGATCTCCGCAGAGGAGTCCCCTTTCTTTCCGCTTATATAGATGACCTCTTCCGAAAGAGGCTCCAGACCCTTTACCTTATGGATATGCTCCACAAACTGACGGATACCGCCGTTGTAGCAGAGCTCCTCGGACTGGACATTGCTCTCGTCCCGCAGGTCGGAGAAAACTATCTTTACCCCCGCATTAAGGAAAGCCTGTTCACGGAGCCTTTTAAGAAGTGTCTCGTAATTATAGACAGTAGTCTCGGTGAAAATAGTGTGATCTGCCTTGAAACGGACGGTAGTGCCTGTCTTGTCTGTGTCGCCGATGACTTTCAGTTCTTCGTCATACTTTCCGCCGTCATAAAAGCGCTGGAAGTGGATGTTTTTGCCGTCATAGACGGTAAGCTCCAGCCATTCGGAGAGGGCATTTACAACAGACGCACCAACGCCGTGGAGACCTCCCGCAACTTTATATCCGCCGCCGCCGAATTTTCCGCCTGCATGGAGGACGGTATAAACAACAGTCGCCGCAGAGATACCCTCAGTAGGGTGGATACCGACAGGGACTCCTCGTCCGTTGTCGGAAACCTCTATGATATCGTCCTTTAAGATATTGACCTTTATTTCTGTACAATAGCCTGCAAGAGCCTCGTCGATAGCGTTATCCACAATTTCATATACCAGATGGTGGAGACCCTTTTCACCTGTTGAGCCTATATACATTCCGGGACGCTTTCTTACCGGGTCAAGACCCTCTAAGACCTGTATCTGACTTTCGTCATAGACTTCGTTTACTTTCTCATCATATTCGGACATTTAGTATCCTCCTAAATAAAAATCTTCTCTAAGGGGAAGCCCTCTATCGCAGGGCTTCCCCCTCTTGAAAACAGTCCACAGGACT
>JAFLUI010000029.1 GCA_022508825.1 Oscillospiraceae bacterium
GACGGTGGGGGTAGATAAGGGTCAAGGCTCAGCCTTGTAAATGATAATTTATACTACTTATCTGACAAATCGTCACCGGGCTCGGCCGCGGACTGCTCTGTCTCCTGCTCAGACTGCTCGGACTTATCTTGCTTCTCCTGAGCCTTTTCCTTCTTTGCAGCCTTGCGCTTCTTTATCTTCTTCACGATGGAAACAACAATATATGCTATTATCCCGAACAGCACAAGATAGGGCGCAAGGTAAATTATCAGGAACAGAAGCCCTTCAAGGAAGTCCAGGAACCCGCTTCCTGCATTTTTCAGAGTGACGGAAAGCCTGTCAAAGAAGGTGTCCGTTTTAACAGGCTCGGAGACGTACTCCTTTACCTCGTTGATGGTCATATATACATAGGAGTAGGCAACATCGGTCTCTATTACGTTCATGCGGGTCTTTATGTTTGCGATCTTGATCTGTATGTCGGTGAGCTCCCTTTCCACAGCTACGGCGTACTCGTCCTCTGTGATAGTAGAAAGCAGGGCTATGTACCTGTCCTCCTTAGCCTCGTAGATCTCCAGAGTGGTGCTCAGGTCGCTGTACTCCTGACTGACGTTCTCCACACGGGCATTCTTGCTGCGCAGGTCTCCCAGCTCAGAGGCTGAATTGCAGAACTCCTCGTAGTTTTTACTGGGGACTCTCAGTGTAGCGGTGTAGGACTGCCACTTCTCGGCTCTTTCATTGTACCAGACGCTGTGCCCTCCGCCGTCGCTGTAGTCCTCCTGCTCAATAAATCCGCCGTATGAGTCAAGCTGCCTTTTAAATTCTGTGACGGACTTTTCAAAATCCAGCGTATCTATGCTCATTGTGCAGTAGTAGACCAGCATTTCTCTGGACACCTTTGAAGCCTCCAGACCGTTATCGGGGCTCTCACCCATTGAAGGATCTGCGGGAGTCTCTGCGTATTCGTAGCTGTCTCCCCCGTCGTAGTCGTAGTTTACAGAAACAGCTGTCGTCTCAGCAGCAGTCTCATAGCTGCCTGCAAAGCCCTTGCTGTCTGACATGGACGCTGACGCTCCGTTTGTCTGGGGCGCAGATGCGTGCTGGACGTATGCCATGCCGCCGCTGTCCGATGCGGTGTTTGCGCTTGAACACCCCGTCATAATAGCCGCACATAACAAGGCGGAGATAAAAATATTCTTTTTCATTTTATAGAACACTCCTTTTATTTTCATTTGGATACCTATATTCTATATACGATCTGACAGGGCAATTTTTATGGAGTTTATTTGTAAATATTTTGTGAACAAGATCAGGTCACACCATACAGTAAATATATTTGAGGAAAAGTTTGTCGACCCCTGAAAGCGTCCCGTAGTACCGCTCTGCAAGAGTGTTTACCGTATGGACAGAATTTTCCGCATCTTCAGAAGTGAGCACACTTCCGCCGAAATATGCCTTCAGAGTTATATTTATGACAGTCTCTGCAGTACCGCCTGAAAGCAGCTCCGACCTCTGTGAAAGCATCTCCGCATACTCGCTGTAGTCAAGCCCTCCCTGCTCGGGAAGCTTCATGAGCCTGAGTATCCGTCCGAATTTTTTGTACGCTGCAAGAGCGGCATCCTTCTCTCCGAGAGCGCATTTTCTTTGATAGAGGGATATTGCAAGTCTGCGCCTGAGCACAAGCAGCAGAGGGATAAGAAGCAGGATCAGAAGAACGATCAGCGGAGCTGTAAGGTCATAAACTATGTCTGCCGGTTTTCCTCCGGTAAGTCCGAATACCCTGAAGCCCACTGTCGGATCATTAAGTGCGGGGGTATCATACCGGGTCTGAGACTCGGCAGCGTTTTCGGCATCCTCCTCGGGAACGGGAGCGGAAGTCGACTCGGGGACAGCGCTTTCTTCTACATTCTGCGCCGTGGTCACTGCCTCCGACGCTGAAGCGGAATTGTCTCCTGCCTCAGGCTGGGGAGCCCCCTCCTGGGGTACTGTAGTTTCGGATGCCTCCTCCGCGGTCTCTGCTTCCGTCCCGGTCTCTTTTTCAGCAAAAGGCGCTTCTGTGATCCTGTCAGGAAGGGCGGTGCGGATATTTCCGTATCCGGACGTAAACTCCATGGGATACCAGCCGAAGCCGTCAATGTATATCTCCGCCCATGCGTGTCCCCTGTAGTCGGTGACATTGATCGTATCAGGCTGCCCATAGCCGACCAGATCTGAAAAATCCCCGGGCTTGATGATATATCCCTCCACATATCTGGCGGGTATGCCTGCATATCTGCACATCAGCACCGCCGTGGACGCAAAGTGGGAGCAGCTTCCCTTGCGGTTCTCAAGAAAATACTCCACAAAGTCCGCTCCTGCAGGAAGCTTTCCTGCGCTGAGACTGTAGGTGCAGTTTTTTCTGAGCCAGTTTCTGATATAATAAAGCTTGCGGCTGAACACCGTCATTTCATCAAGAGTGCTTTTTCCTGTTTGTAATCCTTCATCAGAAATATACTCATAGTAATCATCATTGAAGATGCTTTCCGCCGCAGAAAAGTTCTCCGGAACGTTCATATAATGGGAGTACACAAAATTTCTGTACTGTGCTTCATCCGCTGTAAGAATGGGGTCTATGCTTTGCCATCTGACCTTAAAAATATTCTGATAGCTGTAATTCTGTGAGGGGTCGTAAAACTGTCCTGAGTAGTAGCTTTCGCCGCCTTTGAAGCTGCTGTCGCCGTCCGGGCTGTACCGTGCCATGCTTTCGGGCACAAGGTCATAGGGCATATAAAGATAGTCCCTGCCTCCCGAAATGTTTTCGATGGAGAAGCTTTGCTGATGCAGAGAGGTACCGAACATTGACAGATGTGCGGACGGTGAATTTCTCAGGCTGTAGCTGTCCAGCAGCAGCGGTGAGAGACCGTTTGTGGAGAAGTTCTCAGTTACCCGCTCCAGATCTCTCTGAGCAGATGCGGGAAACTCCACCCAGCTTCTGCCTGTGTAGACCGATCCTACAAAGCCCCTTAAATAAATAGTATCCTTTGATTTTGGAATAGTCACCTTCAGAACCAGTTTATTATTGAAGGTGATCTCCTCGAACTCTCCCAGCTTGCCGTGATTTATAGCTCCCGACTGTCCGGGATTTTTTACAGCTATGGTGAGTATCTCACTTACTGCGTTTTTCATTTCTCCGCTTTCAACGTATCCTGTGAAGCTGTCGTACATCTCATCAAGACGTTCTGGACGCTGATACCCGCCAAGCTCGGTGAAAGCTGCCACTAAAGCAAAGCAGACCGCCGCCGTTACCGCTGCTGCCAGTCCGCTGTGTGAGGTCGCATATCCGCATTTTCCCGAGTGTATCTTCTCGGGGGAGCTGTTTTCCAGAGCCAGAGCGGCAGCGCATACAGCCACCACTGCTGCAAATGCGATATAGTTCGGCTCCAGACCGAACATAAGCACTGCGATAGGCATGATAAGCAGGTCTATGCATATCCCCATTGAAAAGCTGCTCCTTGAAGCAAAATAAGCGGATGCCATACAGATAAGAGCAGTATAGAAGCATATAAAGACCGTCACATGGAAACCTGCAAGCTCAGGCTCGGCAATGAAGAAAAGAGGTTCCAAGCGGAAATTCTCCCTTACACGAGCAAGATAGATATCCACCGTATTTGCAAGTCCCGCACATATCTCATACCGCAGGAAAAAAACCAGCACAAGAAATACTGCAGCCGCCGTCAGGGATGCAGTACCGGACAGCCCCTGCTTAAGGTTAAAGACAACAGTAAAAATGCCGCAGGCAATAACAGCCGTCAGCACTGCGGATATGCCCTTCACCGGAAGCGTCAGACAGGTCAGAAAGCAGAAAACAGACCCAAGGCATCCTGCAAGGACAAGCAGATATTTTATTATAACAGGGGAAAGACTTCTCCTTGCCTTTCCCGAGATCTTCAGTCCTGCCGTGACATTCACGGGGGACATTTTTTTCTTCACCATTATAAATTCTCTTTTCATTTATAATATGGATCTGCCGAAAATCAGATATCAAGATCTGTCTTGTATAACTCTTCTGCCGGCGCGCAGATCAGTTCGGCGGCGGAGTCAGCATCATCGGTTTTCTCTGCAGCGACAGAGAATATAGTCAGCCTTGCATCTCCGCAGAAACGGGACAGCTCCTCTGTGTATGACTTGCTTACAGAAGCAGTCACTGCAAGTATGCGGGAAAAACCCTTTCCTATAATAATAGTATCGTCCGCAACAGAAGCGGCTGACGCTATGGTCTCCTTGAATTCAAGCGAGGATATATCAGCGCAGAGCCTGCCGAATGCGGCGTAAAACTCATCTGTACCCGAAATATCCGCATTCATAAGGGTCAGGTCGTTTGCCGCAGCAGTGACGGCGTGATCCGTTCCCCTTTCTGCAAGAAAAAATGAAAGGGTGGCTGCCATATCAAGCACAGCGTCCGTTTCCGAGGCGGTTTCACAGCCTGAAAAGTCGCACAGGATAAGTATTTTGCTGCTTATTGGCAGGGAAAGCTCCTTGACGATAAAGCTTTCACTTCTGCTGCTGAGCTTCCAGTGTATGCGGTTATGGCGGTCCCCGTCACGGTATTCTCTGAGCTGGAATATCTCTGAGGGGTCGTCCCCCGGTCTTATCTGCGAAAAGGAATTGCTTTCCAGGTCGGACACAAAGCTGCTTTCAAGATCGGCATTTACGTAAAAAACACAGGGCAGGACTATTATTTTTTCCCTGCAGTTTATTTTTTTTCTAAGACGGGTGATGCCGAGAAAATCGCACAGAACTATATGTCCTATGCTTATCTCCACCACCCCGCAATGCTCTGCAGTGAAGCTGAGAGACACAGTCTCCTTGTCCAGATGGTTCACAGGCACGATAACGCTGTACTTACCGCTGACGCCTTTATCGGGGGCAAAGCGTCCCGTGTATCGGACAGCTATCTTGCAGGCTGTCACCGGCAGAAAGAAACGGTTATGCAGTGTCAATCTTAAAATGGAGGGCTTTCCCCGCTCTGCCGCTGCCCCGTCCGAGGATATTGTGACCGTAAGCAGTCTTGTCTGTATCACCAGTATGATAAACAGGACTATCGGCAGGACTATAAGAAAGACCAGCAGTATAAAGGACAGATCACCCTTATACAGAACATGGAATATCCCCATGAAAAATATCAGTATAAGATATGTGGGAAGCATGGCGGTCTCCTATATTTTAATTTTCGGAGCGGGAGTGCGTGCGCTGATGTCCCGCATCACATCGGAGGTATCCACTCCCGCCGCCTTTGCCTTTGCAGACAAAAGGATACGGTGTGTCACCACATCTCCCATTATGAATTTCACGTCCTCGGGAATGACGTAGCTCCTGCCCCTGAGCAGAGCTGCCGCCTTTGACATAGACGCAAGAGCAACGGTACCTCTTGGGCTCAGACCCAGCTTTATCTGGGGATGGCTGCGGGTGGCGGCAGCAATGGACGCGATATACTTATACACAAGGTCGTCAACGAATATCTCATCGGCGGCATTCTGCATAAGAAGGATATCCTCCGCTTTTGCGACGGACGCGATCTCAGCGCTGCGGCTCCCTCCCTCCTTTGATTTAAGGATAGCCACCTCGCTGTCAAGGTCGGGGTATCCCATTGTAAGACGTACTATAAAGCGGTCTAATTGAGATTCGGGGAGCATCTGTGTACCCACCGAGCCGATGGGATTCTGTGTGGCTATGACGGTAAACGGCTGGGGAAGTGTGTGTGTTACGCCGTCTACGGTGACGGAGCCCTCCTCCATAGCTTCAAGAAGGGCGCTCTGGGTCTTGCTGGAGGTACGGTTTATCTCGTCTGCAAGGAACAGGCTGCACAGCGCCGCTCCCGGCTTGTACTCAAAGCTGCCTGTCTGCTTGTTGTAGACGGTAAAGCCTGTAACATCTGCGGGGAGCACGTCCGGAGTAAACTGCATACGCTTGTAGTCCAGGGACATTGCCTTGGAAAACGCCACTGCAAGAGTGGTCTTGCCAACGCCGGGGATGTCGTCAAGCAGTATATGTCCCCTTGCGATTATTGCCAGCAGGCTTTTTATAATAATGTCATCCTTTCCGATGACTGCTTTCTTTACCTCATCTATAATACCGTTTGCGATGGGCATCACATCTGCCCGTATGGTCTGCTCGGTCATTGCCTTTTCTCCTCATATAAGAATAGTATAAGAACATTATAGCATACTTGTCCCGAAAATACAAATTACAATTTGGTTACGATTGCTTTAATTTCAGACATTTTCGGGAAAAATCACCGTACACAAATTGTTTATAAAATGTTGATAAAATAAACATAGACATTCAAGCGGATATGTGATACTATAGAGACAAGGGAATTTTCCATGGATTACACGGAAAGTTTCAAAATTAAAAAAGTCACCGTGTCAAACATCATGATGACGATAAAATTTTTACAAGGAGGAATTCTTCATGAATTCAACGATCAAAACCATCAAAGAGGCTGCAGACGCAGCAAACATCGTAACCGTCAACGGCATCAAGGCAAGCGAATGGATAAGCCCCGAGGGCAATGCATCGGTATTCCGCTGCGGAGAGCACTCATTATGCGAGGGAAGATCTCTCATATATGAGGGGGACTCCGCTGCAGAGATAGACGACCGCTTTGCTGTGTGCAGGCTCGGCACCGAGACCCACTTCATCGATTTTGACAACAGATATGAGCCTACAGAGTTTACCGAATATACCGACACAGACGGAAAGATCATGGTCGAGTGCAAAGAAGTATCAGCCGAAGCGTACATAATGGAAGACATCCGCAAGGAGCGTGCAGATGAATTTGCAGGCATAGCTGATATGTGCAGAAAGCTGGTGGAAGACACCGTCCCCGATAATGCGGACAGCTTCTCCTGCACCACTGATGACGGCAAGCTGGTCGTATACTATAAGAATATGAAGGAAAATTATCTTGTGGAGTATGACGATGAAAATGACAGACACATCCTTTGCATGAACGGTCACGTATTTATCGAATGGGATGACGAAAAGCTTGAAACGAATGTAATAAGATTCGACGCTCATGAATACTGCATTTATGAGGACGGCGTTGGCTTTGAAAGCATCGCCGAGGTAACGGTATTCGATGAAAATGACCTGACCGAATATACGTCCACAGAGACCATATACAGTTATGACGGTCCCGAAAGCAGCACTGACTATAAGCACATCTGGGTCAATAACAATGAATATGTTATCGAAATTCCGGAGGAAGATGACTCCGTATACTATCTGGCTGAATAAGGAGAGTAAAAAAATGTCAGTAAAAATAACCGCCGAGGAAAACAAAAACAGACACTACAGGCATCTTGTGCTTGAAGATAAGCTTCGCACGCTTGGCAATATGATAAACGGCAGAGGCAGCAGCTTTGCCCCCTTCATTACCGATGAAGGGGGTAAAGTCTCCGATAAAAAGGTCGACAGATTCATATCAGATCTGATAAACTGTTATAAGCATGAGTGCGAGATCTCAGGGAGTCCCCTGCCAGACGAGAACAAAGAAGAAATGTACAGAAGCTTTTTATACTGTTCAATAATGACGCTGAAAACAAAGCCCAACAGGCGCTGTCCTTCCGCCGAACGGACTGTGGTCTCAGAAAGCTTTGCGGATATCATTGAGCTTGCAGAGCATCTGCACCCATATGCCCATGACTGCTTTTACGATTCTGCCCGTATGCTGGGATATAACTTTCCCGCAAACGATGACTCTGACCTTGAAGAGATCTCGTATGCGGAATCCATACAGTACGAAGAACGCATGGAAAACGATCCTGATTTCCGCAGGAACATGGAAAAGCTTCATGAAATGTCTGCTGAAAATTATCTTGCGGAGCAGGAAAGAAACAAGCCTCTTTTCGAGGCTTTGGACTTACTTTCCGAGGATGAGTCCTATAAGGATAATGAGATGCTTGCAGACCGCTCCGAAAAAGATTTAAAAGAGATCGAGGAGAAAAAGGCAGAGCAGGAAATGTTCGATACTATCTATAACTGGAGAAAAAATACGGTCGACGGCATAAAATTCTTTGAAAACCTGGTAAAATTTTCAGATCTGTATTTCATGGATCTTGAGCCTCCCCCCCTGGCAGACGACATCAAAAATATGGTGGACATATTTTTGTACGAACACAAGCTCTCCGCTTTTTCACTGGAGGACAGCTATATAAATATACTTTATCATATCGAGGAAATGAAAAACCGCATCCGGCAGGAAGCCTTAAAGGAAAACGGCAAGATGACCCTGTATAAAAATAAGACCGATTTCTACACAGACCTGTGGAATGACTTCCGTGACCCTCCCGAAGGTGATGTGAGCAGATGCTTCTATTACTGCTATTTAAAAGAAAAAAAGGACATCAAAGCCGCATCCATCGCAGCTTCAAGGCAGCAGCTGGAAGAATACGGCGCAGAAAAGGGTATGGACAAATATATCCTGCTGCACGGTACCTATCTTGCTTATGCTGAAAATCATGTGATAACCCTGAGCGAATATAAGGACACCTTAACGGATATGCTCAGAAGCACAAAGGGCAGCAAGAAATATCTTAATGAACTGGAAAAAAGCATCGGGGCTCTTGACGAAAATATCCCGGGAGACACAGCAAAAGCAGAGGCCGTCATTGATGAAGCAAGAGAAAAATACGAGCGTCAGTGTCTTGTATACAGCGTAGGAGATGTATTTTACAATGAAGGCTTCAAAAAGAAAACAGCAAATGAGGATCCCAAAAGCAGAAACCTCAAGGAGAAAAACGAACTGAAAAAATACGGCTATACGGATGTATTTGAGATATTTGACAGATTCACCGATTACAGGTCCGAAAGAGAGGGTCTCCTGCTGGATATGCAGGGCATCGAAGCTATGAAAAGATCATTAAAGGAGGCATAAAAATGAAAGTACACTTTACGGAGCTCATGAAGCTTTCCGATAAGGGGTATATCGACGATCAGGAAAACGTAAAAAAGATAACGGACGCTCTTGTAAACAGCACACTGGACGAGCTGACTGTCCCCTGCTACGACACAATGCAGCTGGGGCGGGCTCTGCTTTACGAAAAATATCTTCCGTACAGCAGACCTCAGGATATCTGCTTCGGAGAATTAGCAAATCTTCTGCGTATAAACTGTCTGGAAAGGATGTCCCCCACATGGTCGTCAAAAATAAAGGATGTGCTTGCATGTTCATCAGGATACATCGGGAAAGCAAGGCTGTTCACAGCCGTCACAGTAAAGGCATTTACAGACTATATCGATGCAAAAACAGGAACGTCCATGGGCAGCATGGTCTATTCAAGGATACAGTTCAAAGCCTTAAGATGGCTTTCCTTTGAGATCACCGATACAATGACCATAGGGCAGCTCTTTTGCAGAATGGGTCCTTCAATGACACAGTGGAACAATACACAGCCTCTTGAAGCATTTACAGAATATGCCCTGACCTGCTGTGAAATAACAGATCTGCTTTTTATTGACTGTCTCCGTTTTGCATACGGTGAGATGTTCAGTCTTGTCAGTCTTAAGGACAGGATCACCGCGGACTGTAAGGACTGGAAGAACCGCTCGGACTTTGACAGACAGTACGGCGTAAAATATGAAGATATCAGCTATCTCTATGCACCCTATGACAATTACAGGAAGGAAGAAGAGGAACGTTACTTCTATGAATCCATTGACGCACTCGATGACGAGGACTTCGGAGAAGAGCCGGATGCATACGGGGAAGAATACCTTGAATACGACGACGAAGGCTTTAACTTCGGCGAGGATTTTTACAGCGGAGAAAATCTGTGCGTATACGAGGATGACGAGGAAGAAGAAAAGGAGAAGATAAATTATGTGCAGCACAAAAAATGAAAGAATACTTGCCAAAGATGTCTATGTTTCCAACGACACTAAAATAACCGGTCTTAACAACAATGATATGATAATCGGTTCCTCCGGCTCGGGAAAAACCGGGGGATATGTTATCCCTAACCTGCAGAACATAACAGGAAGCGTCATTGTTTCCGATACAAAGGGGCAGCTCAGAAGGATGTTTGAAAATGAGCTCAGAGACAAGGGCTACGATGTATACTGTCTTGACTTTGTTGACCCTCTTAATTCCTGCGGATACAATCCCCTTGCAGGTATCCGTCAGTACAAAAACGGAAAATACCGGGAGCAGGACATACTTTCTCTTGCAAACACCATTATGCCCTCTCTTGACAGCAGAGAACCCTTCTGGGAAAAGGCTGCCGCAGGATTTATCGCTTTCCTCATTGCCTTCTGTCTGGAGGCTCTGCCCGAAGAGGAGCACACCATGAAATATGTCTGCGATATCTACAATATGTTTATAAAGCCGGGGGGCGACCTTTCCTTTGTGCAGTGGACCGAAGAGCATCCCGACAGCTTTGCATCAATAAAGTACAACCAGATAAAGAGCATCATGGCAGCCGACAAGATGTGGTCAAGCATCCAGGAGTTTGTGAACAGGGCTCTTGAACCATTCAGCTTTGAGGAGGCGAAGCATATTTTCAATAACCCCGACACCCTTGACATTGCCTCTCTTGGCAGGAAAAAGACTGTCCTGTTCCTTAACACCAGCGATACAGACAGGACCTTTGACGATCTTGTAAACACATTTCACACCCAGGCTCTGCAGATCCTTTGCTCTGTGGCAGACGCAAATCCCGACGGACGCCTCGAGATTCCAGTCCGCATTATCATGGACGATTTTGCGGCAGGCACACGCATCCCCGACTTTGACAAGGTGATCTCCGTCATACGCTCCAGAGACATTTCCGTCAGCCTTATCCTCCAGAGCATGACCCAGCTTGAAAGTATGTACAACAAGGCTGAAGCGCTGACAATAATCAACAACTGTGACCACATTTTATATCTTGGCTGTCAGGACATAGAAACGGCGGAATTTATCGGCACCCGGGCATTTAAAACAGTAGACAACGTCCTGTGCCTTGACAGGGATAAGGCCATCCTTATCACAAAGGGCGAGAAGGCGAAAATAGTTGATAAAATAATGCCGTACAGTACCATGGACAAGGCTGGATAATTTTGTTAATAACTTCTTGTACTAAACTGCCCCCTTGATAGGGGGCTTTGCAAACATAACAATTTTCCGCAAACTAAGGGTGGGGGTAGATAATCGTGCAGGGCGCCGCCTTGCAAGAAAGTGGCTCTGTCCGGGGGGGGACAGAGCCGAAGATTATGATATAGGATTATTGGGGGGTTCCGCAAACCGTAGGGGTAAACGATTTGCGGTCAGTCCTTTTATATGGCTTTCGCCGGGACTTAAAGGGGTAAAATAAGTCCGCAATATAAAAGCACTTGGGGGATTTGTACTTTTTCAAGTACAAATATATAATAATCTACCATTGTGTTAATTGTGTGAAAAATTGCTGAAATGAAAGAGAAATATCAAAATCCAAAATTGTTAAAAACTGTGTTAAAAATGTTGGAAAATGCAGGATTGTTGAAAATCAGACCGCGATATAGCAGGAATTGCAGGCTGTTTTCAACATTTTCCACCGCTTTTCCACATTTTTTTGCCAAAATCAGGGTGAAATGACACTAAAGCTATTCAGCTCGCAGAATATCCCGGACGAGGGGATCTCTATCCTCACAGGAGCAAGACTCTGTGGGTCAAAGACCAGCTTGTATTCCCCGCCTGAGAACTCCCCTGTAAATACCTTCCCGTCCTCTGTCTCAGTGCAGGAAAGCGTCTCTGCGGAAGCGGCAGCGTCCACCGCCTTGAAGATACGGGCAAACACCGCTCCGTCACTCAGATCATCCATGTCTATCTCCAGCTTCAGACCATCAAGCTCTGCTGTTACGACCTCGTCATTATAGCTGATATTAAGCCCTTCCAGCGTTTCAGGAGAGGTGATGCTCATGCCCCACATTCCCGTGCCGTAACGCTTGACGATCCCCTCAAATTCAAGCTCTCCCGCCTGTACCTTTACCTCCGACTGAAATGGGACGTTCATATCAGGCGTCTTTACAAGCAGTCCTCCATCTTTACATCCTGTACATATTAAGATTGACATTACTAAAAGTATAGTAATAACAAGACCCCGTCTTTTTTTAAGCATAAAAAAGCCCTCCGTTTTTTGAACATGGAGGACAATTTTTATGTATGCCCCCTACCTGTTCAGTTTTTTGAACACAGCAGACAGGCATCTTATCACATCGGATGGGAGCATACAGACCTCGGTAAGCTCCGCGGCAGCAGCGTCGGCAGCGGCTCCGTGAAGGAAAACTCCCGCAGCGGCAGCATCAAGAGGGTCAAACCCCTGAGCGGCAAGGGAAGCAATTATTCCCGTCAGTACATCGCCGCTTCCGCCTCTGGCAAGACCCGGATTTCCTGCAGGGATAACGTAAGCCTTTCCCTGTCCGACCACAAATGTGGGGACTCCCTTTGCAACCACAACAGCGCCGTACTCTCTTGCGATGTTCACCGCCAGAGTAAGCCTGTCGGCAGCAGCTATTTCAGAGTTCACGGCTCCCAGTCTTGCAAGCTCTCCTATATGCGGAGTGATAATAAGCTTGTTTTTTGTGTTTCTGATTATATCTATGTTGTCCACTATGCAGTTTATTCCATCTGCGTCCAGAATTATCGGACAATCAGCCGATTTTATCACTTTTTTTACCACAGTCCTTGTGCCGTCGGTGACGGAAAGTCCGCAGCCCACAGAGACAGCCGTCTTATTTTTCAGAGCCTTTAAAATAATATCCGATGTATTTTCTGCAATGGCTCCCTTTTTATCTGCTTCAAGAGGGAGATATGTTGCCTCGGGGACAGCAGAGGCAATACGGTCAATTACCTTGCTTGTGGATGCCAGCGTCACCAGACCTGCTCCCGAACGGAGAGCCGCAGATGTGGAAAGCAGCGCAGCGCCGCTCATTGAGGCGCATCCCGAGATGTTCAGCAGTCTGCCGAAATCCCCCTTATAGCAGGACCTGGGACGCTTCGGGAACAGCTCCCTCACCGACTTCTTTTCATAAAGCTCGGGAAGGTATTCGATCTCATCGCAGCATTTATCGGTAATGCCGATGTCAGCGACTATTATCTCCCCGCAGTATCCGGAAAGAGGCTCGGAAAGCATACCCACCTTTTTATATCCGAATGTCACAGTGTAATTGCATTTAAGAGTACCCTCCGCCGCTGTTCCGCGAAGACAGTCCCCTCCTGAAGGAACATCCGCTGCAATTTTGACAGCCTCACATTTTTCCGCATGGGCAAAGCAGGCTTTCACCTGGGGCGGAAGAAATCCGTGCATACCCGTGCCGAAAACAGCGTCCACAATGACAGCCGCCTTTTCAAGACGCTCATATATTTTCTCCGTGCTGTCGTTAAGGTCAAGGACCTCCATGCCTGCCATGCCGCCCAGCTCGCAGTACGCCTTTCCCGCAAGCTCCGTAGACGGGTCCCCGCAGGCAAGGACTACAGTTATAGGTATGCCGCTTTCAGCAAGCAAACGGGCGGCAACAAATCCGTCACCGCCGTTATTTCCGCTGCCGCATATAAATACGACCCCTGATGAGAGGTCGCGCTCGCGGCTTATTTTATATATAAGAAGGGTAACAGCCTCCCCTGCTCTGTCCATGAGCTGACCGCAGGAAACGCCGTTTTTCTCGGAATTTGCTTCTATAGTTTTCATCTGTTTAGGAGTTGGAAAAAACATAAATAAAAGACTCCTTTCGTTTTGTCAGATAAGGGATGTCTCCCACCCCTGTCTCCCTGCACCCCCGTATCACCGCACCCCGTATCACTCATAAAGTATCACGGTCGCAAGTGCAGCGATCCTTGTATGTGTACAGTCAACAGCGATCTTGCAGCGCTTCGCAGCAAATACAGTCTTTGCTTTGCCCGAAAGGCTGATATAATAAATGCCGTTATAGTCTGTCAGGACAGACACCTCATTAAGCTTGCAGCCTCTTGCAGAGACGCCCATAGCCTTCATAAAAGCCATCTTTGCAGTAAACATTTCTGCGATCCTGTATATGGGGAAATGCTTCTCCATAAGGAACTTCATCTCCTGGGGAGAATAAAATTTTGAAATAAATTTCGGTTTTGCGGAAAGCTTTCTGAACCTGTTAACATCAACGACAAATTTACCTATAGTCATGAGAATACATCCTTTCAATATTTTTTTACTTCTTGAAGTTTATTTTTAACTGTCTTGGAAGGAACGGAACTATAGCATCTATGACCTTTTCCTCAGGACAAAATATCAGTCTTACATCGCCTGCTGATTTATGCTTGAAATCGGCATAATAGACCTTTGTTTCCGCATCTGACTCATTATACCCCACTGCGCTTACCACAGTGACGCTGTCATCGGCATCGGGCGCTCCCTCATACTCTCCGAAAGCTTCAAATGCGGAGACCTTTGCTGTTATAAGCCTGACCCTTTTTCTTTTTGCGATTATCTTGTCAATGTCTATCTCACCGTTTGTGACGATATACTCATACTCGCAGTCAAGACCCGTAAAAAGATGGTATCCGCCCCACATTGCAGCAGCAAATATTGCAAACCCAAACACAGGCATTATGAAGAAAAGAAACATTGATACTGCAGTCAGGATACACATTCCTATAATAATGAGTATCCTCAGAGCGATCTCCCTGCCTCCTGCACCTTTTTTAACGATTTGTTCAACGAATATGTCCATTTTTTCTCCATTCTCCACAAAAAATATTTGTTTAAATAATTATAACATATATTTATTTAAAATGCAAGAAAAATTTACTTGCATTTTATGACGTTATTGTATATAATAATATTGTACCGAAACATTATGACCGGGCACAGTAGCATTATTGAATATGGTATCCCAGAGAGAAAAGTATATGCTGAAAGCTTTTTATGCCACAGTAATGCGAATTTCACCCGCGAGTGGTTTGGCTGAAACCGTCTTAAGGCGGCTGTAGGCTGAAACGTATGCCGCGTTAAGGCAAAGAACTCAGTACCTCCGGTACTGGCTTTGAAATGGGTGGTTAAGCGAGGTATGCCTTGTCCCTTTTCGGGACGGGCTTTTTTGTTTCGGAAAAATCAAAATAAGAAAGGATCGGTCACATATGAAGGAACAGCTTGAAAAGATCAGACAGCTTGCCGAAAAGGAGCTGTCGGAATGCGGAGCCGCCGATGTGCTGGAAAGCCTCCGTGTAAAGTATCTCGGCAAAAAGGGAGAGCTTACTGCTATCCTGAAGCAGATGGGAGGTCTCTCTGCTGAGGAGCGTCCTGTAGTAGGTCAGCTTGCAAACAGCGTCCGCCAGAGCATTGAGGAGATGATCGCAGAGCGGTCTGCCGCACTCAAATCAGAGCTTGCCGCTGCAAAGCTCAAAATGGAGACTATCGACGTCACCCTCCCCGGCAAAAAACAGACCGTTGGAAAGCTCCACCCCCTCACCGCTACACTTAATGAGGTAAAGGAAATTTTCCTTGGCATGGGCTTTGAAGTTGTGGAGGGTCCCGAGGTAGAAACGGACCACTACTGCTTTGAGGCTCTCAATATGCCCAAGCATCATCCTGCAAGAGACACCCAGGACACATTCTATATCAATGACAATGTAGTTCTCCGCACACAGACATCCTCTGTTCAGATACGCACAATGGAGAACAAAAAGCCTCCTATAAGAATCATCTCCCCCGGCAGAGTTTACCGCTCCGATGCTGTGGATGCAACACACTCCCCTCTTTTCCATCAGATCGAGGGCCTTGTGATAGACAAGGGCATCACAATGGCAGACCTGAACGGAACGCTGGAGCTTCTTATGCAGCGTCTCTATGGAGAGGACTGCAAGATACGTCTGCGTCCCCACCACTTCCCATACACGGAGCCGTCTGCCGAAGTCGACATCATGTGCTTCAACTGTCACGGCGAGGGCTGTCCAATGTGCAAGAATGAGGGCTACATCGAGCTTCTCGGTGCAGGCATGGTACACCCTAAGGTTCTTGAGGGCTGCGGCATAGACCCGGAGGTCTACAGCGGATTTGCATTCGGTATCGGTCTGGAGCGTATCACAATGGGACGCTACGAGATCAAGGATATGCGTCTGCTTTATGAGAACGATATGAGGTTCCTTGGACAGTTCTGACAAGGCTTATCATAGGAGGACAGCATGAAGCACAAAATAACACGTCCGAAAGCAAAGAAATTTACATCCGTCGAAATAGTTGATCGGATCGTGATAATCCTGATCGCGATAATTATTCTGGCAGCAGTGATATTACTTGGTATAATAATCGGATTCGCTCATATTTCCGCAATTATACCTGCTGTACTTTTTCTCTGCGGTGCCACAGCGCTTCTGGCATTGAGTATGTATAAGAGCCGTCAAAAAAGAAAAGATCTTGACGAGTACCAGTCGGAGCTCATGGACAGCATTTCCGATGAAGAGCTGGAGAAAATCAACTCACAGCTTACCAAAGACAATTATTATTACAAGACCTTTTACCTGACGGAAAAGTATATTTGCTTTCCAAAGGCAGCAGTTAAGCTGATACCATATGACCGGATAGAAAATGTATCTGCCGGGTATAAGCACTACAGCAGATATGAAAAAGGGATGTTTATGTTTGTAACTCTGAAAGATGACAGGACATTACGGTTCTTAATAAATGAGACTCTTAAATTCAGCAAAAAAAAGGATGCGTTTCTTATTGAGTTCAAAGAGATACTGAGAAACGGCTCCAAAATGAAACGAAAGGACAGATAAGCGGGGAAGCCCCCGCGGGCGGCTTGACTCTTATCACCTTAAACTTGCCGATGTTTTCGCTTTGCGAAAACTCGGAGGTAAACGCTTTAGCGTTTGCCATGCCCCCATATCAAGGGGGCGGGTATAATATTCAGGAGGTTTTATAAATGAATTTATCAATGAAATGGCTTAACGACTACGTTGATGTGTCGGATATGCCGATAAAGGAATTCTGCTCCGGACTCACCATCTCAGGCTCCAAGGTGGAGCGGTGGGAGACCGAGGGCGAGGAAATAGACAAGGTAGTTGTGGGAAAGCTGCTTTCGGTTGTCCCCCACGAAAATTCCGATCACCTTGTTGTATGTCAGGTTGACGTGGGCAAGGCAGGCAGCGGCGAGCCTATCCAGATCGTCACCGGAGCTTCCAACGTCAAGGCAGGAGACATCGTTCCCGTTGCTATGGACGGCTCCACACTCCCCGGCGGCGTTAAGATCAAAAAGGGAAAGCTCCGGGGCGTGGAGTCAAACGGTATGCTCTGCTCTCTTGGGGAGCTTGGACTCACTGCCCGTGATTTTCCATATGCAATCGAGGACGGCATCTTCATCATGCAGGAAGAAGAGGGATGCCCGACCTTTGAGCTTGGCATGGACATCCGGGAGGCTATCGGTCTGAACGATATCTCCGTGGAGTTTGAGATAACCTCGAACCGTCCCGACTGTCTTGCTGTTCTCGGTCTTGCAAGAGAAACTCACGCAACATTTGACCGTTCCCTTAAAATAAAGGCTCCCGAATTTAAAGGCATAGACGGGGACATAAATTCCATGCTTAAAGTTGAGATACACAACAAGACACTCTGTCCCAGATATATCGCAGGAGTGGTAAAGAACGTAAAAATTGCCCCCTCCCCCCGCTGGATGAGAGAGCGTCTCCGTGCAAGCGGAGTCCGTCCCATAAACAATTTCGTAGACATCACCAACTATGTGATGCTTGAATACGGACACCCTATGCACGCATTTGACATCCGCTATATAAACGGTGCCGCAATAAACATCCGCAATGCAAAAAACGGCGAGACCATCACAACACTTGACGGCATGGAAAGGACTCTCACCGAAAATATGCTTGTTATCGCCGACGCTGACAAGCCCGTTGCCGTTGCAGGCGTAATGGGCGGCGAATACAGCGGTATCATGGATGACACCGTGGACGTTGTTTTCGAGGCTGCCTGCTTTGACGGAGCCTCCGTCCGCACAACTGCAAAGGCTCTGGGCATGAGAACGGACGCTTCCGCCCGCTTTGAAAAGGGTCTTGACCCTCAGAATGCGTATCCTGCGCTTATCCGTGCGTTCGAGCTTGTTGAGCTTCTGGGCTGCGGCGAGGTAGTAAAGACCATCATTGATGCAGACTACTCCGATAAGACACCCAAGGGCGTGAAGTTCGACCCTGAGTGGATAAACAATTTCCTTGGCTCGGATATTCCCGAAGCAGAGATGAAGACCTATCTTGAAAGACTGGATTTCAAGGTGGAAAACGGCATGGCATACGCTCCCTCCGTCCGTATCGACATCGAGTGCAAGGCGGACATCGCAGAGGAGGTTGCAAGGCTCTACGGATACAACAAGATTCCCAAGACCATCATCCGGGGCGTTGCGGAAGCCCAGCTCAGTCCCAAGCAGAAGTTCGAGCGGAGCATCATGAACGCTATGACCTCTCTGGGCGCTTACGAGATAACAACATACTCCTTCATCAGTCCCAAGTATTTCGATAAAATAAGACTTCCTGAAAACAGTCCCCTCCGAAAGACGGTGATCATCACAAATCCCCTTGGCGAGGATACCTCTGTTATGAGAACTACCATCCTGCCCTCTGTCTGCGAGGTAATGGCAAGGAACTACAACAACAGAAATCCCGAGGTCTGCCTGTTTGAGCTTGGAAACGAGTACATCCCCAACGGCGGGGAGCTTCCGGATGAGCCTGTACGTCTTGGCGTGGGAATGTACGGCGGCAAGCGTGATTTCTACGACATCAAGGGTATTATCGACTCCATGCTTGAACTTGTTGGCGTTGAGGACGTGGAATACACCTCCTGCACAGACAGCGCAGTATTTGCAGAGGCAGACGCTTTCCATCCGGGACGCTGCGCCGTTATAAAGAAGGGTGACAAGGTCCTTGGCATCCTTGGAGAGCTTCACCCTGAGGTGCTTGAAAATTACGGCATCGGCGTCAAGGCATATGCTGCAAAGATAAATGTCACCGAGCTTATGGCGGAAGCTACAGCAGTAAAGGTCTACAAGCCTCTGCCCAAGTTCCCGGCGACCACCCGTGACCTTGCTATCGTCTGTGACGAGACCCTCCCTGTTGCTGAGCTTGAAAAGGCTATCAAGAAGGCTGTGGGAAACATTCTGGAGTCCGTTACCCTCTTCGACGTATATCAGGGCAAGCAGATCGCAGAGGGCAAAAAGTCCGTTGCTTATGCAATTTCAATGCGCTCCCATGAGGGTACCCTCACCGACGAGCAGGCAGACGCTGCGGTAAAACGCGTCCTGAAAGAGCTTGCAAATCTGGGAGCGGAATTAAGAGCGTAAATAGAGAGTACAGAAATTTGTATGCCAGCGGGGGCTCCCCGCCAGAATTAGGGGCAGAACTGAGAACGTAATATTTCAAATCAGTTGGAAAGGCTGCAGCACCGTATGCAGCCTTTCTTTTGCTGTACGGGATATTAAAAATCCTCACGCCCAAAATAGTCAAGACAGTCTTTCCGATAAATGCTATAATACTCATATATCGCGATATATCAATAAAGGAGGCAGTTATGAGCTACCCAAACTACACAAAATCCGTGATATGCTACATTGAGGCACATATTACGGACGAGAAGATAAGCCACGACAAGCTGGCCCGGCAGATCGGGTATTCATGGGAGCATATACGAGATATGTTCCGCAATGATACGGGATGTCCCATAGCACGATATATACAGAGCCGCAAGATAAAGCGTTCCGCTCTTGATCTTATCCATACGAAACGGACTATCCTTGACATTGCGCTTAACTATGGATTTGCTAATCCGGAAACCTACACGCGCGCCTTTCGCCGTGTTGTTGGCATGACTCCAAGTGAATTCCGGCGTCTGAGACCGCTTATTGGCAAGGATGAGCTTCTTCCCGGTGTGTATGGCGTTGAACTGCTCTCCGGAAAAGAAAGAAGAAGTGATATTATGAGTAAGAATACTTATCAGAATAACGACAGTACTATTTTATACGGCGTTCCGAAAGCGGGCTGGGGAGAATACGGCGGTCTTACTCCCTATCCTATCTGCTTGAAATCAGTGGCAGCCTATCTTGGCGAAGATATTGACTATTCATTTATTATGGCTTCAAGCGCAGCGGCTTTCCGCTTTGCCTGGAACAGCACAGACTGGGATCTCAGCAACGTTGATATTTTCCACACATTCACAGAAAGCAGCGATGTGTATGGTCTTGCCGCAAAGGCTCTGGGACGGGAATTCTTTTTGCTTGAACGCAGCAGCGGGACTACAAAGGAAGAATTTATCACGTTCATCAGATCCCATATAGACGAGGGATACCCTTGTATCGCTCTCGGAATCATCGGACCTCCTGAAGCCTGCATTATCACAGGATACAGAAAAAACGGAGAGGAGCTTCTGGGCTGGAATTTCTTTCAGTCAGACCCTGAATTTGGCGGAAATGTTGAAATTGACGAAAGCGGATATTTCATCACCAACTCATGGTGGGAAAATACTGACACCCAGGCTGTCATGTGCATAGGTGCGCTGAACGGAGAGCGTTTTTCAGCGGACACGATCATTCAGAACGGTATCCGTGCGCTTACCGGAAGATCGGACAGCGGATACTGCAAGGGAATTTCTGCATATGACGGATGGATAGACGCTCTCTCGGACGAAAAAAGCTTTGCAGCATATGACAATTATTCAATACTGTTTGAGAAAATACTCTGTCACATTGATGCCATGAATTGTCTGGAGGATGGCAGAAACTGTGCCGCAGCATATTTCCGCTCGCTCTCCGATAAGGATGCGGACAGATGTGAAAAATATCGCATGGCATCAGATGCTTTCGCCCGATGCAGTCAGACGATCGGTGAGATGAGATATCTCTACGGTAAAGATATGGATGAAATGCTCAGAAATCTGGCAGACCCAGACGTGCGGAAACAAACCTGCGAATTGTGCAGACGCGCAAAACAAGCCGATACGGAAGCATTGTCCTTAATGAAAGAATTGTCTGTCTGAATTAGTGCAAAATCCATACTAATGTGCTTCAAATTGTTTCCCATATATGTAGAAAGGGAAAATAATTTGCAGGATTTCTGAAAACCCCTTGCAAAACTCGCAGAAATATAGTATTATAATATGTGGCGTGAATCTTTCTTCTCACGCCGCATATTTGCGTTTAATCATAATTTTAATATTTTCTATATCGAAAGGAAGAATTGCTATGAAGCTCGCAGAAATGAGCAAGGAAGAGCTCTCCTCATTCAAAGCGGAGTGCGAAAAGGAATACGCTGATTACAAAGCAAAGGGTATGAAGCTGGATATGTCAAGAGGCAAGCCCAGTACGGCTCAGCTTGACCTTGCTATGCCTATGTTTGACGTTTTCACCAACGCTGCAAGTATGCTTACCGTTGACGGCATCGACTGCCGCAACTACGGCTGTCTCACAGGTATCCATGACGCCAAGATCCTTTTCGGAGACCTTCTGGGCGTCAAGGAGGAGGAGCTTATCATCGGAGGAAACTCCAGTCTTGCTATGATGTACGACACAGTTGCAAGAGCAATGACCCACGGTGTCTATGAAAGCGACAAGCCCTGGGGAAAATACGATAAAATAAAATTCCTCTGTCCCGTTCCCGGATATGACCGTCATTTTGCCATCTGTGAGCATTTCGGCATCGAAATGATTCCCATACCAATGAGCAAGACCGGTCCCGACATGGACATGATCGAGAAGCTGGTCTCCGAGGACGAGACCATCAAGGGCATCTGGTGCGTCCCCCTCTATTCAAATCCGGACGGCATCTCCTACTCCGACGAGACGGTAAGACGGTTCGCAAACCTCTCCCCCAAGGCGGATGACTTCCGTATCTTCTGGGACAACGCATACTGCGTTCACCACCTTACCGATAAGCCTGACAAGATCCTGAACATCCTTGACGAGTGCAAGAAGACAGGCAAGGAGGATATGGTATTTATCTTTGCATCCACATCCAAAATTTCCTTCTCCGGCGCAGGAATCGCCATTATGGCAGGCTCAGTCAGCAACATGAATCACATTACAAAGCTTATGGGCATCCAGTGCATAAGCTATGACAAGATCAATCAGCTCCGTCACGTAAAATATTTCAAGAACGTGGACGGCATCATGGCTCACATGGCAAAGCACAAGGAGATCATCGCTCCCAAATTTGATCTGGTGCTTGATATGCTGAACAAGGATATCAAGGAGCTTGACGTGCTTGAATGGAACCATCCCAACGGCGGATATTTTATCTCCGTCAACACACTTGAAGGCTGCGCAAAGAGAGTTGTCGAGCTTTGCAAGGAAGCAGGCGTTGTCCTCACCTCGGCAGGAGCTACCTTCCCATACGGAAAGGATCCTGCGGACAGAAACATCCGTATCGCGCCTACATTTCCTCCCCTTGAAGAGCTTGAAGCCGCAATGAAGATCTTCTGTGTAAGCGTAAAGCTTGCCTCTGCTGAAAAGCTTCTGGCATAAGAATGCGCTGATTTGCAGACAGACCGCCGGTTCAAATCAGGAGTTTCAAAAATATACTTATAGTTCAAATAAAACACTGCACTTCCGATCACAAATCAGGAAGTGCAGTGCTTTTATTATATGTGTACTGTGACAAAAACTCCCCCATTGATATGGGGCTTTCCAAGGTGACTGTCCAGAAATTATTTCTTAGCTTCCGAAAACTTATATCCTCTTGAAAGGCTGACAAGCTCACCCTCCGCTATCAGGCGCCAGGGGTTTTTGTATGCACAGAGATCATTGACCTGTTTTTTGGTGTAATCATATGTCACCGACAGGATGATATAATTTTCGGGATAAGCTGCCGCCTGCTTCATTTGCTGATTGGAAATATGTATCATTCCGCTTCTCACACTGCCGGGAGTATGGGTCTTTACTTCCAGATAAGAAATCGTTTTCTCCCGTGGTGTACTGTCAGGATTATCGGGGTCGCATGAATAACCGGTAACCTTTATATCCCAGCCGGGCTGATGATACCTGTCTGTATCGGGACGTGATACCGTATATTCGGAATTTTCCCTCCTGAGCCTGATAAAGCCGACCTTCTCCTCGACTATCTCAAAGCCTCTTTTCATAATTTCTTCCCGTATCAGTCCAAAAGCGTATTCCTCACCTGCAAGACCGACCTCCCTGCATACCCTGCCGGGATCCCCAGGACATACGGACATAAGCTCTCCGTCGATCCATGTATCTGATTCCTCGTCATAAAATTCATACTCCGCCTGCTCCTGCCGCAGGCTGCTTACCATGAACGCAGCCTTCTCGGGATCATCGGTGCCTAACAGTTCCATAAGCTGCGCATATCCCTTTGCTTTTTTCTGCATACTTGCCGCAGCTTTGGGTGTCAGAAGCTTCATTCTGTCCTCATCTTTATAGAATGCGGGAAAAAGCTCCTGCGCACGGTCGGGATGATCCTCGATCCATCCCAGCAGAAGAGTACAGGCCTCCTGATAAATAAGCTCTGCCTGTGAAAGACTGCTCTCCATCAGCAGCCGCTGCACAGTATTATTTATGCGCATGGAAACATCGCTGTCGTTCTTTTCCGAAAATCTCCATCCGTCTAAATTTACAGAGCGGTCCAGCAGTTCATGATACATATTGCAGGACGGATCCTTTCCTTTAAAACAGGCTGCGATATCCTTCAGTTCGTCATCGCTTATCCTGTCTCTTGAAAGAGCGTACAGACTGTAAAGCTCTCCTTCCTGATTTGGAAATATACTGCGGTTTATAAAAGATGAATCGTCAAGATAGGCAGCGCATCTTCTGTAAAAGCTGTTGAGCCAGGGGTAAACCGGCTGTATTCTGAGTGCGCTCAGCTTTTTCAATACTATGATCTTCTCCACGATACTTTCCAGCACCGAACAGTATGTTGAACGCCAGAGGAACTTTTCAAAGCGTGTGTCCTCCAGCTTTTTTCTTTCCGGCATCAGGACGGGCTCAGCAAGCTGTCCCTCCTGCCATTGTCTCCAGACCAGGTACATATCATCATCGGGACCGCAGGAAAGCATCATATTCCATGCATTCAGCCATGCCTGCTCATACTCGGTCCGGTATGTCTGAAAATTCTTCACACGATAGCCTCTGTTGCAGCGGGTCTGGATATATTCTGTAAGCGCGGACAGCTCATACCGGGGAACATCGTTTTCATTTGCGAGTCTGAACTCAGAATGCAGAAGCTTTCTCCTGACAATAAAGCTGCCCTCCGGTCTTTCAGGATCATCAAGAACGCTCAGCTCTTCTGCAGCATCCTTCAGAATTTCAGGTATGCCCGGATCAAGGTGTATCTGACGTATAGTATACAGCTTGTGGGACATCTGATCCTGCGGGCTCTGGCTTGGGAATATAGCTGTATTTCCCGCAAGTATTCCGGTTGCGGCGGAGGGCTTTTTCATGGCAGTATCATACAGAAGCTGATTCCACATAACAGCCGTCATTTTCTCCTCATCAAGAGATTCTGACATTATATTCTGTGCGTCCAGAATCAGCCTTTCCAGATCGACTGCCTTGCCTTCCGGAATTCCGTAGGGCATAAGTATACTATACCAGTCTGTATCATCATCGGGAACGGCAAATCCTTTAAGCACGGAGATCAGCTTCTTTACATCCGTCATTTCCTCATTATCGTTACTGCGTATGATATGCAGTTCACCGTCCATAAGCGGCAACATCCCCTTTTGTGTTGAAAACAGCGGAAGCTGCCATATTATCCCGAAAAGACGGTCATAGATATTTTCTCTGACCCACTTTTCCGACCATTCCTTATTGTCCTGCCATTCAGAGATGCCTATAAGATTGCAGATCCCCTTTGTATCAAACTGCAGAAGCTCTTTCAGAAATGTCCCGTAAATTTCCACAGCCGACATAATAAGAGCCTTGTTTTCCGCCGCATCAACAGAATCCGGATTATCCGACAAGGATATACCGCTGCGCGGTTCATTCGGGTGAAAGCCCAGATGATTTATCACCGCAGGGAACGGGAAGCGCTCCGCTCCTATAAGCGGAAAATCCACAAAGATCCTGGGAGTGCGCTCGGATATAGGCAAAAATCCCTGCTCCGGGTCATACTCCGCAGCCAGCGTCATGCCGTCCTTCTCCATGTACAGAAGTCTGTGGACTATCTCATCTGCACCGGGTCTTTCCTCAATTACGTCAAGCTCTGTTAAATTATTATTCAGAGCTGTACATTTGCCCCTGCGGTAAATTATGTTATCCTTTTTGTCCTCTGTATCCACAATGATCTCCACCCCGGCAATACCTCCGGAAAAAAGCATCACATACAGTATAGTATCCGCAAGGTCGGCAACTCCTGTTTCTGCAATATCGCGGCTGCGGCTGTTTTCCAGCAGATATCGGAATTCTGTGCCAAACTCCTCATCCTGCCTGCCGTCCGCTGCATCGGGAAGCCCGTCTGCCTGCAGAAGCTCATCCATGCTGCGGAAGATAGCGCTGAGAATATCCTCCTTGTTATGACCTGTGCGGTCAAGGGTAATACGGAACTCTTTGCCCGGGAAGCCTTCCTCTTTAAGAACAGAGTGTATCTCCACCTTCTCACTAAGCTGATATGTGGTCATAAAGCCGGTGCCGAACTGTCCCACACCGTCTCCGGGATTTTTTGAAGATACCTGATTTACAATGGACAGAATATCCTTTACCCGGAACGGCTTGCCGCTGTGACGAAAAACAAGAGCATCATCATTCAGTTCGATCTGCACCTTCAGGGGCTTATCCTCACACGCAAGATCTCTGGCGTTCTGCAAAAGCTCCATCACCCAGCGTCTTGCCTGAGTAATATCCGCTTCGTTTCTGATCTTGTTCATATACTGCAGAATTTTTGCCGCAACCCCTGCCTGATATACCTTTTCGATGCTTTCGCTGATTTTTTCACGATACATATCCGATCGTACCTCCTTGAAATTTACAGGATCTTTTCCTTTCATTCATTATACATCGGATATCGGGAAATTTTTATACAAAAAAGTATAAAACAATAAAAATACAGCATTCACGGTAATAAAATATTTATTGACAATTATCCTGTTATATGCTATACTTGACGTATAATTTAAAGCTTAATAGAAGGAGAAATCAGCTATGCGTATATTTTATGACGAAGAAAGAGGAGAAATAATTTTCAGTTCATCTTTAGAAAGCGATTTATCAAGGCTCCCTGATGATATTGAGAGGGGTCCGTTGGGCAGAATAATTAAAAGCCTTGATGATAAATATGTTTATCACAAAAATCCAGACCCTTACAAGTACAATG
>JAFLUI010000003.1 GCA_022508825.1 Oscillospiraceae bacterium
AATAAATATAGGAGGTAACATGATGAATTCGGACTTTCCAAGAATTATTACATTACTGCGGAAAGAACGCGGCATCAGTCAGAAAAATGCGGCTACCGATCTGGGTATCTCACAGGCGCTGCTCTCCCATTATGAAAAGGGGATAAGAGAGTGCGGTCTGGAATTTCTTGTTAAGATAGCGGATTATTACAGTGTTTCCTGTGACTATCTGCTGGGGCGCTCTCCCGAGCCGGCAGGAAAAACCATTTCCTATGAGGACATACCCGAGCCTGATCCGAATAATAAAGAGAAGATATCGGCAGGCGGAGTGATGGCTTCATTCAACAAAAAGCTCACGGTAAATTCGGTGACCGTTCTGTACGCACTTGTGCAGAAAACAGGGAGCAATACCCTGCTTAAAGAGGTCTCAGCCTATCTGATGCTGGCAGTCTACAAGATGTTCCGTATAGTGTACGCAGCCAATCCGAAGAATGACAAGCACTTTTTTACGGTGCCCGAGGTGGTGGCAGCGGGAAACTCGTCAGCGGCAATGGCTCTGTGCGAGGCGAGCGCCACGGCAGCGGCAAAGGGAGTGCCTGTTGGCGGAGGAGACACCGCAAAGGAGTCTGCGGACACCGTCATAACCGCCAATTCACTGTCTGAGGAGTATCCGGGAGCGGCATCGTCGCTTCTGAACGTCATCAAGAACAGTGAGGCGCGGATACAGCTCATATCCGGCTCATCGGACAGCAGCAATTAAGTCATGATACTTGATACCCCGTGCCTGCAAGCGGGGTATTATTTTGTCATATACACGGCTATATGATTATTTTAGCATATTTTTTTCCAGATTTCAATAGTATTATCAGTATTATTCAAAATACCGCGGTAAGAATGGAGAAAGATTTTTATGGAGAGGGTCGCAAAATTTGAAAAGGTCAGCTTTGAACGGTTCCTGACGGACTGGGTAAAAAATTTCCCGGACATAGGCGAGGAAAAGATAAGGGGCATCTATGAGGGCATAAGACTTCCCGAACGGGCGACGTCCGGCTCGGCAGGGTATGACTTTTTCCTGCCCTGCGGCATCATGCTTGCTCCCGGGGAGGGCGTGACTGTCCCTACGGGCATCCGTGCGAAGATTGCAGAGGGCTGGGTGCTGTGTCTCTATCCCAGAAGCGGTCTGGGGTTCAGATTTCGTTTCCAGCTTGATAATACTGTAGGTATTATTGACAGTGATTATTACTATTCGGAGAATGAGGGACACATCATGATAAAGGTCACAAACGACAGCAGGGACAAAAAAGAGCTGTCTCTTGAAGCGGGGAAGGGCTTTTCACAGGGAATCTTTCTTCCCTTTGGCATAACCGAGGACGACAGCGCAGCAGGAGTCCGGAACGGCGGCTTCGGCAGTACGGGATGACAATTCGGTTACAAATGATTACAATTCGGTACAGTTATTGAAAATATTCCTCTGAGGTGGTATTATGAGTTTAATACATCTTGGAGGGATTTTTTATGAAAAGATCAGGCGTGATATTTCTTTCGGCGGCTCTGCTCTGCGGACTGTGCGGCTGTAACACCAATAACGTGGAAATTGAACAGACCGAAAGTCAGCAGGTATTGTCTGTAACGGAGACTTACGAAACTGAGGGGACAACGGTCTCCGAAGAGACGGAAGCATCTGTGGAAATGGTTACAGAATCGGAAATGGAAATCAATGAGCCGGATGAGTCGGTCATGCATGACGAAGAAATAAGCTATGAGGAACAGCGTATAAAGTCGTTTGTGGACTATCTGGAAAGCGGCGGAGAGAAGGAATTTACATATTACGATCAGGGAAACAGGATTGACGTATATGATTTTATGATAGATTTCCGCGTTGAAAAATGCAGCTATACGCAAAGAGATGACGGCATCTATGATCTGACTATCACCTGTTCGGAAAGTAACTGCGAAATGTTTCCTGTGGGGGATTCACGCTGGATCTTTGACGGAGGACTTTTTTACCCTGCGGAAAAGGAAGGAAAGATAATATTACCCTGGGAAATGTATGATCTTGACGAAACACTGAGGACAGCATTCTGGGCGGCAGAGACATTTTCTCTCTGGACGGATGTATATGAAGCTGACGAAGCATGGTTTGATACTTATGAGCATACGAATCCACACGATTTTTATCATGCGTACAATCCATATATGGAAGCTGACGAATTGGGCGGAGTGACGGTAGAGGAACATATAAGAGCGACCAAGCAGCTTTATAATATAACCATACCCGAAAGCGCGTTTGATTATTTATTTGAAAGAGGTCTTGCTGAAAACGGAAAGGTCTTTTCCGGCTGCGGTCATGGAGGAACATGGAATTATTCCGCTCTTGCAGGATATGAGGAAACCGATGAAGAATTAAAGGTCACTGTTGATTTTTACGGAGACGAGCTGTATTTCTATCCCGTAATTGAATCGGAATATACATTCTCCAAAAACAATGACGGAACAATAACTCTGCAGCGTGTAGAAAAGCTTTTTGACAGGGGGTATGAACCGGCGATCGGAAGCGTATAAGCTGCAAAATCAGAATTTTGGGTTGACATATCTGATATTATTGTGTATAATAATATTGGTGATAAGCTTTGTCTTATCGTATGGAGGCGTTTTGTTTCTGTAAAAAGAAGTGTGTCCTACTGTATAAGTGGAAGTTGTAAAAGCAGTGTGTCCTACTGTAAGTGGAAGTTGTAAAAGCAGTGAATCCTACTGTGAGTGGAAGTTGTTTTTTAAAGGCTGTGAGTCAACCGCAGCCTTTTTTGTTTTAAAAAGGAAAAAATTTAAAAAAGTACTTGCAATTTCTGAAATAATGTGGTATAATATGTTTATCATTACAATAGATTCATAAAAGACCGGAACGCTCCGGTCTTTTGTGCTGTCTGTGAAAGGTTGGTAAAATGGCAGGAAAAAAAGGCGGAAACACCGTCTCAAAGGTCTACGACATCGCAAAGCCTATTGCCGACAGTCTGGGACTGCGGATATGGGACGTGGTGTTTGAAAAAGAGGGCGCACTGTGGTATCTGCGGGTCTTCATCGACAAGGACGGGGGTCTGAGCATGGAGGACTGCGAAAATATGACCCGTCCCCTTTCAAAGGCGCTGGACGAGGCAGACCCCATCGAGCAGAACTATATGCTGGAGGTAGGCTCCCCCGGTCTTGGACGTGAGCTTAAGCGTCCCGAGCATTTCGAGGAGTTTCTGGAGTGTCCCGTGCGAATACGCTACATCCGCGAGACGGAGGGACAGAAGGAGTTCATTGCCATCTTAAAGGGATGCACAAAGGACACCATCTCGGTCATCACCGAGGAGGGGGACAGGGAAATAAAGCTTTCCGACACCGCCTTTGTCCGTCTCTATGACGACGACCCCGACGAGCTTTTCGCCGATGCCGATGATGACGGATGATGCCGTCCGGCATCCCGAGCCATGCTGGTTTAATATATAAAAATATCCCTATTAAGGAGGAATTCATAAAAATGAACAACAAGGAATTTTTTGATGCTCTGGAGCTTCTTGCGCAGGAAAACGGCATACCCATGGATCTGCTGGTAGACAAGATAAAGCAGGGTATATCAAGAGCGGTAAAAAAAGAGTACCCCTACTGTGAAGATTTTCTGGTGGACATCGTTCCCGAAGAGAAAAAATTCGAGGTCACTGTCATGAGAGAGGTTGTGGACGACACTCCCCTTGACATGAGCGAGATCCATATAGACGAGGCAAAGACCATATCCGAAGGACCCGTTCAGGTGGGCGATGTGATACCGTTCCAGCTCTCCACTGCCCAGTTCGGACGCGTGGCTGCCCAGAACGCCAAGCAGGCGATAAGAACGGAAATAAAGACCTTCGAGCGTGAAAAGTACATCAACCAGTTCAGCGACAAGCTCCATGAAGCGGTCTCAGCCACTGTACAGAGGGTTGAGCCCGAAAGCGGGAACGCAACACTGACCATCGACAAAAACGAGGTGTACTTATACAGGAACGAACAGATACCCGGCGAAACTCTCAAAGAGGGGGACATCGTAAAGCTGTATATCGCCGATATTATAAATCCCGACAGAAAGCCTATGGTAAAGGTGTCCAGAACACACCGTGACCTTGTAAAAAGGCTGTTTGAATTAGAGATACCCGAAATTTACGACGGTACCGTGGAGGTAAAGTCCATATCCCGTGAAGCAGGCTCCCGCTCAAAAATAGCGGTATGCTCCAAGGACAAGAATGTTGACCCGGTAGGCGCCTGCATAGGTCCCAAGCACAGCCGTATAGGAAATATCGTAAATGAGCTCAGAGGCGAGAAGATAGACATTATAGTCTACGACGAGGATCCGGAGGTATTTATCGCTCACGCTCTTGCTCCTGCGGAGGTTCTTAAGGTAGAGATAACGGACGAGGAGCAGAAGACCTGCTCGGTGACTGTCCCTAACAGTCAGCTGTCCCTTGCCATAGGAAACAGGGGTCAGAACGCAAAGCTTGCGGCAAGACTTACAGGATACCGCATAGATATCAAGCCTGAGAATCCCGACACGCAGTAATGTAAGGGGTGAAGCTTGTGGCACAGGCAAAAAAAATACCGATGAGAATGTGTCTTGGCTGCGGAGAGATGAAACCGAAAAAGGAACTGATACGGGCAGTCAGATCGCCGGAAGGTGAGATCTCAATAGACCTGACAGGAAAGAAAAACGGCAGGGGAGCATACATCTGCCGCAGTGCAGAGTGCTTCCGGAAGGCGCGGAAGGCAAGAAGGCTTGAAAAAAGCTTCTCCTGCAAAATATCCGATGAGGTCTACGATAATATGGAAAAGGAACTGACCGAAAATGAATAAGCTTCTGGGTCTGCTGACCATGTGCCGAAAGGCAGGAAAGCTGCAGATGGGCTTCGATGCTATGAAGGAGGCTCTTGCAGGAGGTAAGGCAAAGGCTGTTGTTATAGCGGCGGATGTCTCACCCAAGACGGAAAAGGAAGCGCGGTTCTTCGCAGATAAATCCGGGGTCCCCGTCAGAAAAACAGGTACCACCCTTGATGAGATCTTCATGGGTCTGGGAAAAAGAGCGGGGGTACTCACAATATGCGACGAGGGCTTTGCGAAAAAGGCTCTGAGCATTTGTGATAATACATGAAATTTTACCTATCAAAATAAACGGAGGTCATACAGCCTATGAGTACAGCGAAACAGCAGAAGATCAAGATCAGCGACGCTGCAAAGGATCTGAATGTTACGGGACAGGAGCTTGCGGATTTCGTAAACGACAAGCTGGGTACTGTCAAAAAGCCGTCGGCATCCTTTACGGCAGATGAAATGAATTATATTTTAGAATCCTTCTCTCAGGACAGACAGGTGCCATCCTTTGACGAATATTTCGCCACAAGGAACGATCCTGCTCCTAAGAAGACTGAGGAGAAGCCTGAGAAAAAGAAGACTGCAAAGAAAGCGGCGGATAAGTCTGAAAAGGCAGAAAAGGCGGAGAAGAAGACGGCTGAAAAGAAGACATCTGACAAAAAGGCGGCTGATAAGACAGCATCCGAGAAGACTGCTGACAAGCCCGCAGAGGAAAAGCCCAAGAAAAAGCAGGAGCCAAAGCCCCTGCCAAAGCCGATACAGCAGAATCAGGGCAGCAAGACCGACCGCTTCAACGCACAACAGGTATTGAGCGGCGGTCAGAAGAAAAAGCAGGAGCAGAAGCCAAAGCCTGCAGAGCAGCAGTCAAATAAGAAGAAGCTGGATGTCAAGTTCGCAGAGGCGGACGCATCAACTGTAAATCAGAAAATACACACTGTCGACACAAGGGGCTCCTATGTGGAGATGGACAAATACAATGAGAAGTACGACAACATGGCAAACGCCTCCGGAGGCGGAAACAGAAAGAAGGACAACTTCTCTAAGAAGCAGAAGATCACTCAGAAGTCCCAGCAGAGAAAAAATCAGCAGTACTCCAACAAAAAGGAGACGGAGACAGAGAAGCTCCGCCGTCTTGAGCTGGAGAGGGCAAGAAAGCAGCAGCTCAAAGTCCTTATCCCCGATGAGATCGTGGTGTCCGAGCTTGCGTCAAGACTTAAAGTCACCGCTACCGAGGTCATCAAAAAGCTGATGCAGCTGGGCGAGATGTGTACTATCAATCAGGTAATAGACTTTGACACCGCTTCTCTTGTTGCTGAGGAGCTGGGTGCTAAGGTAGAAAAAGAGGTCATCATCACCATCGAAGAGCGTCTCATCGACGACTCCGACGATGACGGTGAGGGCATCGAGCGCGCTCCTGTAGTAGTTGTAATGGGTCACGTTGACCACGGTAAGACCTCACTTCTTGATAAGATAAGAAATTCCGACGTAACCTCCACAGAGGCAGGCGGCATCACTCAGCACATCGGTGCTTACAGAGTGACCTGCAAGGGCAAGGAGATCACCTTCCTTGATACCCCCGGTCATGAGGCGTTCACCGCAATGCGTGCAAGAGGTGCGTCCGTAACGGATATAGCTATCCTTGTTGTTGCCGCTGACGATGGCATCATGCCTCAGACTATCGAGGCTATCAATCACGCAAAGGCAGCGGGAGTCTCCATAATCGTTGCTATCAACAAGATGGATAAGGAGGGTGCTAACCCCGACAATATCAAGCAGCAGCTCACCGAACACGACCTTGTTGTTGAGGAATGGGGCGGCGACGTTATCTGCGTGCCCGTTTCCGCAAAGACAGGCATGGGTATCGACGACCTGCTTGAAAATGTCTTGCTTGTTGCAGAAGTGGCAGAGCTTAAGGCAAATCCCAACCGTCTTGCAAAGGGTACTGTCATTGAAGCCCGTCTTGACAAGGGTCGCGGTCCTATCGCAACACTGCTTGTCCAGAACGGTACTCTCCATACAGGCGACATCATCATTGCGGGAACAGCAGTGGGACGTGTCCGCGTAATGACAAACGACAAGGGTCAGGTAGTAAAGGAAGCAGGACCCTCCTATCCTGTTGAGATCACCGGTCTTGCGGAGGTACCCTCTGCAGGCGACACATTCAATGCAGTAGAGGACGAGCGTCTTGCAAGAGAGCTTGTTGACCAGCGTAAGCATGAGGCTAAGCAGGAGCAGTTCAAGCAGTACCAGAAGGTAACTCTCGACAACCTGTTCAGCCAGATCGAGCAGGGAGAGATCAAGGAGCTTCCTATCATTGTAAAGGCGGACGTTCAGGGCTCTGTGGAGGCTGTGAAGCAGTCCCTTGAAAAGCTGTCCAACGACGAGGTTCGTGTACGTGTTATCCATGGAGCGGTAGGCGCTGTTTCCGAGGGCGACGTTATGCTTGCGGATGCGTCCAATGCCATCATCGTCGGCTTCAACGTGCGTCCCGACCCTGTTGCGGCAGACAATGCAGCAAGAGACGGCGTGGATATCCGTCTGTACAGAATCATTTACGATGCTATCGAGGAGATCACCACCGCTATGAAGGGTATGCTGGCTCCCAAGTTCAGAGAGGTATCTCTGGGACGTGTGGAGGTGCGTCAGGTATACAAGATCTCCAATGTGGGAACTGTTTCCGGCTCCTATGTGCTCAGCGGAAAGATCACCAGAAGCTGCGAGATACGTGTTGTTCGCGACGGTATCATCATCGCGGACGACAAGCTGTCCAGCCTTAAGCGTTTCAAGGATGACGTGAAGGAGGTCGCCGAGGGCTACGAGTGCGGTATCACTCTTGAAAAGTTCAGCGACATTCGTGAGGGCGATATTTTCGAGGCATACTTTATGGAGGAGTACCGTCCCGACTAAGCGGGCAGGGAAGCCCCTGCTGGCAGAGTCGACCCCCACCGCCCAAAAATGCAGATGATTTAGTCTGCAAAGCCCCCTGTCCAGGGGGCGGCAGGGTGAAGCAAGGCTGAGCCTTGACCCTTATCTACTCCAAAGTAAATAAATGCGTATAATTTAGTTATATTTAGCCCCTATCAAGGGGCGGTGGGGAGAGTATAAAAAAGGAGAAATGAAATGCCAAACTTCAAGAACGGACGTCTGTCCGAGGATATAAAAAGGGAAATTTCCGGTCTGATACGTGAGGAAATAAAGGATCCCCGTGTGAATGGGAGCCTTGTTTCCGTAGTCCGTACAGAGCTTTCGGGAGATAACTCCCACTGTAAGGTCTATATTTCCAGCATAGAGGGGCAGGACGCCGCAAAAACGGCTGTGAAGGGTCTTGAAAGCGCCTCCGGTCTTATAAAACGGAGGATATCCAACGTCCTTCACCTGAAAAAATGTCCCGAACTGAAATTCATTGCGGACGACTCTATCGAGCATTCGGCGGAGATCGCACAAAAGCTTGAAGATCTGGAAATAAACAAGACTGAGGGGACGGAGGATCAATAATGCGGATCAAAATAAAAGAGGCTGCCGATTTTTTGAGAACACGGGACAACTTTTATATCCTTACACATCAGAGTCCCGACGGCGACACCATAGGCAGCGGCTTCGGACTGTGCTTTGCACTCAGGAAGCTTGGAAAAAACGCAAATGTGCTTTGCTCTGACGATTTCCCGAAAAGATATAACTTTATGATGGAGGGCTATGAGCCCATGAAGTTCACTCCCGAGACCATTGTGGCTGTGGACGTTGCGGACGCAAAGCTGCTTGGCTCCAAGCTTTCGGGATACGGAGACTATGTTGACCTGTGCATAGACCACCATGTTTCAAATACCGAGTATGCACAGAGACTGCTTCTCTATCCGGACGCTGCGGCTGCCTGCGAGGTCATGTACAGTCTTCTGACCGAAATGGAGATCCCCCTTGACAAGAAGATCGCCGAGTGTCTCTACACAGGCATTGCCACCGACACAGGCTGCTTCAAGTACGGGAACACTACAAGGCTCTGCCATATGATAGCCGCGAAGCTGATGGAGCAGGGCATCAATTTTGAATGGATAAACCGTGAGATGTTCGATATCAAAAGCAGGGCAAGACTTCTTGTGGAGCAGTATATAAGCTCCTCTATGGAGTTTTACCTTGATGACAGGTGCGCAATTGCTGCGGTCACTCTTGAAACTATCGAGGAGACCGGTCTTGCTCAGGAGGAGTTCGAGGGCATTGCAGGAATGAGCGTCCAGGTAGAGGGCGTCATGGTAGGGGCTATCCTTAAGGAAAAGGAGCCGGGGAAATTCAAGATATCCGTCCGCTCTGCTTCGGACGTGGACGTTTCCGCAATATGCCGCAAGCTTGGCGGCGGCGGACATAAAAAGGCAGCAGGCTGCACTCTGGAGGGCAAGGTGGACGAGGTCAAAATGCAGCTTCTGTCTGCAATTGCTCCTGCGCTGGGGATGGATCTATGGCTGGTGTAAATAATGAAGAGCTTTGCGGGATCATATGCGTGAACAAGCCTGCGGGATTTACCAGCTTTGACGTCATTGCAAAAATGCGGGGTATACTTAAAATGAAAAAACTGGGTCACGGGGGAACTCTTGACCCTATGGCTGTGGGAGTGCTTCCCGTTTTTGCAGGGAGGGCGACAAAAGCCTGCGATATGCTTCCCGACCATGACAAGACATATGAGGCGGGGTTCCGTCTCGGAGCTGTGTCCGACACTCAGGACTCTACGGGAACGGTGACGGAAAAGGGCAATATTGACGGTATCGGATCGGCGGACATCCTGAACGTTATGGAGGGTTTCCGGGGGGATATTATGCAGATACCTCCCATGTATTCTGCTGTTTCGGTGGGAGGAAAGCGTCTCTACGACCTTGCAAGACAGGGGGTGGAGGTGGAGCGTCAGCCCCGTCCCGTGACCATCTACAGTCTGGAGCTGCTTGCTTATGACGAAAAAAGCGGAGAGGGCAGACTGTCGGTGTCCTGCTCAAAGGGGACCTATATCCGCACTCTCATAAACGATATCGGAGAAAAGCTCGGCTGCGGAGGTATAATGACATCCCTTGTCCGGACAAGAGCCTGCGGGTTCTCACTGTCTGACTGCGTGACCTTAGAACAGCTTCAGGAGATGGCGGCATCGGGGGGAGACTTTTCCACGGTAATAAAGCCTATAGAGCAGGTCTTTGCTTACCTGCCGGAGCTTCGCATAAAAGGCGCTCAGGAAAGAATGTACCACAACGGTGTGAAGCTTGATCTTGACAGACTGCGTTTTGATAGGACCGCTCCCCGTGTTCGTGTTTACGGAGAGAACGGATTTATCGGCATAGCCGCTCCCGACACCGAAAAGGGTATTTTGAGGGTAGAAAAAAACTTTTAGATATGACACATTCAGACGGGACTGCCGGCTGATATTCTGCACGCAAAGGAGGCACGGGCATGATAGACCTGACAGGTACAAATGACGTACCGAGCGGAAATACCGCTGTTGCTATGGGACTTTTTGACGGTCTCCATTACGGTCACAGGACTGTTATAAAGCGGGCTCTTGACATTGCCGCAGAGTTTCCCGGCATCGACCCTGCCGTGTTTACCTTTGACACTCTCAGCGTCACATCAAAGGGTTCGGGCGGGGTGGAGTACATCCTGTCCCGTGATACAAAATTCGAGCTTATCGACGGTCTCGGAGTAAGATACATCTACTCCCCCGACTTTATGAACTTCAAAGACTTAAGCGGCGAGGAGTTCGTGGAGCTTGTGCTCTGCGGCAAGCTTGCTGCCAAGTTCGTTGTGTGTGGAGAGGATTTCCGCTTCGGAGCGAAAGCCTCCTGCGGTACCGACGAACTGAACAAGCTCTGCAAAAAGCACGGTATAAGGACTTATACCGTCCCCCCTGTAAAGGAAGCCCACGGACAGAGAATATCCTCCACAATGATACGCAGATTAATAAATGAGGGGGATATGGAAGCTGCAAATATGCTTCTTGGCTCCCATTTCAGCTTCAGGCTCCCGGTCGCTTACGGCAGACAGCTTGGCAGACAGCTTGACTTTCCCACTATAAATCAGTACCTTCCCAAAAAGCAGGTGATGCCGAAATTCGGGGTCTATGCTTCAAAGACTGATCTGGGAGGAAGCGTCTACAGGAGCATTACAAATATCGGTGTCAAGCCTACGGTGGGAAGCGACGCTCCCATTGCCGAGACCTACCTGATCGGCTTTGACGGGGGCGATCTCTACGGCGAAATGGTGAGGGTGTCCCTTATCAGCTTTGTCCGTCCTGAAATGAAATTTGCAGATGTGGAGGAGCTTAAAAAGCAGATAGCCTCCGATACCGAGACTGTAAAAGCTATACCGGAAAACAAATACCGTACCATAGAAAGTCCCATATAAGAAAGGATAGTTAAAATGAACACTCAGAACGTGAGAACAAGATTTGCGCCAAGTCCTACAGGATATATGCACATAGGAAATCTCCGGACGGCGCTTTATACCTATATCATCGCAAGAAAGTACGGGGGAAAATTCATACTCCGTATTGAGGATACAGACCGTGAAAGATTTGTCGAGGGAGCAACTGAGGTCATTTACGACACCCTCCGTGCCTGCGGACTTACATGGGACGAGGGTCCGGACATCGGCGGTCCTACAGGTCCCTATATCCAGTCGGAGCGTATGGGCATCTACAAGGAATACGCTGAAAAGCTGGTACAGACAGGACACGCCTACTACTGCTTCTGCACAAAGGAGCGTATGGAAAAGGTACACGAGGAGCAGAGAGCAAAGGGCATCACTCCCACCTATGACCGTCACTGCCGAGACCTGCCAAAGGAGGAAGCGGACAAGCTTCTTGCAGAGGGTACTCCCTATGTAATAAGACAGAAAGTGCCCCTCGACGGCACTACTACCTTCCACGATGAGCTTTACGGGGATATCTCCGTCCCCAATGCCGACCTTGACGACCAGATACTTATCAAGGCGGACGGTATGCCCACCTACAATTTCGCAAACATCGTGGACGACCATCTTATGGAGATCACCCATGTTGTAAGAGGAAACGAGTATCTTTCCTCTGCGCCCAAGTATAACCTGCTCTATGAGGCTTTCGGCTGGGAAGTCCCCACCTATATCCATGTTGAGCATATCATGAGGGACGCCTCCCACAAGCTTTCCAAGCGTGACGGTGACGCCTACTTCGGGGACTTTGTGGAAAAGGGCTACTATATCCCTGCCATCCTGAACTATATCGCGCTTCTTGGATGGGCTCCCAAGGGAGAGCAGGAAATTTTCACTCTGGAAGAGCTTATAAAGGAGTTTGATATAAGCGGACTTTCAAAATCACCCGCCATTTTCGACGCTGTGAAGATGAAAGCCATCAACGCAGAGTGGCTCCGCGGACTTCCCCATGAGGAGTTCAGGACGCTTGCTCTGCCCTATATAAGACAGACCTGTAAGAGGGAGGACATCGACATAGATGTGCTTGCAAAGGTGCTCCAGCCAAGAACGGAGCTTCTTACTGAGATACCGGAAAAAGTGGATTTCATTGACACCCTCCCCGAATATGACAGCGAGCTTTACTTCAACAAGAAGATGAAGACCAGCGCGGAGACCGCTGTCCCTGCGCTTAATGCAGTGCTTCCTGTTTTAGAGGGGATATCGGAAGCGGATTGGAACGAGGAGAATATCCACAGTGCTGTCTTTGCGGAGATCGAAAAGCAGGGGGTCAAGAACGGCTGGATGCTCTGGCCTGTAAGAGTGGCGCTTTCCGGCAAGGCTCTCACTCCCGGCGGCGGCATCGAGCTGGCGGCTATCCTTGGCAGGGACGAAAGCATCGCAAGAATAAAGAAAGCTATCGCAAAGCTTGGATAAGATTTTTATCCCACTGTCACATAATAAACACAATAGATTGCTAAAATAACTAAAGCATACCAATATCATGAAAGGCGGCTGTTACATGATCGAAGTACAGAACCTGACCAAGCAGTACGGCGCGAAAAGGGCTGTTGACGACCTCTCCTTTACGGTAAACGACGGAGAGATATTAGGCTTTCTCGGACCAAACGGCGCAGGCAAATCCACAACTATGAATATGCTGACGGGATACATTTCCTCAACATCGGGAAAGGCTCTCATCAACGGCATCGACATTCTTGACGACCCTATCGAGGCAAAGAAAAACATAGGGTACCTTCCCGAGATACCCCCTCTTTACCTTGACATGACCGTCAAGGACTATCTTAATTTTATCTATGACCTGAAAAAGTGCAAGCTTCCCCGGAAGGCTCATCTTGAGGACGTGTGCAGTCTGGTGATGATAACCGATGTTTATGACCGTATAATCCGCAACCTTTCAAAGGGCTACAAGCAGAGAGTGGGTCTTGCGCAGGCTCTGGTGGGAAATCCGCCTATCCTTATACTTGACGAGCCTACGGTAGGTCTTGACCCGAAGCAGATAATCGAGATAAGATCCCTTATCAAGCGTCTTGGACAGAAGCATACAGTCATTCTTTCCTCACATATCCTTTCTGAGATACAGGCTGTGTGCGACAGGATAATCATCATCAACGGAGGAAAGATCGCTGCGGACGACACCACCGAAAATCTCACCAAAAACATAACCGCCGACTACAGGCTCATTGCCCGTATCGAGGGTCCCAGAGAGGAGATTCTTAAGACCATCAAGGGCATTTCCGGAGTGGTCAAAGTGGTAGCGGACATGGAGCGTGAAAAGGGCGTCTACGAATACGAGATCGAAACCAAAGAGGATGTTGATATCCGCAGAGAGCTTTTCAAGAGGCTGGTTTCCCGCAATTGGGTGCTTCTTGGGCTCAGGACATCCGAAATGACGCTGGAGGACATCTTCCTTAAAATAACCATGGGAGACGAGGTCGTTATAAGGACAAAGAAGTCTGCGGAAAACAAGCCGGAGGAAAAGGCAGCAGAAGCAGACTCCAAGGACGAAGAATATGAGAAGAAAGCCGAAGAAGCAGACTCCAAGTCTGAGGAGCAGGAGAAAAAGGCAGAGGCGGCTGATTCCAAAGACGCTGAGTACGAGAAAAAAGCCGTGGAGCAGGATAAAAGCTCCGGGGCCTCCGATAAATCAGAGCCTGCAAAGAGATCCTCAAAAAAGAATAAAAAAGGGGGTAAAAAATAATGGGCGCTATTTTCAGAAGGGAGCTTAAAGCTTATTTTACCTCTCCCATCGCGTATATTTTTATTGCTGTATTCTATATCTATACTTCCACATTTTTTATAAGCTACAATATTGGCTACAGCACCACAGATATGTCAGTGGTATTTTCAAACGCCTTCACTATTATGATGATACTCCTGCCGCTGCTGACAATGAGACTTTTCACCGAGGAAAAGCGTCAGCGTACAGACCAGTGTCTGCTTACCGCTCCGGTAAATCTTTTCTCAATAGTAATGGGAAAATTTTTCGCAGCGCTGTGCATCTTCATGTGCGCAATGGCAGTCTATGTGCTGTTCGTGATAACTCTGCTGGCTCTTGCGGGAAATGTGGCGTGGGCGACCATCATCGGAAACTTTATCGCCCTGCTTCTGCTGGGAGCAAGCTTCATCTCAATAGGCATTTTTGTGTCCGCTATGACGGAAAATCAGGTGGTGGCTGCGATACTGAGCTTCATTATCATCATGATCTTCTACCTTATCGATATGCTGGCAGGAAATGTAAAGGCAGAGTGGCTCAGAAATATCATGGCATCACTTGGCTTTTATACAAGATATTATGAATTTTCCACAGGTATATTCAATATGTCAAGTCTTCTGTTCTTTTTAAGCGCTGTATTCATTTTTAATTTTCTCACAGTCCGGGTTCTTGAGAAACGCCGCTGGGATTGATAGGAGGATTTCCGAACATGAAGATAAATACAAAAAAACTTAAGTATGGCACCGCCGCTGTGGTCATTACAGTTGTTGTTGCGGCGCTTGTTGTACTGCTGAATATTATTGTTTCTTCCCTCAGTGACAGATACAATATGAGCTTCGACCTGACCCCCGGAAAGAATTTCGAGATCACCGAAAAGACCCTTGATTACCTTGCCTCACTTAACGAGGACGTGGAGATCTGCACAACGGTGGACGAGCATCTTTTCCGTACCACTGAAAACGTCTACTACCGTCAGGCGTATGAGGTCCTTAAAAAATACGAAATGAACTCAGACAGGATAAAAGTCAACTTTGTGGACATGACCGTCGACCCTACCTATGTTGAAAAGTACAAGCAGTATTACAGCGGAAGCGTTTCCGAAATGAGCATAATCATTTTCAACGAGAACTCCCACCGCATAAGAGTTATCTCTGTAAACGACCTTTTCAACATCGAGACAAATTACTGGTCACAGAGCATCGTTTCCTCAAAGGCGGAGCAGGTTCTGACCTCTGCTGTAATGTATGTTACCGACCCCGACCCCAAAACAGCGGTGTACCTTAACGTCATCTCCGACAGCACAAACGGCAGCAATATCATAAAGCTGCTTACGGACAACGGCTTCGATGTCACAACCATTGACCCCAACACCGAGGAGCTGCCCATGGACACAGACCTTATCATCGTAAACTCTCCCCTTAACGATTTTTCCGAGTCTTTTGTTGACAAGCTCTATGAATTTATGGAGAACGGCGGACAGTACGGAAAGAACATGATCTATCTTGCAAGCAACACTCAGCATGACACTCCCAACATAAACGCTTTTATTGCAGAGTGGGGCATAAGCATCGGAAACGGATATGTGTGCGAGAGCAACAGACAGTATCTTTTCCAGACCATTCCATATGCTCTTGTTGCATTTCTTCAGAGCAATGATTATACGGGAGGCATACCTGCCGATACATTCACAAATCCTGTGGCAGTCTACGGCGCCCGTCCTCTGGAGCTGCTTTTTGAAAGCCACGGAAATGTTGTGGCTGCAGATCTGCTGAAAACCTCCGAAACAGGCTTTGTCTATACAAGTGAGATGGAAAAGGAGATTCAGGAGACCGGCGATGTTGCCGACCTTAATGAGGGACAGATCACTGTCATGGCTCTTTCCTATAAATATACCTTCATTGACAATGAGCAGATACGTTCAAATATGCTGGTTTTCGGAAGCGATGATATGCTCGGTCAGATATATACTGAACAGCCCTACTTCAACAACGGAGATTACTTTGTTTCTGCAATAAATACCATCTTCGGCAAGGAGACAGGGGTCTATATCGTTGCAAAGGATCTGTCCAGCACCACCTTTGAAAGAAGTGAGTCTGCTGCAAATGCTATCAGGATAGCATTCATATTTGTGCTCCCTGCTCTTGTTGCGGCGGCGGGAATCATAGTATGGCTCAGAAGGAGACATAAATAATGAAGAAAAATATCAAGCTTATTATTATATGCGCTGTGGTTGTCGTGCTTCTGGCAGGTGTTGCGGTATTTCTTAAGCTGACCGCTCCCGAGGAGGAGGAAGAAACAGCAGAGGAGGAAGTGACCTCCCAGCTTCTTTACGAAAAGGATCCCCTAACTCTTGGACTTCTCACCATTACAAATGAATACGGCACCTATGAGCTGGTTCGTTTCGGTGAGGGAGACGAGGCAATGTGGGGAGTTCCGGAGTACGCCGATCTTCCCGTGGACGGCAAGGTCATAAGCAATCTTGTGGAAAAGGCGTCCACAATGACCTCCCAGCGTGCGGTGACGGAGAATCCCGAGGACATCTCAATATACGGTCTGGACGCTCCCTCTGCTGAGGTCACTGCGGAGTTTTCAGACAGCGCAGGGACGATCAAAAAGCTGACCATCGGAAACCTTACTCCCGACGAGAGACAGCGCTATTTTATGATAGATGATGACCCCACAGTTTACACTGCTCTTAATTCAGCGGTGAGCTGCTTTACAAATGACAAGCATGACGTTATAGCACGTACTGTCTATACTGCAAGACAGAAGAAGGATGAAAACGACACAGCGGACTACACCCGCATAAATAAACTGACTGTCAGACGACCCGATCTTGACTATGATTTTGTCATTGAGTACGATAAAAGACAGGACGACCCCGACGCTATGACGGGAAATTCATCCAGATATGTTGTTACCTCTCCTGTAAAACGTGATATGAACCCTGATAAGGCATATGATGTAACTGACAAAATTTTCGGGCTTACTGCCAGTGATCTGGCGGTGCTGCGTCCCGAGGAAAAGGACTTTGAATCGCTGCAGCTGACCGACAGTGACTGCGCCGCAAAGATCCTCTTTGATATATACGGCGGCGACACAGTGGACATCACCGTAGGAAAGGAAGCTGTGGACGAGGAGGGCAAAAAGGCAGGACGGTTCGTCTATGTGGACGGCATTGACATAATCTATATTTTCTCCGAGGAAAACCTGCCATGGCTTAAGGCAAAGCCCATGGATGTTGTCACCACCATGATAACCAGCAACTATATCTATGAAGTTGAGATCTTTGATATCGAAGCTGCCGGCAAAAAGATGCACTTTACCTTTGAAGGCAATGACAACAAGACATTCAAGGTATGGCTGGACGGAAAAGAAATGGATGCGGACAAGTTCAGGACCCTTTATCAGTTTATCCTCCGTGCTCCCAGCGACGAGCTTTACTTTGAGGATACCGACACAGAGCCTGCGGTCACGGTGACAATAAAGACCGGCTCGGTACAGGATGTTATCGAGTTTATCCCCGACAAGAACAGAAAGGCTATGATCCGTCTTAACGGAAAGATGTCCTACAAATGTGCGTCTGCGTATATAGACAGGCTCATCAAGAATCTGGAGCTGTACGAAAACGGTCAGGACATCATCACAGACTGGTAAGCAAGGGCGGGGAAGCCCCCGCGGGCAGAGTCACCCCCACCGTTAGTATGTAAGAATAATTCAGTATGCTTTAGCCCCCTCAAGGGGGCGGCAAAGATAAGTCAGAATTTTAAAAATGACATTATTTTCTTGTAAAATATGCTACAATAATAAAGCTGCGGCTCAAGAAAAATTTTTCCCACTTTTTTAATAATCCCCCTTGATTTTATTAATTTTTTATGTTATAATAGTAACAGAACAAGTTCGGGATCATTAAACGGTTACAGGGAGACCGTCATCAATATATTAAGGAGGTTATGCAATGGCTGAAGCAAAAAAGGAAAACAACTTTCTCCACTACAAGGGCTACCCTCTGGTGAGAAACAAGGACGAGATCTATTACGGCAATATGTCCGATAAGTATGTGGTCTGGATGCAGATCACCGAAAAAACAAAGGTAGGGGATCTGGACGTCGCCAGCAAGGTGAAGATATACAAGATGGCAACGGACGAAAATCTCTCACCCCTTGAGGCTATCGTCAAGCAGAGCGAGAAAACAAGTCTTTATGAGGCGCTTGACATAGCATATGCATGGCTCTCAAGAGCAGTATAAAAAATAAGCTCCGGCTGTGAACCAGTCGGAGTTGTTTTTTATGCAAGTCAGATGATATCGGCGGTTTCATAAACGCACGCACCGGAGGAGATATCCTCGTAAATGACGTCATACTCATATATTTTTTCAGGAAGTGAGATATCATTTTTGTTTCCTGTTATTTCTATGATATAAGCCTTGCCGTCCTTGGTCTCATATTTAACGACAGCTTTTGTATTTTTAAAACAGTCCTCTTCCAAAGAAAGAGTATTGTGGTATATGACAGCATTTTTGCAGCCTTCAAACGCATGAGCTTTAACACAGTTTACTTTTGGCGGAACTATTGCCAGTTCAAGTGATTCACATTTATAGAATGCATAGGGATGAATGAGCATAACACTTTCGGGTATTATTATTGATTCGAGGGATGTGCAATATGAAAATGCGTCTGTGTAAATATTTTTAATGCCCTTGTGCATTGTTACTGTTCTGAGAGCGGAACAATTGTAAAATGCTTCTCTGTTTATTTGGAGGACACCGGCAGGTATTTCTATTGATGTAAGTGCTGTGCAGTCGTGAAAGGCATATCCCTGAATACCTGTAACACTGTCCGGTATTTCAACAAAGGAAAGCGAATAACAGCCATCAAACATACGGACGGAAATATCCCTGACACCATATGGGATATTTATTGATTCAAGCTTTGAGCAATATTGAAATGCACAGGCACCGATCTCGTTAACACTGTCAGCTAACACTGCTTTCTGAAGCTCATTACAGTTTCTGAATGCAAGCTTGCCGATAGATGTGACGCCGTCGTTAATAATAATGTCAGTTATCAATGATCTTTTAGCATACCATGGCGGATTTTCTCCGGGTACGCTGAAAGTATAATCTGTCATTTCTCCCGTGCCGCTTATGGTAAGAGTACCGTTTTCAAGTACCCATGTCAGATTTTCGCCGCAGGTGCCGTTTGATACTTCTTCTGCTGCAGTCATAACGGAAACCGCCTTTGATGTGACAAAAATCACTGCCATAAGAATTATTGCTGCCAAAAATACTTTTTTCAAAAAAATCCCCCCATAATATTTATTAAGATAATGATACCATTTTACAGAAGGATTTTCAATAACTGTTCCAAATTGTAATCGTATTGTAACTGAATTGTTACCTGTTGTCACTCTAAGCTTTTATAAGCTCTTGACAAGCTCCTGCACCTGTGTTATAATTAACATACTAACAGTTCAGAAACAGGAAAGGAAGTATAAAATGAGTACCAGGAAGCAAAAACTGATCGAATATAACCGCAGCATCATCCTTGACGCTGCAAAGAAGCTGTTTCTTGCAAAGGGGTCCGACAAGACCTCCATGGACGATGTGGCAGAAGCCGCCGAGTGCAGCAAGGCGACCATCTATGCCTATTTCACGAGCAAGGAGGACATCTACTATCATATCGTTCTGGAGTATATGTCCACTCTCAGGGACGGTGTAAGAAGCTGTCTGACAAACATCTCTGACTATGAGCGTGCTTACAATCTTCTTTGCTGGACACTGGTGCGGTTCGAGAAGGACTACCCCATGTACTTCGACTGCATCCTGGGACAGATCTGCACCGACAAGGAAAAAATTGATGAGCTCCCCGTGCTTCAGAAAATTTTCGATACAAGCGAGGAGCTCAACTGGGTAATCTGCAAATTTCTTGAACGGGGTAAGCTGGACGGTTTTGTCAAGTCGGACATTGATCCCATGCAGTCCACCTTTGTGATATGGTCCAGCATATGCGGACTGATCTCATTCTGCTCACGGAAGCAGGCGTATATGGAAAACAGTCTGGGTATTCCAAAGGAAGAATTTCTCCGCAGCGGATTTAATATGATACTGGGTATTATTGCTAAGGATAAATAATAAATTTTAAGGGGGTGTCATATCTTAGTGGGCTGTCGGAAAATTTGATATTATCCTCTTAGAGTGGATATACGTTTTTTGTATCCACTCTAAAGGTTAAGAGAATACATAGAGGTATTTTGATTATGAAAATTATTATTTCCGTTCTTTCAGCAGCTTCAATATTAGGCTTGATTGTGGTTGCAATACTGGTTTTCTTTCCGTATAACGGAGGTCCTTCAATAACACTTCCGGGATGGTTTTCAATTACTGCTGACCCTCCGCGAAAAGAACTTCTTAGTTATATGAATGAAAAATACGGCGTGGAATTTCACGAATTGACCGACGAAGATTTTAAGGGACAGCCTCGTCATTTTGAAGTGCGTAGGTGGCAGGACAGCTTTAACGGAATAGTAGTTTATACAGACAGCTTTCCTGGGCACTACTTTTATGTGAGAAAGAAGATTTGGGATATCCGGGACGACTATTCCTGTCATCTTGTCCAGCAGGAGGCGGAGGAGATTATACACGAACAGTTAGAAGATATTATGACGAATGAATTTAAAATATACTGTCATCCTTACTGTAACCAAGATAATGAATGTCCTGCTGATTTAACAGCCGATGAGTACCTCAGCATAGGTTCTTATGAATTTATCATTTTTATATGCGGTGATGGAGAAGAAAAGGAGCAAGATTATGAAAAGATAAAGCCAAGGCTTATAGATATTCTTGAAAACCGAAAAATCCGTCAATATTCTGTTACCATATGTTACTTTGATCCCGAATATTTTAATGATATAAATACAACTGATACGTCAACGTGCATTTCTCATTTCGATGATTATAATGCTTTTGGTTCTGGATCAATAGCAGGTGTTTCGAGAGAGGAGAGCGGCAGTACTTTCAGGTGGATTGAGAATAAAGATGATATATAACCAATGGCGTTCACGATCAACCCCGTGAACGCCATTTTTACATAATTCGCTATATTTATCTTATAAATTCAACTTGGTAAAAACTTCTTTTATGACAGCTTATCTTGCAGGTTGCCCCCTTTGGAATCTCATCACTTCGCCGCTTCCAGTTCAATGAAGTGCTTCGCCGCTCTGCCGGAGCGTCCGCTTCGGCGCAGAGCGTAGGCTTCCGCACGGGAAAGCAGGTCGGGAGTACATTCAATGCCGTACTGCTCCGCAAGGCTTTCCACTATCCGCAGATAGATGTCCTTGTTCGGTTTGAGAAATGCAACCTTCAGACCAAAACGCTCCGAAAGGGAAACAAGCTCCTCTCTGGTGTCGGAGGCGTGGATGTCATCGCCGCTCCTGTCGGAGAAACGCTCCTTTACAAGATGACGGCGGTTGCTTGTGCAGTAGATGGTCATGTTGGGAGTCTTGGCGGCAGCGCTGCCCTCCAGGACTGCTTTAAGTGCGCTGAAATTATCGTCGTCCGCCGAAAAGGAGATGTCGTCTATAAAAATAATAAATTTCAGGGGATTGCCTGCGATCTTTTCAATGACAGAGGGGAGCTCTCCGAGCTGTGCCTTTGTAAGCTCGATAAGACGCAGACCCCTGTCTTTGTATTCGTTGGCTATCGCCTTCACTGTGGAGGATTTTCCCGTGCCTGCGTCCCCGTACAAAAGGACGTTTGGCGCGGGCTTGTCATTTAACAGTGCCATGGTGTTGGCGATGACCTTCTCCCGCTCTGCTTCATAGCCTGAAAGCTGGGACAGCTTCTGAGGGTCGGGATTTTTCAGCGGGACAAGTCTGCCCTCTTTAAAGACGAAAACGTGATACTTGGCAAAGATGCCGAAGCCCTTTGTGTGGAGGGCGGCGATCCGCTCACGGTATATGGTGAGGAGATCCTTTTCCGACACGCTCCACTTTGCAGGGGGAGAGCCATTTCCAGCCGCCGCCCATGCGAACTCGGAAGTAAGACGGGACAGCTTCTGGAGGAACGCAAGCTCGTTCCGTGCAGCCTCGTCAATATTCGCGGGAACCTCCTTAAATTCGGCAAGACGTTTCAGGTAGGGACTTTCGTCCTCGGTGACGGTCTCTATGAGAAAATCCGTCAGGGAGTCCCCGTGGGTGTAGAGGCTTCCCACAAAGTCCCCGTAGCTGTCCGCAGAGGGGGAGACGAGAAAATCAAGCAGCTTTTTCATGGTCTCGTTTTTGAGGATACCTCTGAAAACTGCAAGGGATTGCAGTCCTGTTGCGTATTCGTGAAGCATAATATCAGTCCTTTTCTTCTTTAAGATGATTTATCATAATGTATTCTTCCTCGTTTTCGTCTATTATCTCAAAGCCCACCTTCCGGTACATTTTCACCGCATAGTTGGCTTTCTGCACCGCAAGGGAAGCCTGCTTGTAACCGCAGTCTTTCAGGAGGGTGAGCATTTTTCTCATCATATCCGTGCCTATCCCATGTCCCCGATATTCTTTATACAGGGATATGGCAAAGGAGGGCGTGCTGTCGTCGATATGTCCGTAGTCATTCATAATGCGCACCCAGACCGCTCCCGCTATTTTGTTGTCCACTTCCGCAACTAATGCCCTGTCATGCTCCTGCTGACCGAACCCGTCAACGTAGACCTGCAGCTCGGGAGCGTTTATTATTGATCTGGGGGGAGCTTCAACACCCTCCGGTATAAAGATCGCCTCATACAGAAAATTATTTAACAGTGGGTATTCTATTTCTTTTATTTTACGTATAGTATAGTTCATTTTATCTCCGAATTAAATATACACCGCACAGAAAGGCTATATCATTACCAGCCCAAAATCCATGCGGTGCTGTTTTAAAAACATTTCCGATTAATTCAGCCGCCCCATTTATAGGGGGCTTGGCAGACTAAATTATTTGTGCTTACTAACGGTGGGGGGAGATAATCGTGCAGGGCTTCGCCTTGCCTCAGCCTTGGAGTGCCGCAATAGACTGCTCTATCTTCGCCATCTTCTCCTGTGCCTTTGCAAGCTTGGCTTTCTCTGCCTCTACCTGCTGTGCGGGAGCCTTTGCAACAAATCCCTGATTGTTCAGCTTGTTCGATGAGAAGTCGATATCCTTCTGCACAGCCGCCTTTTCTTTGTTAAGACGTGCAAGCTCCTTCTCCTTGTCAACAAGCTCGTCCATGGGGATGAAAATTCTCGCACTGTCTGTTACAACAGTTACAGCACCGGGCATATCTACCTTTTCGGAGATAACTACCTCGGAAGCGGACGCAAGTCTCTCGAAGAAAAGACGTCCCTGCTCAAAGATAGTGCCCTCGGCAGTCTCGATGTGGACAGCCGCCTTTTTGGATGGGGGAACGTTCATTTCGGAACGGCGGTTTCTTATGCCCCGGATAGCCTCAATGATCTTGCCGAACTGGACTTCCTCGGTCTCAAAGTTGAGTTTTTCGTCATACTCGGGGAAATCAGAGAGGATACAGGGTACTCCGCTGTCCGAAACAGCAGACCATATCTCCTCGGTGATAAACGGCATAAACGGGTGCAGCAGACGAAGCATACCCTGCATTACCCATACAAGGACAGCCTGTGCAGATGCGGCTGTGTCTCCGCCTGCGGCGATTCTGGGCTTTGTAAGCTCAATATACCAGTCGCAGTAAACGTCCCAGATAAAGTCGTACAGCTTTGCAACTGCAACTCCAAGCTCGAAGCTTTCAAGGTTGTCGTTGACCTCTTTTGCCAGTCTGTTGAAGCGGCTGATTATCCACTTGTCCTCGATGTTCAGGTCAGCGGGGAGACCCTCTGATTTGAAGTCGTCGGGGAGGTTCATCATTATGAAGCGGGAAGCGTTCCAGAGCTTGTTTGCGAAGTTACGGGAGGATTTTACCTTCTCGTCCATATAACGCATATCGTTTCCGGGAGCGTTGCCTGTAGCAAGAGTGAAGCGGAGAGCGTCCGCACCGTATTTTTCGATCTCTTCAAGAGGGTCGATGCCGTTGCCCAGAGACTTGGACATCTTCCTGCCCTGGGAGTCCCTTACAAGACCGTGGATAAGCACGGTGTCAAATGGCGGCTTGCCCATATTTTCAATACCGCTGAACATCATTCTGATTACCCAGAAGAAGATGATGTCATATCCGGTAACAAGAGTGTTTGTGGGGTAGAAATATTCAAGATCCTCTGTCTTTTCGGGCCATCCAAGTGTGGAGAAAGGCCAGAGAGCAGAGCTGAACCATGTGTCCAGAGTGTCCGGATCCTGACGCATTTCCTTTCCGCATTTGGGACACTTTGCGGAGTCCTCCTTTGTGACGATCATTTCGCCGCAGTCGTCGCAGTAGAAAGCGGGTATCTGGTGTCCCCACCATATCTGACGGGATATGCACCAGTCGCGGATATTTTCAAGCCAGTGGAAATATATTTTCTCGAAACGCTCGGGGACGAATTTTGTCTCCCCGTTCTTGACAGCGTCGATAGCAGGTCCTGCAAGAGGCTGCATCTTTACGAACCACTGTGTAGATACTCTCGGCTCCACGGTAGTTCCGCAGCGGTAGCAGGTACCAACATTGTGAGCGTGCTCCTCTACCTTTACAAGGAAGCCCTCTGCTTCAAGATCGTCAACGATGGCTTTTCTTGCCTCGTATCTGTCCATGCCGGCGTATTTTGGATAGTCGTCCACGATCTTTGCGTCGTCTGTCATGACATTTATAACGGGCAGGTCGTGTCTCAGACCTACTTCAAAGTCGTTGGGGTCGTGAGCGGGGGTGATCTTTACAACGCCTGTTCCGAAGTCCATTTCAACGTAGTCGTCGGCAACGACGGGAATCTCCCTGCCAACGAGGGGGAGCACCAGAGTTTTGCCTACGATGTCCTTGTAGCGGTCGTCGTTCGGATTGACAGCAACGGCGGTATCGCCAAGCATTGTTTCGGGACGGGTGGTTGCTATCTCAACATATCCGCTGCCGTCCTTGAAAGGATAGCGCATATGCCAGAAATGTCCTGCCTGCTCCTCAAATGTTACCTCCGCATCGGAAAGGGAGGTTATACAGTGGGGACACCAGTTGATGATACGCTCGCCGCGGTAGATGAGTCCCTTTTCGTAGTATTTTACAAAGACCTCTTTTACCGCCTTTGAGCAGCCCTCGTCCATGGTGAAACGCTCTCTTGACCAGTCGCAGGAAGAACCCAGCTTTTTGAGCTGTTCAACGATGCGTCCGCCGTACTTGGCTTTCCAGTCCCATGCGCGCTCCATGAACTTCTCTCTGCCGATGCCCTCCTTGGTGAGACCCTCTTCCTTCATAGCGGCAACGATCTTTGCCTCGGTAGCTATTGCGGCGTGGTCTGTTCCGGGAAGCCAGAGGGCAGCATAGCCCTTCATTCTTTTCCAGCGGATAAGGATGTCCTGCAGGGTCTCGTCAAGGGCGTGTCCCATATGGAGCTGTCCTGTAATGTTGGGAGGGGGGATTACAATTGTATATGGAGTTTTCTTGGGGTCACGCTCTGCCTTGAAGCAGTCGTTGTCCATCCAGAACTTGTATATTTTATCCTCTACTTCCTTTGGCTCGTAGAGCTTTGGCAGTTCTTTTTTCATTTATAGACCGTTCCTTTCCTGTAAAATACAAATATACTTATTTATCATACCATATTTTTTCCGAAAAAGCAACATTTATTTTATTACAGGGACAAGAAACTTGGTTGAATAAATTATCCTGCATATTGATTTTTCTCCGAATAAATGGTATAATAATAACAAAAATCCGGAAAAGAGGTAGTGCTGTTGAATATCCTTAATAAGCTTGAACGTAAATTCGGACGGTATTATATAAGCAACCTTATGCTGTATATCGTGATAGGCACGGGAATAGTGTTTGCGTCCATCTATCTTTTCCCCGACATCGGCGCACTTTTGCTGTATTATCTTTCCTTTGACAGGACTGCCATTTTGCACGGACAGATATGGCGTATCATAAGCTTTGTTTTTCTGCCGGAAAGCTTCAATCCCATATCAATGTTATTCTGGCTGTACCTGTACTGGATGATAGGTTCAAGCCTTGAAAACTATTGGGGAGGCTTCCGCTTTAACCTGTATTATTTTTCGGGAGTGCTCTTTGCCATTATCGCGGGATTTATAACAGGCTATGCGACCAATTACTATCTGAATCTGTCGCTGTTTCTGGCAATAGCCATCCTGAACCCGAATATGCAGCTCCTGCTGTTCTTCTTCATTCCCGTTAAAATGAAATGGCTGGGTTGGCTGTATGTTGCCATTCTGGTGTATAGTTTCATTTTTTCCGGCTGGGGGACACGAGTCCTTATCATTATCTCTCTGCTCAACATAGTTCTTTTCTTCGGAGGAGATTTCTTTGGCAAGATACGGGACAAGTTCAAGTACCGCAAGGTGCGGAAAAACTTTCGTAAAAATATCAAGATGACAACATATAAGGATGAAGAGTAGCGGTGTATCATTATTGACACACCGGAGAAAATTTTTCTCAAAACCTATTGACATACAGTCCCAAAAATGATACAATAAAAACAGAATAAATGTTCGATTTTTGTATGGAGGTATATAAAATGGCTGATGCAAAGAAAAAAGCCGACGGCAAAAAGGAGTCGGTAGTTAAGCTCACAAGCTCGGATGAAAAGAAAAAAGCGCTGGAGGCGGCTATCCAGCATATTGAAAAGCAGTACGGCAAGGGAGCGGTAATGAAGCTGGGACAGGCGGCTGATTATAATGTGGACGCTATCCCTACAGGCTCTATGACCCTTGACATGGCTCTTGGAATTGGCGGCGTCCCCAGAGGACGTATAGTTGAGATATTCGGACCTGAAAGCTCCGGTAAGACCACTGTTGCTCTCCAGATAGTTGCGGAGGCTCAGAAAATGGGCGGAGAGGTTGCTTTCGTGGACGTTGAGCACGCTCTTGACCCTGCTTATGCACGGGCTCTTGGTGTGGACATCGACAATATGCTGGTGTCCCAGCCGGACAGCGGCGAGCAGGCTCTGGAGATCGCGGAGGCTCTTGTGCGTTCCGGCGCTCTGGACGTTATCGTGCTGGACTCCGTTGCGGCGATGGTCACAAAGGCGGAGATAGACGGCGACATGGGGGATACTCATGTGGGTCAGCTTGCAAGGCTAATGTCCCAGGCTATGAGAAAGCTCACATCGGTAATTTCCAAGTCCAACTGCGTGGCTATCTTCATCAACCAGATACGTGAGAAGATCGGTGTTATTTACGGAAATCCCGAGACCACTCCCGGCGGTCGGGCGTTAAAATTCTACAGCTCGGTGCGTATCGACGTCCGCAAGGGTGAGGCTATAAAGAACGGTTCCGAGATAATCGGAAACAGGACTAAGTGCAAGGTAGTAAAAAATAAGGTGTCCCCTCCGTTTAAAGAGGCGGAGTTCGACCTGCTGTTCGGTCAGGGCGTATCCCGTACAGGCGAGGTAGTGGACATTGCCGTAGACCTTGACATAATACATAAAAGCGGTGCATGGTTCTCCTATAACGGGGACAAGATAGGTCAGGGACGTGAAAATACCAAGGAGTGGCTGAAAAACAATCCGGAGGTCATGAAGGAGATCGAGGAGCAGATAAAAGCCAAGTCGGACGAACTTGATCTGCTCTCCAAGAAAAGCAAGAAGACCTCCGCTGCGGCTGAGGCTGCTGCTGAAGCGGCTGCTGCGTCCGAGCCTGCCGTTCCTGCCGCGTCTGCACCTGCAGCTTCCAAAAAGCCTGCAATGGATGTCACCATCGATGCAGAGGACGATTTCGAGGAGTTTACTCCTGTTGCCACATCCAAGAAGAAATAATTAAGAAATGACAGTGACAGAAATATCTCCGTACAAGGGGAGCACCATGTGCGTGGTCTTTGACGATGACAGGCGGATATATATCCACAGCAGGATACTGACCGAGTACCATCTGAAAGAGGGGACTAATGTCCCCGAGTCTGCGGTGGAGGAGATGGTGGAAGCCAACGACCGCCGTCGGGCGCGGGAGAGGGCGCTGTATCTGCTGGACGTCCGGGACTACAGCTTCATGGAGATGTATGAAAAGCTGATAAAAAACTACTCCGAGGAGATAAGTCTGGGAGTGTGCAAGGATCTTGCAGGGTCCCGTCTGATAGATGACAGGCGGTACGCACAGACCCGCGCCCGGGAGCTTTTTGAAGTGAAGCGGGTGGGAGTCTGGAAAGCAAAGCAGGAGCTGAAGCGGAGGGGCATCCCTGACAGCATAATCGAGGATGTTATTGAGGAGTACGCAGGTGAGGAGGACACTTTTTCACGTCTGGAGGAGCTTGTGGAAAAGAAGTACGAGCGGTACCTCACAGACGACAAGGGCGTGAAGAAGGTGAAGAACGCCCTTCTGCGTCAGGGCTACAGCTACAGTGAGATAAATGCTGTCCTTGATCTGTACGACCTTGATTTTTAAAAAAAGAAAAAACCCTTGACATATCCGGCAAGGGAGTGTATAATAATATAAAAGGGTACGTCCGTTAGACGGTCACCCTCGTAAGAAAAGTTATTGAAATAACCGCTTACATTTGGGATGTGGGGCGGTTATTTCTTTTTGTTTTTGCTATTCTGCAAGATCTGAATGAAATTGCATATGACAAGTAATAAAGTAAGAAACTCCATCCATGTCATAAAGCTCACCTCGTTTCCGAGGGAAGATTTGACCGCCTACCGTTTTATTGACGTACCCAATTCATATTTTACAACATTTTTTGGCAAATGTCAAGAATTTTCCAAATGTAACCGCCGTTCGCTGCGGTTATTATTTATTTTGTGGAATAATCTGTAAAATTGGCGCTATTTTTACAAGGTAAATCATGATTTTTAAAATTAGGTGTTGAAATAAGGGGGAAAGTATGATATACTATTTATATGTGTTTTATCACAATGAAAATTCGGACAGCACCGCGCAGGGAGCGGCTGCCGTCGTTAAGGAGCTTGCAATATGCTGACTGCTGAAAATCATCTGGGGACCATCGGCGTTTCTGAGGAGTACCTCACTTCACTTATCGGCTATACCGCCTCGACCTGCTTCGGTGTTGTTGATCTCAACACCGCGGAAAAAAGACAGGGACTTCTTTCCGTTTTCAGAAAGGCGGAGATGGGCGCCAAAAAATGCGTCCGTCTGGAAACTAAGGACGGGAAGCTCATTATCGGGCTGCATATCACCGTTATCATAGGGACGAACATTTCTGCAGTAGCGGACAGTCTGGCTCATAAGATACGCTATACTATCGAGGATAAGACCGGCTTCAAGGTCAGCAAAATAACCATCTATGTTGACGGTATATCGGAGGCGTGAAAAAGAAAATGATAACAGGAAAAATATTAAGAGACGCATTCATTTCCGGAGCGGTCACCATCGCAAACAAGAAGCGGGATGTTGACATTCTCAACGTTTACCCCGTTCCCGACGGAGACACCGGTACAAATATGTCCATGACCATGAGCAATGCTCTGCGGGAGCTTCAGTTTCTGGAGGATACTGCCACGGTGTCACAGGTGGCGGAGACTACTGCTGCCGCTCTTTTAAGAGGCGCAAGGGGAAACTCCGGCGTTATTCTTTCCCTGATATTCAGAGGCTTCGCCCGCAGCTTCAAGGACAAGATCACTGCGGACTGCGAGGACTTCCGTCTTGCTCTGGAGCTTGGCGTGGAGGGTGCCTATAAAGCCGTCATGACTCCCACCGAGGGCACTATCCTGACAGTTGCCCGTCTTGCTTCCGAAAAGGCAAACGAGACCGTCAAGACCACCAACGATGTTGTGGCTCTCTGGAGCGATGTGTGTCTGGAAGCAAAGGCGGCTCTTGACAACACCCCCAACCAGCTTCCCGTTCTGAAAAAGGCGGGAGTGGTGGACGCAGGCGGTATGGGTCTTTATGTTATCTGGACTGCCATCCTTGACGTTCTTAAAGGCGGGGAGCCTGCAAAGCCTGTGGACGCTCCCAAGACCGATACCATCGGGGCTCCATCCGACACCACAGTGGGGGACTTTGACGAAGAAATCACCCACACCTACTGCACAGAGTTTATCGTCCGGAAAAATGCGGACTGCAAGGATGCGTCCCTGCTCCGGGCTTTCTTGGAGACCATCGGCGACTGCGTTGTTGCTGTTGATGATGACGACATAATAAAGGTTCACGTCCATACAGAGCATCCCGGACAGGCAATTGAGGAGGGTCTGCTGTTTGGCTCCCTTATCAATCTTAAAATAGACAATATGCGCTACCAGCATGAAAATAAAATGAAGGAAGCCGCCGCTGCCAAAAAGCAGAAGCAGCAGAAGTTCACTCCCGCAGCTCCGGAGAAGCCATTCGGATTTGTTGCGGTGGCAAGCGGAGCAGGTATCGAGGAGCTTTTCCGCAATCTTGGCGCGGACTGTATCGTCCGGGGCGGTCAGACCATGAACCCATCAACGGACGATATCCTGCAGGCTATTATGGCGACTCCTGCGGAGACGGTCTTCGTCCTGCCCAACAATAAAAATATCATAATGGCTGCGGAGCAGGCGGTGAAGCTTGCGGACAGAAAGGTCTGCGTGCTCCAGTCAAGGACAATTCCCCAGGGAATAACCGCTATGATGAATTACGACCCGGACGCTGATTTCGACACCAACCGTCTTAATATGACAAAGAGCCTTGACAGGGTGTCCACGGGACTTATCACATTTGCAGCCCGTGACAGCGATTTCGAGGGACACAATATCAAAAAGGGAGAGATACTTGCCCTTGACAACGGAAAGCTGGCATTTGCCGAAAAGGACATCTCAAAGGCGGCGTACAAGCTGACAAAGCGTCTTGCGGACGGCAATACCTCCTTTATCACAATTATCCACGGTGCGGATGTGTCCGAAAGCAAGGCGGAGGAGCTTTACCAGAGGGTCAGCGACAAGTTTGACGACGCCGAGGTCATGCTTATTAACGGCGGTCAGCCGGTTTACTACTATATTATTTCTGTGGAGTAATTTTCACGGGGAAACGGCGAGGCTATGAAAAAAATAAATATAGTTACAGGACATTACGGCAGCGGAAAGACCAATTTTTCCGCAAACCTTGCTGTAAGTCTTGCAGACAGGGGAGAGCGGGTCACAGCAGTCGACCTTGACATCGTGAACCCATACTTCCGCTCCGCTGATTTCGGGGAGCTTTTCTCCGGAAAGAATGTGGAGCTGGTGGCTCCCATGTACGCAAACTCAAATCTTGATATCCCGGCAATATCCTTCGATCTGGAGCGTATCGTCTCCGAGGACGGATATGTTGTGATAGACGTTGGCGGCGACGATGCGGGAGCTATCGCTCTGGGACGTTACGCAGAAGCCTTTTCCGCTTATACGGACAGGATAGATATGCTCTATGTTGTGAACTGCCGCAGGTTTCTCACCCGCACAGCAAGCGAGGCTCTTGAGCTGATGTACGAGATCGAGGCGGCGGCTAATATGAAGCATACCGCAATCGTGAACAACACCAATCTGTTGTATGAGACAACCGCAGAGGTTTTAGAGCAGTCGGAGGGGTTTGCAAAGGAGATAGCCGAAAAGGCGGGACTCCCCATAGCCTACACCTGTGTTCCTTTGGGGATATCTTCAAAGGTAACGAATCCCTTTCCTGTGGAGATCTACGTGAAAAAGGTCTGGGAGGAAGAGTGACCGCTCTTTGACGGGGGAGTGTTTAAAAAGTATCTCAGGAACTTTAATTAGTTTACTGATGGTATATAAAAAGAAGATTATACCGAAAGGAGTTTAGTATATGGCAAAAATCACGGTCAATTTTGAAAAGTGCAAGGGCTGCGCTCTTTGTACTACCGCTTGTCCTAAGAAAATCGTTGAGCTTCAGAAAGAGAAGCGCAACCGCAAGGGATACTTCACCGCTGTCTGTACTGACGACGCTGCCTGCATAGGCTGCGCAATGTGCGCCACAATGTGTCCCGACTGTGCAATTACTGTGGAAAAATAAAGGAGTGATAATATGGAACGCAATCTTATGAAGGGTAACGAGGCTCTTGCCGAGGCGGCTATCCGCGCAGGCTGCAAATGCTTCTTCGGTTACCCCATTACACCTCAGACGGAAATTTCCGCATACCTGGCAAAGCGTTTTCGTCAGGCAGGGGGAGTTTTCCTCCAGGCAGAATCGGAAATAGCCGCTATCAACATGGTCTACGGTGCGGCTGCATCGGGAGTCCGTGCAATGACATCTTCGTCCTCTCCCGGAGTCTCCCTTAAATCAGAGGGTATCTCCTACATAGCAGGCGCCGATCTTCCCTGCGTTATCATCAACGTACAGAGAGGCGGTCCCGGACTTGGCGGCATCCAGCCCTCTCAGGCAGACTACTGGCAGGCTACAAAGGCTCTGGGTCACGGAGACTTCCAGCTTCTTGTGTTCGCTCCCTGCTCTGTGCAGGAAATGGTGGACACCGTTACAAAGGCTTTCGACCTTGCGGACAAGTACCGTATGCCTGCAATGATACTTGCAGACGGACTTCTCGGTCAGATGATGGAGCCTGTCACATTCCCCGAGATTGAGGCAAAGCCCGCAGAAAAACCATGGGCAACAAACGGTCACGGAAACAAGAGAGAGCACAACATCGTAAACTCCCTCTATCTCCAGCCGGACGTTCTTGAAAAGTCCGTGCAGGACAGATTCAAGAGATATGACGAGATCAAAGCAAATCACGCCGAGGCTGAGATGTACCTCACCGACGATGCAGAGATAGTTGTAACAGCATACGGAGCTACCGCCCGTGTTGCAAAATCCGCTGTAAATATGGCAAGAGAGCAGGGCATCAAGGCAGGACTTATCCGTCCTATCACCCTCTGGCCGTTCCCTGTTAAGCAGATGAACGAGGGTACAAAAAATGCAAAGGCTGTCCTTTGCGTGGAGATGTCCATGGGACAGATGATAGACGACGTTAAGCTTGCTATAAACTGCTCCAAGCCTGTAGAGTTCTTCGGAAGAACAGGCGGAGTTATCCCCAAGCCCTCCGAGGTGCTGGAGGAAATAAAAAAGTATGTGGGAGGTTCTAAGTAATGGCTGTAGTATTTGAAAAACCAAAGTCACTGGTGGACATCCATACACATTACTGTCCCGGCTGTACTCATGGCATTATCCATCGCCTTGTGTGCGAGGTCATTGACGAAATGGGTATCGAGGGGGACACAATAGGCGTATGTCCTGTTGGATGCTCCGTTATGGCATACGATTACTTCAATTTTGATATGATAGAGGCTGCTCACGGACGTGCTCCCGCTGTTGCAACAGGCGTCAAGAGGACAAATCCTGACAAGTACGTATTCACATATCAGGGTGACGGCGACCTTGCCGCTATCGGTACTGCGGAGACAGTCCATGCCGCTACAAGAGGCGAGAACATCGTGGTCATCTTCGTAAACAACACTACCTACGGAATGACAGGCGGACAGATGGCTCCTACCACTCTCCCCGGACAGGTGACACAGACCACTCCTTTCGGACGTGACCCCCTGCTTGCAGGCTACCCCGTAAAGGTCTGCGAGATGCTTGCCACACTGAGAGGTACCGCTCTTGCACAGCGTGTTGCTGTCAACAGCGTCCCCCATATAAAAGAGGCTAAAAAGGCTATCCGCAAGGCGTTTGAAAATCAGAGGGACAAGAAGGGTTTCTCCATCGTAGAGGTGCTTTCCACCTGTCCTACAAACTGGGGAATGTCTCCTGTGGACGCATTAAAGCGTCTGGAGGACGAGATGATACCCTACTATCCTCTGGGAGTTTACAAGGACGATGACGCATTCCCTGATAAAAAGGAGGTCGAGTGATATGACCCATGAAATTCTTTTAGCGGGCTTCGGCGGACAGGGTATCCTTTTTGCCGGAAAGATACTTGCTTATTCCGGACTTATGGACGATAAGGAGGTCTCCTGGCTTCCCTCATACGGTCCTGAGATGAGAGGCGGAACCTGTAACTGCTCGGTGTGCATTTCAGATGACCCGATAGGCTCTCCGCTGGTGCTTGACCCGTCAATACTGGTGGTAATGAACACTCCCTCAATGGAGAAATTCGCAGGCAGCGTAAAGCCGGGAGGGGTTATAGTCTCCGACAGCACAATGGTGGATGTCAAGACCGACAGGACGGACATCAAGGCGTTTTACATACCCGCCACAGAGCTTGCGCAGAAAAACGACCTTGCAGGCGGTGCAAACATAATCCTGCTTGGAAAGCTTTTCCGTGAGACCGGCATAGTTTCCGCAGAGACCTTCAAAAAGGCTGTTGAAAAGGTAGTCCCTGCAAAGAAGGCGGCTCTTGCGGCTAATAACCTGAGAGCTGTACAGATCGGTATGGATTACGAGGGATAAAAATAACCGCCGCCTTACGCAGAGTTGGCGGCGGTTTTCTTTTACGGCAGCAAAAAGCAGATATGGCATATTTGCCATATCTGCTTTGTTTTGTTTAATATACGTGTCCGGTAAGCTTCGGTCTTATTATCAGTCTACTGCGATAACATACTGACCGTAGTGCTTGATATTGAAGCTCAGGTTGCCTGTTGCAGCAATTTTGCCGCTTGCTACCTTAACCAGCTCGCCGTCCTTGTACTCATAAACTACAGCAGTCTTGCCTCTCAGCTCTCTGCCAACATAAGATTTGAGCTTTACTTTGCTTACGCCGCCGAAATCGCCTTCCTTGTCAAAGTTGAGCTGAACTACCTTTTCGCTGCCCTTAAGTGTGCTGTTGTTTTTGATGTCTTTTGAAGTAAGGAAGTTTTCGCCCTTTGTAAAGTCAAGGTCAGCTGCTGCGCCTGTTACATTATCCTTGGAGATCTCGATCTTGACAGCATCGAACTTTACAGTTATCTTCTTGACAGTCTTGTTAGCAGCAAATGCATCAATAACATCTGCTGTGATGCCGCCGGAGGGTGCTGTGATAGTGATGCTGGGTCTGTAAGCTGCCTTTACTGTGGAAGCAGCCTCGGAAGAAGTAGCAGGAGAGCTGTTTGAAGAAGGAATTGTTGCTCCTGCAGGTGCAGCTCCGGGTGCAGAGCTTCCGCCGCCTGCGCTTACGCCTGTGTCGGAAGGAGGTGTTGTTGTGCCCTCGTCTGTTGCAGGAGGTGTTGTTGTGCCCTCGTCTGCAGCAGGAGGTGTTGTTGTGTCATCATCGTCATCGGGAGTTGTTGTATTATCATCGTCGCCATCGGGGAGTTCTTCGTCGCCGCCGGGAGTTGTTGTGTCCTCGCCGCCGGGGAGCTCTTTATCAGCAGCCTCTACAGTTACAACTGCAGGCATATCATACTGGGAGTTTTTATTTTCAGTATCTGCAGGATAGTGAGCCCAGATCTCTACTTTACCCTCTGCAACTGCGGTAACAACGCCGTTTTCATCTACTGTGGCAATCTCTTCATCATTGGATGTCCAGGAAACTACTGCGTTCTCGATCAGTGTTCCTGTGCTGTCTTCTTCGTCAGCCTGACCGTATACCTTTGCTGTAAGCTCAACTGTTTCGTCTACCTTGATAGTGGGGAAACGGTCGTTGCTGTCCTCAGCGTCAGCTGTCTGAACCAGAACGATGTAACCTGTGTAAGTATCTTCTGTTTCGTCGCCTTCGCCTTCGTTTCCTTTATTTCCTTCACATGTGCATTCGCCTTTTGTTGCACATTCCTTTTCTACACATTCTTCGCAATTTGCTTCGCATGTGCAGGAGTTTTCATCGTCTTCACTGCCCTGATTTCCGCTGTTGCCGGTGTCTTTGCAGGTGGTGCAGTCACTGTTAGAGCATTTGTTATCCTTGCTGCATCCGCATGTGCCGGTTTCTTCAACAAATGTGCTGCAGTTTTCCTTTGTGCAGCCACAAGCGCTTTGTGTTGGAACGCAACTACAGTCTTCCTTACCGCAAGTACAAGCTGTTCCGGTGTGAGTACCGCCGCAGTCGCATTTATCTGTGGGGGTAACAGCTCCGCCGCCACCGCAGGAGCAGTCGCTACCATCGCATTCGTTACTGCAGTCATCATTACAAGATTCGACACCGCATGTACAGTCAACAGCATAAGCAGTCATGGAAGTAACTGCAGAAACGGATATCATCATAGCAGTGGTTACCACTGCAGCAATAATCTTCTTGATCTTCATATTGGAAAATCCTCCTAAGTATAATTTAGTTTTTTACATGTAAAAAGTATAACATGGATATTATACAATGAAATTATTTTTGTGTCAATGGTACTTTTGTGTAAAATTCGGGTAAATATGCACAACAATTTGGGCATATTTATAGGCATATTGTGGTAAAAAGAACCCCCTGCTCGGTTTGAACGGGAGGATTAGAAATGCTTGACACACTGTTTTAAGTATGATATAATTATTGTCAGGATAATATAAGGGACTGATAAGATGACAGTCTATGAATTACCTGAAGTTGTATATCACGGAACGATATCGGTACATAAAGACAGCCTGATGGCGGGGATCGATATAAACAGAGGATATGTTTCTACAGATTTTGGACAGGGATTTTATACCACAGGAAATTATGAGCAGGCTGTACAGCTTGCTAAAGGCAGAGCTAAAGCGTATAACAGAATCTATGGTCAAAATGATAAGGCGTATCCAATGGTTATATCATACTCTGTAAACAAGAATTTACTGTCTGATTGTATGGGAAGGATATTTGAAGCCCCGGATGATAAATGGAAAGAGTTTGTTTATAATAACCGTGTGGGAAATGATTTTGCTGTTTCAAATTACCATAATATCGGCAGAAAATATGATTATGTTTACGGATTTGTAGCTGATTCAAAGATTGTTGAAATGACTAAAGATGTAAGATTGAAAAATGTAACTTACGGAATGTTTGTTGATAGCTTGAAACCTTTGAAATGTGGTTTTTACGATCAGTTGTCTTTTCATTCAGACAAGTCAGCAGCAGTTTTAACCATTTTAAAAATTGAAATGATAGAAAGTGAGGTATTGTTACCATGAATAAGACTTTATTATATGTGGCTGATTCCATAAGTGAATTATATAATATTGACATGGAAGAGGCTAAAAAGATTGTGATGGATTCCGGTTTTCCCGATCTATTGGATGAAATCCCTGATTTTGTTCAGCATTACGATGCCGATTATTGGGCAAAAGAGATAATGAATGCTATATCCGAAAGATAAAAAACCGTCCGCCGGACGGTTTTTTTTACTTGGTTTTCAGCTATTTTTCTTGTTTCTGAAATGCGTTATAACAATATAGTAAACAGGTATGGACAGTCCAAGAGGCGCCCATGCACTGCTCCACCAGATATTTCCGAACCACCATGACAGATGTTCAAGAACAAGTCCTATGCCAACGTAGATTATCACACAAAGCACAGGATAGCAGAAGATCAGCGGATTCCTTTTTTTAAGAGCGGATATTCCCGTGTAATAAAGAGGTATTGTCAGGAAAAGGAGCCACATGATCTCATACCAGTAGCCTTCGAAACGGTACATTCTGAATATGTCGAAAAAACCTGCCCCTCCGAAATAAATTATCGCGCACAGCAGGGGATAGCAGAACTGCATGAGATTCTTGTTTTTAAGGGCGGTCTTTGTGGTATAATAAAACGGTATCAGCAGGAAAAGCACCCAGCCCGGATGTGCAAGACCTATAGCTACAGCCATAAAAAATCCGGATACTATTATAAACGGGAACAGCTTGTCAAACAGCGTCATTGGAGGACGTTCTCTTGCGGAACGATGTTCCGCTACGGGTCTGCTTTTCTTTTCCTTTTTATGCTTATGTCCTGAGAAGCTTTCATCCTTTGTCATGCCGTCGATCTTCTGTCCCAGACGGTCAAAGGCGCTGCCCAGCCTTTCCATGCCGTTTTCAACACGGCTTTCAAAGTCCTTTTTCTTTTCCGAAGTGAGCTCCTGATTTATTTTCTGTCCGGCGGCGTTTATTACGTCTCCTATGGCTCTGCCTGCCTTGCCGATCTTGTCAGCTATGTCGGACTGTCCGTTTCCGGCGGTATCCGTATCAAAGGGTGCACCCTTGGGAGGCTCGGACTGATCTCTGCCCGGGTATATCTCATCATTTGTGTAATCGTCCGGAAGCTTTTCCCTCACAGGCTCTTCTGTGTAGCCGTAGTCCTCCTTTTTAAGGGACACTGCTTCAAGAGGCTCGCTGTCTGTGCGGAGAAGCTCGTCAAGAGATACCTTATACAGCTTTGATAACAGTATAAGATTATCCGTATCGGGGGAAGCCTCAGCCCGCTCCCATTTTGAAACAGCCTGACGGGATACGCCGATTTTCTCTGCAAGCTCCTCCTGGGACAGCTCGTTTTTCTTTCTCAGCTGCTGCAGGCGGTTGGCGATCTCAACATTCATTTATATCCTTCCTTTCGTATTTTTTTCATTATCAATATTATATCACATATATTATGCAGATGCAAGCAATTCCGGGTTGCATTTTCATTTTTGTCATATTTTTTTATTATGCAACCAATAGTTGCGGCAGGTCAAGCGACCTGCACTGCTGTCACCCCCAAAGTCAGCGATCCGGGATCAGCTTAGAAAGCTTAGCCCCCTCAAGGGGGCGGGCAAGAAAAATGAAAAATTTCTTAAAAACACTTGACAACAGGAAAATCATATGTTATAATTTTAAAGTCGTCCGATAAAAGCGGACGCGGCTATCGAATTCTAAAGACAGCAGGCGGCTATGCCATAAGTCCTGCCGAGGAAAAGATGGTGAGTATTGATGATGATATACTTGCGCCTTTTCCTGTGGGAAAAGGTTTTTCTTTTTTGGATACTGATAGCACAGAATGTTATCGGAGGTGAAATTCATGCCAAGCGAAAAGGTCCTTGAATCCAAAAAGGCAAGAGTTGCTGAGCTTACCGATCTGCTCAAGAGCGCTTCTGCAGGCGTTATCGTTGACTACAAGGGTATTACCGTTGAGGACGATACCAAGCTCAGACGCGATCTGAGAGAGGCCGGAGTAAACTACTTCGTTGAGAAGAACTCCATGCTCCGCTTTGCTGTTAAAAATGCAGAGCTGGACGGTCTTACAGAGATTCTTGCAGGTCCTACCGCTATCGCTGTAACAGACGGAGACGAGACTGCTCCTGCACGTATCCTCGGTAAATATGCCGAGAAGTCAGACGGCAAGTTCTCCCTTAAGGCAGGCTTTATCGGTAAGGATATCTACGACGCAAAGGGCGTTACAGCTCTTTCCAAGATCCCTTCAAAGGAGACCCTTCTTGCACAGCTCCTTGGTTCTCTCCAGGCTCCCATGCAGAACCTGGCTGCTACACTTCAGGCGCTGGTGGACAAGAAAAACGCAGAGGAATCTGCATAATGTCGCTGCGGCATCCGGCGGTGTGGGCGATTGGGCACGGACGGTCGGGATATGCTGCGCAGGTTAAAAATCAGGAGGGCAGTATCTGCCCGGTACTAAAAATTACATGAAAAGGAGATTATTATCATGGCTTCAGAAAAGGTAACAAGCATTTTAGATCAGATCGACACCCTTTCAATCCTTGAGCTTTCCGAGCTGGTTGAGGGTATTCAGGAGAAATACGGCGTTTCTGCTGTAGTAGCAGCTGCTGCTCCCGCAGCAGGCGGAGACGGAGGAGCTGCAGAGAAGTCCGAGTATGACGTTATCCTCGCTTCCTTCGGCGATAAGAAGATGGACGTTATCAAGGCTGTTAAGGATATCTGCGGTCTCTCACTTAAAGAGGCTAAGGAGATCGTTGAGGCTGCTCCTAAGGCTCTCAAGGAGGGCGCTTCCAAGGCTGACGCTGAGGAGATCAAGAGCAAGCTGGAAGCAGCTGGCGCTACTATCGAGCTCAAGTAAGATTTCACGTAAAACAATTATGCCGGAGAGGTTTTGTCTCTCCGGCATTTTTATTTACGGAAGTCGGGGGGACTGCAAAACTGCAGTCCCCCCTTTAGGAGTAATTATGAAAAACAGAATAGATGAAAATGCTTTAAAGATATTTTATAAGCTCGTCTATGACACCGGTCATTCTTTCGTCGGAAAGTCCGAAGTCCATCTCCTTGTAGCTCCATGCGCAGCGTGAGATATCAAACTTCTCGTGAGCTGCGTGTATTGCCTGGTACCATTTCAGTATCTCCTGTGGGTCGGCTCTGTCGATGACACCGTACTCTCCGCAGTAGAGAGCCATGTTGTATTTTTCTGCGGTGTCCAGAGCTGCCTTGAAGCGTCCCTCGAAATATTCGGGGGAGACGTTTGCTTCCTCGATGCTCATTCTGAATGAGGTGTCCATTGTGTCCACCCAGGGCGCTCCCTGATGAGTGAAATTCAGTGGGTCGTAGCAGTGGAAGGAAAGCACAACATTGTCGTCCTCTGGCTTTACAAGGTCGGGGAGAGCATCGGGACTGTTGTTCCAGTAGCCCCCCACGATTATCGTTGTATCAGGAGCCTTGGCGCGTACCCTTTTTATGCAGACGGGTATCATTTTGTTCCATGTGTCGCTGTAGCTTTTATCGGTGACCTCGTTGAGAAGCTCGTAGGATACGCAGTCACTGTAGGATGCGTAACGCTCTGCAAGCTTTTCCCAGAGCTTATAAAAGCGCTCCTGCAGCTCCTGGCTGTCAAAGAGCCCGCTTTCGTTCTCACCCTTGTCAAAGGAGAAGCCTGCGGTCTTGTGCAGGTCAAGGACAAGGTTCAGTCCTGCCTCTCTGCACCATTTTATTGCGGTGTCTATGTAAGCATAGCCGCTTTCGATGACGTTTCCGTTATCGTCCTCAACAAGGTTGTAGTCGATGGGCATACGCACATGGTCTGCTCCCCAGGAGGCTATTTTTTTGATATCCTCCTGAGTGATAAATGTGTCATAGCGTTCTTTCGTATGATTGCACTGGGAGAGCCAGCCTCCCAAATCGACGCCCTTTTTGTATCCTTCAAAAGACTTCATACAGAGTTATCCTCCTCAGTCAGATGCGTTTTAATTATGAGAAATCATTAGCGATGGTAACGTTGAGATTATCGATGTATGTCTGAACAGCATCGCTGATGCCTGATCTTGTTGTTGCCCAGTCTGTTCCGGAGTAGCTTGCCTGCTTGAGGGGGTCGTTAAGTGCAGAGTTTATCTCAACGGAAACGCCGGGGAAGTATTCGATAACAGGATGCTGGTTGAGCAGATCGATAGTGAGATCCCACATCTCGACCATATCGTCTGTCCAGTGATAGTCCTCGCGCAGCTGCTTTTCTTTGATAGCCTTGGCGTTTTCGTCCTTTACAGACATCAGACGGCATTTGATAAATGCTGCAGCTCCCTCGGGATTGGGCGCACCCTTACAGAGAACGAAGGAGTCGATACCTGTGGAAACGGGTATATAGTATTCATCGGCGGAGGGATCTCTGGGCATGGGAACGAACATTATCTCGCCTTCATCACCGAATACGGAAAGATCAGGCTCGTAAAGCTGCCATACGCCTACAGGATAGAAGAGCACCTTGCCCTCACCTACATAATGCTTCTGCTCTGTCCAGTTATATTTTGCTCTGTCTATGTTGAAGCCGTTTCTGTTCACTTCAAGCATGAATGCCTGAGCACGCTCCATTTCGGGAGACATGAGGTTGGATACTATAGTTCCGTTTTCCATGCCGATGGCAGGCTTTCCTGTGGTAAGAATGAGGTTATGCTCGAACCACCAGCCGTCAAGAGCAACCTTCTCTTCATCGGGATCTATAAAGTCAAGGCACATATCCTTGAAGGTATCCCATGTCCAGTTGCCTTCCTTAAGGAGCTCGGCAGGATCGTCCAGACCGTTTTCTTCAATGACTCTCTTGTTGTATATGCACAGACATACAGTATCTGCATTTGTGACTGCTACATAATGCTTGCCTCCGAGGGTCATCTCATCGGAGAGCTTCTTGGCGCTGTCAGTCCACATATCGCTGTCAAAATCAAGATAATCGTCCATAGGCTGGAACATTCCGTTGATAGCTCTGCCGGGGAATACGTCAAGCTCTCCTCCGGGGAACAGATCGGGTGGATCGGCGCTTACAACAAGTGTAGAAAATGTATCCCAGCGTGTTTCCCATGTAGTCTGGAGGTATTCGATCTTTCCGCCGTAATTGGTTTCAAAAAGCTCGATATCAACGCCCTTTGGCTTGCCGTCTTCAGGATTCAAATCCCAGTGGGAGAGCCATCTTACAGTGCCGTTTTCAAGCTTCTGAACATCATCGCCCATGTCGATCTCAGCAACGGCTGCCTTGTCCTCTTCGTCCATCTCTCTGGGCGGGGTAGTAGCTGTTGTAACCTGGGGACCTCCGTTTGAGCCGGGGTCGCTTCCGCTGTCATCGCAGGCTGCAAGACCCGCTGTGATCGAAAGCGCTGCAATAATTGCCAGTGCTTTTTTCATTGTAATGCTTTTCATAATAAACCTCCTGAAAAAATAAATTTTCATGTTCATGTTCATGCGGGGATTATTACCCCCACCCTGTGATTACAGTTTACACCATACGGTCAATAAAAAATATCATAATTTTGCTTTTCGTGTCAATTTGTTGTTGTATTTTCATGGAAGATGGTGTATAATAGTATAAAGGAGTGATATTCATGGCACAGTCTGAAAAGGAGCTTACATATAAGGCGTTTATGAACAGGGAGTACGAGTTCCGACACTCTCCCTTTGAAAAGGAATTTGAGTTTTACGACTGCGTAAAAAGCGGGGATATTGAGGGCGTAAAGCGTCTCATGACACCTCTTGGAGGAAGCGGCGCGGGAGTGCTTTCCGAGGACGCTGTCCGGAACCTTAAATATCATTTTGTCATAACCATCGCCATGATGACCCGTTTCTGCGTGGAGGGCGGCATGGAGATGGAGACTGCCTACACCCTCAGTGACCTTTATATCATGAAGGCGGACAAGTGTACGTCTGAGGAAAAGATACATGAGCTCCACAGGGAGGTCGTTCTGGACTACACCTCCCGGATGAAAAAAATATCCCGGGGCAGTCTGTACTCCAAGCCCATAATAATGGCTATGGACTATATATATGACAATCTCCACGCTGTTATCTCCGAGGAGGACATAGCTGAATATGCAGCTGTAAGCAAGTCCTATCTGTCCCGCATTTTTCATAAGGAGGTGGGAGTTACTGTCACCACCTATATCGCTGTAAAAAGGATAGAGGCGGCTCAGAATATGCTCAAATACTCCGATTACCGTCCTCTTGACATAGGAAACTATCTGGGGTTTTCCTCCCACAGTCATTTTATAAGTACATTCAAAAAGTATACGGGCATGACTCCCGGTGAGTTCCGCAAAAAATACTATCGCTCCAACTGGAATACAAATATGTCAAAATAGTGATATTATAGTAAAATATCTGATATATATAACGGCTCTGAAACGTTATACTGAATAAAAAACTTAGGAGGAGTTATTATGAAAAAGAACAGGATCTTTTCGATGACAGCCGCTTTACTGTGCGCGGCAATGCTCTGCGCCTGCGGAGGAAACGGCGGCACAGATGCCCCTGAGACCGCAGATACTGCGGAAAATATCGAGACCACCACAGAGACTACAACCGAGGCGATACCTGACGACGGGTCGGTATATGCGGACTTCGGGGGCGGCTCTTCTCCGCTTTTTGAAGCTTCAAACGGATGGAGCAACGGGGATATGTTCAACGTCACCTGGAGAGACAAAAACTGCACCTTTGAAAACGGAAAGATGCAGCTTATCATAGACAATGATACCGAGCTGGTCAAAACAGTCCCCTACTCGGGAGGGGAGTACCGCTCAAAGGAGCATTACGGCTACGGGCTTTATGAGGTCTCCATGAAGGCAATAAAAAATGACGGGGTGGTGTCCTCATTCTTCACCTACACAGGACCCTCGGAGGGCAATCCCTGGGACGAGATAGATGTTGAGATCCTGGGCAAGGATACAACAAAGGTACAGTTCAACTATTTCACCGACAGCAAGGGAAATCATGAGTTTATGTACGACCTTGGCTTTGATGCGTCCGAGGGCTTCCACACATACGGCTTCGACTGGCAGGCTGATAAGATTACATGGTACGTTGACGGTCAGGAGGCACACTCTGTAAGTGAAAATATCCCCGTCACCGAAAGCAAGATCATGATGAACGCATGGTGCGGAACAGGAGTGGACGGCTGGCTGAACGCTTTTGACGACAGCCAGATGCCTCTCAGGGCGGAGTACGAGTGGGTAAAATTTACTCCCGCTTCCTGATATTACTGTGTGCTCTTCCTTGACGTCCTTGCAAGTATCTTTCTTAAGGTGTCCAGTACAGATTTAAAGTTCAGCACTGTCACCAGCAGGAAAATGAGTATGAGCCAGAGATAGGTGAGCTTCGGTTCGGTGATGGCTGTGAACGCCATTCCGCTTATGGCTATGGTATTGATGACAGTACGGATGTGATTTACCTTGAAGGGTATATAATTTCTCACATCGAATATCCTTACCGCAAAGCAGGCAAGGTAGGAAAATGCAGTGGCAATGGCTGCGCCGTAGGGACCGTAGTCAGGTATAAGCAGGAAGTTCAGCAGCAGATTTACTGTTGCTGCGATCAGGCTCGTAAGAAGCGAGTTGACAGACCGCTTTCTCACATTATACACGCTTGAAGTAAACTGGCACAGACACTGAAAGACCATGGCGACTACCAGTATGGGGGTATAATGATAAGCAAAGGTGAAGTTCTTTTCCGGGTCGTTGTCCACAAGGATGTAGGTCAGGGGCTTCACAAGCATTATGACACCTGCGGCTGCTATCATAAGCAGGGAGCTGTAGGCACCGTAAATTTTTGAGTAGAACTTTGCAAGTCCTGCGTCGTCCCTGTTTTCGATGGCGGACATCTGCCATGCCTGATAAAAAAGGGTGGTGAACATCATCAGGAGAGCGGGTATCTTGTTTGCTGCGGCGTAGATGCCGTTGACGTCCTCTCCGCAGAGCTTGGTGACGAAGATTCTGTCCGATGCTGAAGTTATCCACCAGAGGATATATGTTGGGATAAGGGGAGCTGAATATCTGAGCATCTCCTTAAAGAGCTTTTTGCTGAAATATTTTATGTCCAGCTGCTTATGGAGTCCGGCGATAACGGTGAGCCATGTGAAGGACAGAAAGTCCGAGACTATAAAGGAGAGTATATATCCGTTTACACCCAGATTCAGCACTGCAAGGAAGATGATGTTGCATATAAGCATTGCAAGGGTGGCAAGGATGCCGTCCAGAGCGAAAAGCTTAACGTATCCTCTGGCTCTGACGAAATTGGAGGCTATCTGTCTGAAGGCAGAGAAGTAGCAGTAGACAAACAGCAGAAAGGAATAGTCCCTGTAGATGTCCGTCAGATTGAACAGCGGGGACAAAAAAGCAAGTCCTGCCAGACCGATGACGGTGGAGCCTATTGCCACGGTGTAGATCTTACGGCTGTCGTATTTTTTTTCCATGCCGAAGCGGATGACAGCGTCCGCCATGCTCATGGTGACGATGGGGTAAAGCACATTGACCGCCTGATACAGAAGGTCGGCGTCGCCGTACTGCTCGGTGGTCATGCAGCCTGTGTAGAAGCGGGTCAGGAAAAAGCTCAGCAGCTTTGTGCCGAAGGTGCCGATGGCAAAGATAAGGGTATTGCCCGCAAGCTTTTTATATTTATCCATAAAAATGATACTCCGTATGTAACGGGACGCTGTGTCCCGTTTTTTTATTACAGGTCAATATATTTTTTCTGTTCCTTGTTAAGGATCTCCATTGCAACGCCTACAAGAGCCACTCCTCCGAGAGAGACTGCTGCAAGCCATAAAGCGCGCCATACATTTTTCATGGTTATTCCTCCTTGAAATAAAATGAGATATTACATTATAGTATACCACATTTTTCTTTAAAATGGAATAGGTTTATAAAAATTTACGGGGGAGGTTTAAATATAAATTATCATTCAGCACAAGTATTCGTCTATTATTTTACGAATTTATATCAAAAAAGCAAAAATAATATAACTGATTGTTGATAATTATATTGAAATATGTTATAATAGGAAAAATATAAAAGAGAGGTAATTTATGGTCACTAAACTGCTAAAAAAAGGTATATCACTTGCAACGGCATTTGCAGTGGTGCTGTCCCTGTCCTGCTGTGAGGTAGGTGATGAAGTCCTGATCGACGAGATCGACACAGAGTCAACAAACGAGGCGGTAGAAACAACAACCAGTGAAATAACAGAAGAACAAACAACACTTGAAACAACAACCGAGGAAGTAACAGAAACCACACCCGAAGCAATAACCATATCAATACCGGATGAAACAGCAGAAGCAATACTGGCAAGCCTGTCCGATGAAGAAAAAGAAGTCTGGCTGTCTATGCCTGATATTGTTA